>NZ_JBEZJY010000093.1:0-16524 GCF_040651415.1 Streptomyces sp. NPDC048484
CTACGAACGCAAAGCCGACCACTTCCTCGCCTTCACCAGCATCGCCTGCACCCTCATCTGCTGCCGCAGACTAACCAAATGAGATGACTTCTAAGTCGGCAGCCGCTCCGGGTACACCTTCAGGCACGACGGATCCTCGATCCCCAACTGCCCCGCGACGAACTCGGCCACTCCCGACGGAACTTCGGCCGGCGCCGACAAGGAGGTACCCAGCATCCGTACGGTGCCCCACTGCACCGCGAAGCCCAGCCGGTTGTGAGACCGCCGCTTGGCCGCCGCCTGCTCCAACGCCTCCGCGTCCAGCCGGAAGAACTCCTCCAGCTCCTGCGCCGACGGCTCCCCAGCAAAGCGTCCGTACCGGGCTATCTGGTCTTCTGAAAGATACTCAACCGTCACAAGCCGTGACGCTAGGCAACAAGCGTCACAGCCGTCCCGGCCGTGATCGAACCGAGACCCCTCGAACCAAGATCATTTCCTAGCGTTCAATGACGAATTGGGTGCACGCGGCGAGTTGGACTGGTCCCGCTGTGAGATCGACTCGGTGAACATGCGGGCCCTGAAAGGGGGCTCACACCGGACCTTCGCCGGTCGACCGCGCCCGTCCGGGAAGCAAGCACCACCTGATCACCGACCGGAACGGAACACACCCCTTGCCGTGTCCCTGACCGGCGGAAACCGTCATGACGTCACGCAGTTGATGCCGCTGCTGGACGCGATACGGCACATCCGCGGGACCCGTGGCCGCCCCGTCACCGGCCCAGGCGCCTGTTCGCCGACCGGGGCTACGACTACGACAAGTACCGCCGCCTCCTCCGGGCCCGCGGCATCACACCGAAGATCGCCCGCAGAGGCACCGCCCACGGCTCCGGCCTGGGAAAGACCCGTTGGGTCGTCGAGCGGACCTTGTGCACCGCCTGGCTCCATCAGTTCAAACGGCTGCGGACCCGCTACGAGATACGCGCCGACCTCCACCTCGGCCTGCTCCAACTCGCCTGCAGCACCATCTGCTTGCGACGGCTCCGAACGTCATTCTGAAATGATCTGTTAGGGCGTGCAGATCTTTAACTCGTCTTTTTGACCTTGGTTTGGGTGGGTTCGGAAGTGAGGAACGCCGCGACGTCGGCTGGTGTACGCAGGCGGGCGGTTGAGGCATGGATGTGGCAACCGTGCGCTTCCAGGAGTGGGCGGACCTCCTGTTTGGCGCGGCTGATGGTCATCGCGGTGACGCCGAAGAGCTGGCCGAGGAGTTCCATGGTGGCGAGTTTGCGCAGGTGGAGCACGGTGGCCAGGATCCGGTCAGCTGGGGTGAGCTTGGCTTTGGCACCTGTACCGGGGGCGACGAGGCGCTCGTGACCGTGGCGTGTGCGGAGCACTCGCTCGCGTTGAACCTCCAGTGCGGGAGTCAGCGCGTCGATGAGCTCGCTGAAGTGTTGGCGGGTCATCCCGGTCAGTTCAGGGTCCTGCAGTGAATGCGGCGTGAGGCGGTGCGGACTGTTCGCCGGCGTCTGGTCTGACGTGCTGTTGGCCGCCGTCGCGTCCTGCCCGGTCGATCGCGGCTGTCAGGATCTCCTGTGCGGCGTCGGGCGGCGTCAGTCCCTCGCTGGGGCGGGCGGGCACCCAGCCGGTGGCGGCGAGCTGGTCGTCGACAATCTTGGTGACCTGAGCGGTCTCGTCGATGGTGAGGAAGTTCTCGATCGTCTGCACGGCCAGGGTCTCGGAGGTGTTGATCACTTCTCGGCTCCTCTCGCAGTGGCGCCGCCCGACCATTGGAGGGCCGCCGAACACGGAGGCCAAGGGCGGTAGAAAGGGCGCATGGGCGCACAGTCTCCGCCGTGGTACACCGCGCGGCGCAGCGAACGCACACATGCCCGCGTGTGAGCCCCTCGCGCTTCGGCCCGGACCACCCACGGCACTTCATCGCCGGACTCTGGGCTATCGACCTCTGTCGAGACGGAAACGCCAGAGGTACCGCCCGGACGGCGCGTCGACGCCAAGTTCCACCGCAGCCGCCGCGCCCGCCAAACAGCGTCGCCAGCCCTACTGCACGACAGCATCTCTGTCCAGGTCGACCTCCCCCGACATCTCTCGGAGGTCTTCCCCGTGGGGTGCCTGCGGCCGGCGGTCCGCGCCCATGCGACGAGCCCGCTTTCGCGAGCCGACCGGAGCCGAATGCGGGCGGCAGATTCCGGGAACCGTGCGCAGTGGGCAGAGCGCAGGGGCGGGCCCGATCAGTTGGCCGACGTGTTCCGTGTCATCTCGACTGCCTCGGTGACGGCGCGTTGTCTGAGATCGCCCAACAGCTGCATCGTGACTGCGGCCAGGACGTCGTCCCCGCCAACAGTCCGCCCGTCCCCGCGACGGGTGGACAGGGCGAGGAGGGGGTCCTTGAGCAGCGGGCCCGGGGCTGGCTCGCCTGGCACCACCAGACTGACCGTCCCGAACCGCTTGACCCCGCCCTCGCGGACGACCTTGGCTGCGTCCCGGGCCAGGGCCGTCAGGAACACGCTCGCGATTCCGTCCAGGTCGCGGACCATCGCCGGGACCGCCCTCACCCCCCGGCTCCCCAGCAGCCTTCTCACCCCGGCCTCGAACCGGTGGGCGCCAGCCACACCACTCGGTGTACGCGCCCCGCGGCGCTCACGAAGAGACACGAGCGCACCATCGGCGTTGCGCACCTCGCCCATCAGGCCGTGGAAGGTCGGGCTGTGGTGGTACCACGCCGATCCCACCTCCACCTCGACGTTCCGGTCGATCGCCGAGATGAGGTCCTTGGGAATCAGCCTCTTCCTGACCTCCTCGGCCGCCGCGCTTCTCGCGCCCTCGATGATCTCCGTCAGCACGGTCCGCGTCACCGACGCGGCGGCCCACGCGGCCGACCGGGAGACGTGCAACGAGGTCACGTCCCTGAACACCGCTTTGACGAGCTGAGGCTTGAACGGCAGGTCGGTCACGACGGAAGCGGTCTGCGGACCGCTGCGCTCGGTGCGTAGGGGTTGTGTGGTCATCGAAGAATGTGCTTTCTGCTGTCGGAGGTGTCAGTGGCCCATGCCGCACCGGGCTGCGAGGCCACAGAGCTCTGCGGAGGGCGCCGAGTCGACACAGGGCCTGCCGGGCGGGGCCGCCGGCACACAGAGGTGCAGGCTGCCCCGCCCGGCTTCTCGGCGTTCCGGCGACCGGGCGTGCGGCAGGGGGTGCCACCCGGGCGACGCGCTGTGGTGCGACGCCGTGCCAGTCAGGCGATCTGGTACCTGCCGACTTCCAGGAAGTGGCGCAGTGCTTCGGGTGTGTTGTCGTCCAGGGCGGCGTTGGCTGCCGCGCGCAGGGCCGGGCTGATGGACGAATCAGCGAGGATGCGGGCAATGGCGACGCGGTCGTCCTCGGCCTGGGCGATGCGGTAGCCGGTCTCCAGCCAGGCGCGCATCGCCTCGGGGTCGTTGACGTCCAGGAGGGCGTTGGCTTCTCGTGTCACACGCCGGCCGCTGTCCAGGTCGGCGAGGATCCGGACTATGGCCACCCTCAGGTCGTCGACGTCCGGCTCGTCCGCGGACGAGGACACCGCGGGCACCGTCACCGCGGTCGGTGCCGCCGTGGCGGCGAAGGACGGGGTGGTGAGCAGGAGGGCCGGGGCAAGGATGCCCGCGGCGATGCCGGGCGCTACGCGATGCAGTCGCAAGGGGAATGCTCCTCTTCGTTTGCGACGGAGGTGAGTTGAGGATGCCTCAGGGCGTTCACTTCGGTGATGCTGCCACCTGGGTCTGACAGTGGCAGTCGCCCCGCTGCGGTCGCAGGGCACCGTCGCCGCGGACGTGGCCGGTGTTTCATGGCGACGCGCCTTCGAGGGTGTGCCGATCACGGTGCAGTGCCGGCTGTTCGCGGGGCGTGGAGGCAGACGTGACGGTCAGTCGGGTGGGGAGATTCGGCCGCTCCGGCGGACCGGTCCGTACAGCGGCTGCTACGGGGGGGGATCTATCCGGTGCGAAGGCGGACGCGGGACGCAGCGCGGAGCTCTTCGGAGAAGTCGGGGACGCGTGCGGGCAGTTGTGGTCGGTGTACCCGCTGGCGTCGGTCGCCGAGATCCACGGCGACTACGATCGGGCGGCCCGGCTGCGACACGGCGGGCTGGACACCGCCGAGGTGTTCGGCATCTCCACCCAGGCCGCGGACCTGCTGTCCGGGCTCGGGCGGACGGCGCTGCTCACCGGCGACGCCGGCAGGGCGCGGGAGTACCACGAGCGGTCCCGCCGCCTCGCCGCCGAACTCGGCTTCCGCGCCGGTGAGATCAACGCGGAGCCGGGGCTCGGTCTCGGCGCGCCGCGAGGAGCTCCTCGACGAGGCCGGGGCCCGGATGCGTACGGTGCTCGAATGGCACCGCCAGGTCGGTCTCGACGGGGCGAACGCGCTGATCCTGGCCGGGCTGCGCTTCATCGCGGAGCCGCGCGGCGACGCGCGGGGTGCGCCGGCCCACCATGAGGAGGGCTACCGGATTCATTCGCAGTGCATCGGGCTTCAGCCCGGTGGTGAAGCGAATCTGATGGTCGCGACGCGGAACGTCGCGGTGTCCTTCCGGCGGAGCCGGACGGCGCTGCGAGGGCAGTGAGGGTTCGTACGAATGTTCCGTCGTGACGGTGTGCGTTCGACCTGTCTAGTGTGATCGGCATGCAGCTCAGGTACGTCTTCCGGTTGTACCCGGACCCCGGCCAGCAGAGGGCGTTGGCGCGGGCGTTCGGGTGCGCCCGTGTCGTGTTCAACGACGCGGTGCGGGCCCGTGAGGACGCCCGCAAGGCCCAGCAGCCGTTCCCGACGGCCGCCGAGCTGTCCACCCGTCTGATCACCCAGGCGAAGCAGACCACCGCGCGCTCCTGGCTGGGTGAGGTTTCCGCGGTCGTCCTGCAGCAGTCCCTGCGCGACGCCGAGAACGCGTACCGCAACTTCTTCGCCTCCCTCAAAGGCACCCGCAAAGGCCCCAGGATCGGCCCGCCCCGCTTCAAGTCCCGCAAGGACACCCGTCAGTCGGTCCGGTTCACCGCCAACGCCCGCTGGAAGATCACCGACAACGGCCGGCTGAACCTGCCGAGGATCGGGGCGGTGAAGGTGAAGTGGTCCCGCACCCTGCCCACCACCCCCACTTCGGTCACCGTCGTCAAGGACGCGGCCGGCCGGTTCTTCGCCTCCTTCGTCATCGACACCGACCCCGCCGCCGACACGGCCCGGATGCCCGACACCGACCAGACCATCGGTATCGACCTCGGCCTGACACACTTCGCAATCCTGTCCGACGGCACGAAAATCGACTCCCCGCGGTTTCTGCGTCGCGCGGAGAAGAAACTGAAGAAGACCCAGCGGGAACTCTCCCGCAAACAGAAAGGCTCCAAGAACCGCGAAAAAGCCCGGCTCAGGGTTGCCCGCGCCCACGCCCAGGTCGCCGACGCCCGCCACGAGTTCCACCACCAGCTCTCCACCAAGCTGAGGTTCCCCCTGCCGGCCGGACAGCTTGATACTGGGACGGATGGTCCCGGAGGAAGCAGTCACAGGTAGTGAGCAGCAAGAGCAACATGAGTAAGCGGTACACGGCCGAGTTCAAGCGGGACGCGGTCGCCTTGGCGTTGTCCTCGGAGAAGACGGTCACGGAGGTCGCGCGCGATCTGGGCGTGAGTCCGGAAGGGCTGCGCGGGTGGGTGAAGCAGGCGAAGGTCGACCGCGGTGAGGGGCCCGCCGGGGCTTTGACCACTGCGGAGCGTGAGGAGTTGGTCCGGCTGCGGCGGAAGGTTCGCGAGCAGGAGGCCACGATCGAGGTTCTGGGAAAAGTACCCATGACTGCGCTGCGCGCCGCCACCGTGGCGGGATGAGAATCCGAAGCGGGCAACGGCTCCCGGCCGGTGGGTAGTTCGCTTCCTCACGCGGGTTGAGTGCTCCGCCGCGCCGCCCCGACGCTGGTGGGGTGCCGTCCGGGCAGACGTCGGTTGCGCTTGGTATCCACGAGTCCGGGGAAAAGTATGACGCTGGGGCTTGAGGGATTGTTGACTGCTGCTGCGAGCGCGAATCTCAGACTCTTTGGATCAGTAGGCCCCTTCCGGACGGCACGCCTTGACGCGCCGTCACGGAGGAGGGGCATCAATGCAGGTGTTGTACGAGCGGTGCGCCGGACTGGACGTGCACCGGGACACGGTGGTGGCGACGGTGCGGTCGCCGGGGAAGCGGCGTGGTTCGCGGTCGACGCAGACCCGGACGTTTAGGACCACGATGCGGGCGCTGGCGGAGCTGAGTGACTGGCTGGCCTGCGAAAGCGTCGAGCTGGTCGGCATGGAGGCGACCGGGGTGTACTGGAAGCCGGTGTTCACGTCGCTGGAAGACCGGTTCACCTGCTGGCTGGTGAACGCCGCGCATCTGCGGAACGTGCCGGGGCGCAAGACCGATGTGGCGGACTCGGTGTGGATCGCCCAGCTCGAAGCACTCGGCTACGACGTCACCATCGAACCGGCCTCAGCACCACCGGCCTGATCCACCGAAGCCGGACCCGTCTGCCATCCCGCTGGAATCCGCGCTGCCCACGAACTCTCGGATTCACATCTCAGCGACCGCCTTCTTCGCTCAGGACAAGATGAGGTAGACACTGTGGCGCGGTGTCGTTTCATCGATGCGGAGAAGGCATCGGAGGGTAATCCTGCAGGTCACAGCGTTGCGTTTCTGTGCCGTGTGCTGGGAGTGCCCCGTTCCACCTACTACGCGCACAGGGCGTCACGGCCGGCCCGGACGGTGCGGGAGCGGGCCGAGGAGGTGCTGGTGGGCGAGATCCGGGTGCTTCACGCCGGATCTCGGGGTGCCTACGGGGCCCCGCGGATCCATGCCGCCCTGCGGCGGGCCGGGCGGGTGGTGAACTCCAAGAAGATCGAGCGGCTGATGCGCAAGCACCGGATCGTCGGGATCACCCGCCGCCGGCGGCGGGGCCTGACCCGGCAGGCGAAACGGGCGGTGTTCGCGCTCGACCTGATCGGCCGGGACTTCACCGCGCCCCGGCCCGGGATGCGGCTCGTCGGCGACATGACTGAACTCCACACGCTGGAAGGGAAGTTGTATCTGGCGACCTGTATCGATCTCGCGACGCGGGAGGTGGTCGGCTGGGCGATGGCCGACCATCACCGCGCCGAGCTGCCGGTCGCCGCCTTGCGGATGGCGGCCGGGCGTGGCGGCCTGGAGCAGGGTTGCGTCATGCATACGGATCGCGGCAGCGAGTACACGAGTGACGAATTCCGCGGTGAAATACGCAAGTTGCGCATGAGGCAGTCGATGGGGCGCGTCGGCTCTTGTTACGATAATGCCGCCGCGGAAAGCTGGTTCGCCATCCTGAAAGCGGAGATCGGGACGACCATGTGGGAGACCCGCGAGGCCGCCCGGGCCGATGTTTTCCGCTACGTCGAGGTCGAGTACAACCGCAGCCGGCTCCGTCGGCACCCCGACTACGGGTACGTCACCCCGCTCGAAACGAGATCCTTGCTCAGGCAGAACCTCGTCCCGGCAGCGTAAACACCCGCTGTCCAGTTCGCGGGGGGAACTTCAAGCTGATCTCCGAGAACCAAGGGATCGCCGTGGAGGACCTGGCGGTGGCGGGGCTGGCGCGCACCAGACTGGCCAAGTCCGTGCACGACGCCGGATGGTCGTCGTTCGTCAACATGCTCCAGTACAAGGCCAAGCGGTACGGGCGGACCCTGGTCAAGATCGGCCGGTTCGAGCCGACCAGCCAGACCTGCTCCACCTGCGGCGTCAAAGACGGACCCAAGCCCCTCAACATCCGGGAGTGGACGTGCGCCGCCTGCGGCACCGTCCACGACCGGGATGTCAATGCCGCAAAAAATGTGAAGACGGCCGCCGGACTGGCGGTATCGGCCTGCGGAGCCCCGGTAAGACCGGGAGCAGTCCCGGCACAGCGCGAAGAAACTTCCCAATGCCGTTGTCAAGCCGCTGCAGTGACTGGTGGTGTGGCTTGGTAGCACGCTCCGTCGCGGATCATGGCCCACAGGACGTTGGCCCGGCGGCGGGCGAGTGCCAGCAGCGCCTGTTTGTGCCCCTTGCCCTCGGCCCGCTTGCGCTCATAGAACTGTTTCGAGGCGGGACAGTTCCGCAGGCTGGCGAAGGCCGAGAGGTAGAAGGCCCGGAGCAGGCCGCGGTGGTAGCGGCGTGGGCGGTGGAGGTTGCCGCCGCTGACGCGTCCGGAGTCGCGGGGGACGGGTGCGAGGCCGGCGTAGCCGGCCAGGCGGTCGGCGGTGCCGAAGGTGTCCATGTCGCCGCCGGTCGCAGCGAGGAACTCCGCGCTCAGCATGGTGCCCATGCCAGGCAGGCTCTGAATCACCTCGGCGTGCGGGTGCTCGCGAAACCGGGCCTCGATCAGGGTTTCGAGCTCGGCGATCTCCTCATCGAGGGCCATCACCCCTTTCGCCAGGCGGGCCACCATGGTGGCCGCGAGTTTCTCGCCGGGCAGTGCGGTGAACTGGGCCTCAGCGGCCTCCACAACGGTCCGGGCCAGGGCCGCGCTGTTGCGGACCTTGCGGTTTTTCAACCATGTCGCGATCCGGGAGGCGCCGGCGCGCCGGATCGCGGCCGGGGCCTGGTAGCCGGTCAGCAACAGGACCGGCCCCTTCTTCGTCAGGTCCAACGAGCGTTCCAACGCAGGAAAGATTGACAAGAGTTGGGCGCGCAGGCGGTTGATCTGCCGAGTCCGGTCGCAGACCAGATCAGTGCGGCGGGTGACCAGGGTGCGCAGGTCGACCGATATCTCGTCGCCGGGCCGCAGGACACCGAGGTCGGTGCGCATGCGGGCCTGGTCGGCGATGACGAAGGCGTCCTTCGCGTCGGTCTTCGCCTGGCCCCGGTAGCCGGCCGATGCACGGTGGATGGCCAGGCCGGTGATGTAGGTGATGTGCTGGTCGTGACTGACCAGCAGACCAAGCAGGAGCGCGGCCCCGCCGTGGCTGATGTCCACCGCCCACAGCACATCCCGCGACAGCTCCAGTACGTCAGCGATGAGCTGGAGCAACTCAGCCTCGTCGTTCAGGATCCGACGCGACAGCAGCCGCTTGCCCTGCGCGTCGATCACCACGAAGTGGTGATGTTCCTTGCCGATGTCCACTCCGGCCCAGATCTCGGGCACAGCCACCTCCGTCAGCTCGTCGTTACACCAACCCAGCAGACGACCTCGCCGACGTTGTCCTACAAAGCGATCGCGTCGCGTCTCCCAATTAGCGGTCGAGTCGTCGCGGGGTTCCGGGCGGCCAAGTTCTCTGAGCCATCCAGCGGCGACTCCATGACAGCCATACCCGGAACCCCTGGGCCCCGCTGATCTTACGAATGACCAGCTCAGACCCACATCAAGAAAGGTAGGACTCCATGATCCACCGGTGCCGTGTTCACCTGCTTCCGGGGCACGCCAGCATGATCAACCAGCCCAGGTCGGGGCGACCCGGGCAAACGCCGGGGCCCTGCGACACCCCTGGGCGGGTCAACCATACGAAGGGCTCACCGCGTCCCGCAGAACAACGTAGGGAAGCGTGACGCTTCCGCGAACGCTCCCTGCCGGACATCGTGATGCAGCAGACTCACCCCTGGTGGCCTTCGTCGTGGTCATGTGCATTCCTTGGTCGGAACACAGGATCAGACGAAGGCCGCCCTCACGTCCGGCGAACTCCCAGGTGAGCGACCCAGTTCGAGACACCGTTCGAGGTCGGAAGATAAAGATCAAGCTGAGGTGAGCCCCGGCCGTGTGGAACCGGGTGCTCGGGGCGGCACGTCTCCCCGTACATGCTGATCGTCCTGGGGATATTCTTCGCCGTCGCGCCCGCCGTCGTCTGGATGATGATCGCCCGCACCCGCCCCGTCGGCTTCGCGATCGGCGGCATGCTGGTCGCCGGAGCGAGTCTGCTCATCGGCGTCCAGCAGGGCTGGATCGACGCCCCCAGGCCCGATGCCCATCTCCTGTTCACGGTTTTCGCGTCCCTGCTCGTCGCCTGTGGCGTGAGACTGGAAGGACGGCACGAGAACCCCCCTTCCCCAAAATGGATCTCCCTCCGCAACGGAGCGACCGGCTTCCTGGGAATGCAGTTCGCCCTCACCCTCGTGGTCGGCCTCCTGTACGCGCTGATGCTCAGCGAGGGCTCGGACGCCCCGCCGTCCAAGGCCCTCCCCTCCTTGCCGCCAGGCATCACCATGGTCAACGAGGGCACCAGCTGCGGGTCCGGTGGCTGCTGGCGCGCCGCGACGGTCACCAGCCAGGACGGCCTGTCCCGTCCGGAGATCATCCGCGAACTGGGCCTCCAGCAAGGGAGCTGCCACTCCAGCGGCTGGCTGCTCGACTGGCGTGACGTGTGCGTCGGAGTCACCAAGAACACCGGCGAGAACGTCACCATCAACGCTAGCTGGAGATACTGAGCGGTCGTTTCCTGATCGGCCTCATTGACCCTGAACGCGGCTCTGTGACAAGCCGCGTGCCTAACTGGTGACAATCAAGCTGCTTCGACCGGTCTCATACATCACCTCAATCAGCTCTACCGGTGACAACTGTCGTGCTTCGGCTCACGGCCATGAGCCGAAGCACGACAGGTGTCACACAGGCAGCGTGTTGTCACAAGGACTGTTGGCCCCTGTCGGCGGTCAGGAGGTGAGTGCCGTGTGCAGGGTGGTGGCCATCAGATCGATGGCTCCCTTCCCGGCCGGTACCGGTCCGGTGTGGGTGAAGTAGTGGTCGACACCCTCGAAGCAACGGTGGGTGACCGGAACGCCGGCAGCCTCCAATGCCTTGGCGTAGGCATCGCCCTCGTCGCGCAGGCGGTCGTTCTCCGCGGTGATGACCAGCGCGGGGGGCAGTCCGGCGAGGTCGTCGGCCAGTCCGGGCGACACCAGCGGATGGGCGAGGTCGCCGGGATCAGGGACGTAGGCGGCGGTGAAGACCCGCATGAGCTGAGGGGTAAGCAGGGGCTTGGCGATGGGTGACTGCTTGGTGGCCGGGTCGGCGAGCTGGTCGAGCGGTGCTGAGTCGATGATCTGGAGGCGAGGCGTGAAGGTGGCGCGGTCCCGAGCTGTGCGGCAGACCGCAGCGGTCAGGTTGGCCCCGGCGCTGTGTCCGCCCACGGCGAGTCGCGAGCCGTCCCAGTTGTTGGCGGTGCCGTTCTCGGCCACCCAGGCGGTGACGTCGTACGCCTGAGTGACGGCTACAGGGTACGGCCGCTGCGGGGCGACGGCGTAGTCCACGTTGATCACCACACAGCCGGCAGTGGCCGCTATGTAGCGGCAGATGTGGTCGTCCTGCTGGGGGCGGGCGACCACGAACCCGCCGCCGTGGAAGTTGACGTACACGGGGACAGGGGCTGCGGCGGAGGCCGACGGGCGGTAGATGGTGCAGGTCACCGGTCCGGCGCCGGTCTCCACCCGGATGGATTCCGTGCGCTTCGGGATGTCGGTGAAGCGCAGATCCTTGTGCACGCGGCTCATCACTCGGCCGAGCAACAGCTGAACCCCTCTGGCCTTGATTCTGAGCCTGAATGACATGATTGGGGTCCCATCGCTACAAACTTAAAGTATCAGGATTCCTGATAATGGAGGCTCGTCACTGATCACGCAAGGGGCGACCACGAGCCGATTGCCGAAGGATGGATAGACGCTCCAGGCGTAGCCCCGCCTGTTCGTCCAGGCCCCATGTGGCTCCAAGCCGACCTGGCTGCGTCCGTCGGAGGCAGCCGGGGCCGCAACAGCGGCCTGAGCCCGGTTGGTCCGCTCTCCTGGGTGCGCAGCAGAACTGTGCCGACCATGGCGGCCACCGCGCCGGCGCGCAGCGCGGCCGTCACGTCGGCGGAAGTGGCGATTCCGCCCGCGGCGATGACAGGCAGCTGGACTTGCTGATGGCGCTGCCCCATGGCCTGCCCGTCCCGCTCGCGGCCCTCACTGATCACCAACGCGCCTATGTCCGTGGGGCCCCCGCCGGGATCTGCACCGTCACCGGCGGCCAGGTCGTCCGGCACGTCACGCGTCCGTGCCGGGTGCGGCTGGCCACGGTACGGGCCGCGAGCGCCTCCCAACTGGCCTGGGACGCGGCAGAGAAGTTCACGACGTTCTGCCCGCGCCAGGTGATCATCACCAGGGCTCCCAGCGTGAACTACCCGGAGACACTGCTGGAGTTCGGCTACTACGGCATCGGCGTCACCCTCCAGCACCCCGACGGGCACCTGGAGACACTGGTGGAACCGCGGCCGTGGCGCACGAAGCGACACTCACCCGCCGCCTGGTGGTTCGCGGAAACCGCCTACGGCCAGTTCCTCTCCCAGCAGTCATCCCCTCACGCCCCCACGCTGTCGCCAGCGGCCTGATCCAGTAGGAGGGATCTGTCCCATGCCCCCATCCACGGCCTCCCGGCGCGCGTACCGTGGCGGTACGACCCGCCGGGAGGACCAGCCGATGAGCGCGCAGCCCGACCACGCACCCCTCCCGCCGTACGCCCCCGCCCCGGGAGCTCCGGCCGAACTCCTCGCCCAGCTGCGCGCCGACCGGCGCGCCCCGCAGTGGGTGCCGGCCTTCGAACAGCAGTGGGCGACCGCCCTCGAGGAATCCCGCCGCACCTTCTCCCTCGCCGCCCTGTATGAGGTCGTCCAGGAGTGGCAGGGCCTTATCGCCTCCGCCCCGGCGGTCGACGCGTTCGTCGCCTCCGGCTACGACGACAGCGACTTCATCGACATGGCGGAGCTCCGCGGCAGGCGCCGGTGACCGGACAGCCCTACGCGGTCCGCTTCTCCGCCCCGGCCGCCAAGGTTCTCGACACCCTGCCCGGGCACGCGGAAGACACCGTGTGGGACGTCCTGGACGCAGCCGCGGCCGACCCGTGGGGGTTCCGGCTTCAACGCCGACGACCCCGAAGGCGAGGACGTCCGCCACGCCTCCGTCGGCCAGCTCTCCGTCACCTATTGGGTGAACCGGCCGCTGCGCCACCTGTCGGTCCTCACCATCACCTGGCTCGGATAGCCCACCCGGTGACAACGCCCCGCCCCCCTGGCACTTGAACTGCCAGGGGGGCGGGGCGTTTTGCATCGTAGCCACGGCCGTATCCACCGGTTGCCACCCGGGCGGCAACCGGTAGTCACCAGCGGCCGCGGGCCCGTTCGGCACCGAGCTGGACCTCTCGCCGGCACTCGGGACAGTCCGGCAGGTCCTCCACCCGGCGCGGCCTGTCGCCCTTCGCCCAGCTGAACCCGCACAGCGCCTTGTGCGTGACGCCCCGGAAGCGTTCGTCCTTGGTGGCGTGCGAGCCGTAGCCCGGCACCATCCAGGTGAAGGTCGCCTCCCCGTCGTACGGGGCACCGTTCGGCCAGTCGTAGACCAGCTCGGTGGTGGTGCAGCGCATCCGCAGATCGGGCCCCGTCCAGCGCTTGCCGTACCGGATCTGCGAGCTGGCATCGACCGCGTCCGCGAGGCGCTCGAAGGACAGGTCGTAGTCCCTCATGTGATCCCACGATCCCGGCTTCTGGTCGCGCATCAGCGAGCGGAACATCAGCAGCAGCCGCGCCAGATCATGGTGGTGGACACGCACGGTCCGCGTGTCGTGGTCGTAGCCGTGCGTCGGGTCGTGGGCGGGCTTCTTCGGCATCGGTCCTCGTTCGCGTTGCTACGGCGGTCAGCGCCCCACCACAGGGCCTACAGCGCGGCCGGTGACCTGACGACGTCGTGGTCGCTTCCCGATGCTCAACGACACGGGCACGCCCGAGCCACGCTGACCGCCGCCATTCGGGTGCCGGCCGAACTGTCGGGACTTCGAGTCTCAGGCCTGTGGCGGCGTCGCTCCGGGCCTGTGACAGACCCGCGCGCCCACGGTGTCACGCTGTGAGGTCTATAAGGCTCACAGGGCGTTTCCCCAGGTAGACGCGGTGACCTGTGAGGCTGTGAGACGGAGCTCGCGGCCACGCTTCCGCTGTCCTCTGCCCGGTGTTCTTGACCGTTTGCCAGGTGAGTTCGACCGGGGTCGGCATGCCTTGCCTCGTGCCCCGCTGGGCTGCGCTCTTTAAGTGCCAGAAGGCGACGTCGCGTGGTGATCAACAGTGACTGAGGTGACCTTTTGCGATCTTGCGTTGTTAGCAGGCCGAGCAGGAGCCGACGCCGTTGAACGGAATGACAAGATGGAGGATCTCATGATGATCAGCCGCACCACCTGGCGGTTTGCTGCACGGGCCGCAGCCGCCGGCGCTCTGGCCGTCGGAATGCTGACCGTAGGTGTCGCCAGCGCCCAGGCCGCCCAGGCCGCCCAGGCCGAGCCTGACCCGATTACGACTGGGTGCCAGGTTCAGGGGGGCACGACCGTGCCTGACCTCCGCCCGAACCCGGCCAACCCGACGAAGACGGACGTTGAGAGGGCCATCGTGGCCTGGCTCAACGAGGTGTGCACCGTCGACCCCTTCCTTGAAGCACCCCGACGGTAAGTTCACCGCTCTCGAAACCGGGATCGCTTAACAGGCCAGGAGATCGGCCGGGGAGACTTCGAAGAACAGTGAGCGCGGGCCCGCCAAGCAGACGCCGACCTGTAGGCCCCCCGGCCGGTCGAACTCGCCTGGCAAACGGTCAAGAACACCTGCCAGAGGACATCCGCGCACACCTGGCCCGGCCCGTCGGCGCGGAGGACGATGGAGTCGTGGGCGAGCACGACGAGGACCAGGAGCACGGCGCCGAACGGGCGCGGCCGCCGCTGACCGCGGCCCGCGCCCGGGAGATGACGGCCGGGCTGCGCGACGCGATGGACGACGTCCGGCGTACGGTCGCGGTGCTCGCCGCCCGGGTCCGCGACGCGCACGCCGCCCGCGTCTGGGTACCGCTCGGCTACAGCAGCTGGGAGTCGTACTGCGACACGGAGTTCGGCATCAGCCGCGCCCAGGCGTACAGGCTGCTCGATGTCGCCCGCGCCCTGGCCGCGATCCACGACGCGGTCGCAGCCGGCCCCGGGACGTCTCGCACGCGAGACAGCAACCCGGGCGCCGCGGCCGCGCTCGACTACGGCCTCTCCCAACGCGCCTTGATCACCGTCTCCGGCCGTACGGACGTCGTCGCGGCGGTGATCACTCGCCGACTCGCCGCGCTCACCCACAGCGGCCTGACGGCCCTCGATGAGCCGACCGTGCGCGCCATGGTCCGCCAGGCCGTCCGCGACGTCCGCACCGCCCCGCCTCCGCCGCCCGCCGATCCGCCGACGGATCCCGCACTCGCCGAACTCCGCCGCGTCGTCGACGACCTCACCGCCAGCACGCACCGGATCGGGGAACTGATGCTCGAAGTCGCCCCGGCCTACCGTCCGACCCGGCCGCGGCTGACGTCCTCGCCCCGCTGTGCGACGCGATCGGCGAGCCCCTCACGAACGGCCTCGCCGCCCGCCGCTACGCCATATCCGGGGACCGCCGCGCCCTGCACGGCACCGTCCCCTGACCGCCGACGCTCACTCCTGCCCGGCTGCTGATGTGAGCCTCACACGCCGTTTTCCCTGGTGAACACGGTGCGCTGTGAGGCTGTCAAGTGTGAGGCGAAGGCCTGCGGCGGGGACCTGGTGTCCTCTGTCAGGCGACCTTGACTGTTTGTCAGGTGACTTTGACCGAGCAGAGCAGAGGAGGTACGGGTACAGCTCGACTTAAGTCGGGTAGCGAAGTCGCAGCATCGTGATCCGGCCGCCCGGCTATTCGCACAGCAAGCTCAGCAAGATGGCGCACAGTGCGGCGGGCCGGCCAGGACATCGAAGCCGTACCCAAAGGCAGCGAGCCCCGCAACGGCCATAGCCAGTGTGAGCGCGCTGCGCCATCGGCCCCGTAGAGCGACGAAAACAGCCAGGCTGGCGGCGATCCCTCCGAACACCAGGACCGGCAGGCCCAGCCAGAGCACGTCCGGGTTGGTCTCGCCCTCGAAACTGCCGGACAGGCCCCACCGGCCGTGCGGGAGCCAGACCGCGAAGCCCGCCAGCGCGCCGAGCACCGCTGTCATACATCCCGCAGCACCGGTGACGGCTTCGCGTCGGATCGTCTGTTCAGTTTCCATACCCGGTGAGACGCATCGCCGGGACTTGGGAGTTCCGCTGATCATGGGCATGACCCGAGCGGAAGACGCCGAGCCGTCAAGATCTTTTGGCAATCGGTCAAGATCGCCTGTCAGAGGTCACCTGGTGCTGCTCCTGGTGGTCGTCGTCGGATCGCGGCAGGGCGATGTAGTTGCTGCAGCGCAGCATTTACATGGGCCCGCGTAGCACAAGGCTGCTGCACGGGTCGGAGGCCGGCCCCGACCGGCGCCATGACGGGCAGCTGCTGCTCGCCGCCTTCCGGTCGGCGCATCCTGCTGTAGAGCCAGCAGCAGGACCCACGGAGCCGCGGCGGCTGCATAACATCGCAAATCTGCAATGTTCCGCAGGAGATCTATGCACGACTGCTGCACACAACGTCGTGGGTCAGAGCCTGCTGACCTACGGTGCCGTTCCGTGGAGAGTGTGGCCACAAAAATTTGGATCCAGGCGAGCAATCGGGATAAGAA
>NZ_JBEZJY010000094.1:0-15116 GCF_040651415.1 Streptomyces sp. NPDC048484
GGCACCGCGGGGCTGCTGAACTTCGTCCGCAGCGTCAATCCCATGGACCCGTACAACCTCACGCACCCGGCCGAGTACGCCACGTCCCTCAACAGCCTGGCCGCCGGGCTGGTCGTTGCCGCCAACGACCCCGTCGGCACCGGCAAGCAGATGGTCAGCGACTTCATGAAGGACCCCGCCGAGGGCTTCGGCCGGCTGATTCCCGACCTCGCGCTGACCGCCGCCACCGGCGGAGGCGGCGCCGCGGTGAAGGGCATCCGCATCGCCGAGGAAGCCGCCGACGCCGCCCGGCTGCGCAGACTGCTCGACGACACCCCGGACGGCACCCACAACCGCCCCGACGGTGAGCGCACCACCGACGGCACCGACCCCGTCGACCTCGCCACGGGCCGGATGTTCCTGCCCCAGACCGATCTCGAACTCCCCGGCATCCTGCCGCTGGCCTTCGCCCGCCGCACCGAATCCGGCACCACGGTCGGCCGCTTCCTGGGACCCGCCTGGACGTCCACCGTCGACGAACGTCTGCAGGTCGACGCCATCGGCGTCCTCCACATCACCGCGGAAGGGCTCCTGGTCGCGTACCCGCATCCGGTCCCCGGCGCGCCCACCCGGCCGGAATCGGGCAGGGCCCGCACCCTGGTGGCCCGCGACACCGACGGCGACTACACGGTCACCGCCCCCGACAGCGGCCTCACCTTCCACTTCACCGCCCCGCCCGGCAGCGAACCGGGAGGCGACGGCACGGCCTGGCTGTCGGACATCACCGAACGCAACGGCCACACCATCACCGTCGACCGCGCCGAGGACGGCCTGCCACTGGCCCTGGTCCACTCGGCAGGCCACCACGTGAAACTGTCGACCGCCGACGGCCTGATCACCGCCCTGGCCCTGACCGGCACGGGCGGGAGCGGCGGAGGCAGCGGGGGCGGCGCCGGCGCGGACCTGCCCCTGATGTGCTACGGCTACCAGGACGGCGACCTCACCACCGTCACCAAGCCGTCCGGCGCCACCACCACCTTCGTCTACGACGACCGCCGCCGCGTCATCGCCTGGATCGACTCCAACGCAAGCCGCTACGACTACGTCTACGACGACCGCGACCGCGTCGTGACGGAGGGCGGCGAGGCCGGCCACGTCCAGATCACCCTCGCCTACACCGAACCCGACCCCGAGACCGGCCACCGGACGACGGTCCTGACCACCCCCGGGGGCCACACCACCCGCCACGTCATCGACCACCACTGCCGGGTGATCGCCACCACCGACCCCCTCGGCCACACCACCCGCTCCACCTACGACACCCACGGCAACCTCCTCACCCGCACCGACCCGTTGGGCCGCACCACCGTCTACACCTACGACGACGAGGGCCAAGTAGTGTCCGCCACCCGGCCCGACGGGAGCGTGCTGCGCACCGTACGCGGCCCGCTCGGCCTGCCGGTGGAGGTGACCGACCCGGACGGGCACCGCAGGACGCAGGAGTTCGACGAACGCGGCAACCGCACCGCAGTCACCGACGAGGCGGGCACCACCACCCGCTACACCTACGACCACGCCGGTCGGCTCACCTCGTTCACCGATGCGCTCGGCGGCACCACTCACGTGGTGTGCGATGCGGCGGGGCTGCCCATGGAGGTGACCGGCCCGGCCGGTGCCACCACCCGCACGGAGCGCGACGTCCTCGGCAAACCGGTCCGCATCACCGACCCGGTGGGCGCCGTCACCCGCCTTCAGTGGCATGCCGACGGGCAGCTCGCCCGCCGCACCGGCCCCGACGGCGCCACCGAAGCGTGGACCTACGACGGCGAGGGCAACTGCCTCACCCACACCGACGCGGCCGGCGGGGTCTCCCGCTTCGAATACACCCACTTCGACCTGCCGCTCTCCCGCACAGGACCCGACGGGGCCCGCTACGAGTTCGAGCACGACACCGACCTGCGCCTGCGGCGCGTCACCGATCCCCACGGGATGAGCTGGGTCTACGAGTACGATGCCGCCGACAACGTCGTCTGCGAGACCGACTTCGACGGCCGAACCCTTACCTACCGCTACGACGCCGCCGGGCAACTCGCCGCCCGCGTCGACGCGCTCGGCGGGACCGTCTCCTTCGAGCGCGACCAGCTCGGACAGGTGGTCCGCAAGGACGTCGGCGGAAGACTGACGACCTACGCGTACAACCGGACGGGACGCCTGTTGGAGGCAGCCGGGCTGGACAGCGACCTGCGCTACCAGTACGACCGCCGCGGGAACATCAAGACCGAACTCGTTGACGGCCGCCCCATCACCTACGCTTACGACGCCCTCGGCCGCGTCACGCGCCGCACCACCCCCACCGGGCACGTCACCGCCTACACCTATGGCGCCGACGGAGCGCCCCTACGCCTGACCACCGGCCCACACCATGTCGACTTCACGCACGACGCCGCCGGCCGGGAACTCGCCCGCGTCCTAGGTGACGCCGTCACCGTGACCTCCGCGTGGGACGAGGCCGGACGGCTCACCGGACAGCACATCGCCGCCCGAGCACGCGGCGTCAACAGCCGCGCCTACACCTACCGTGCCGACGGCCACCTGCTCTCCGTCACGGACCAGTTGTCGGGCGCCCGCACTTTCGACCTCGACCCGGTGGGCAGGGTCACCGCCGTGCACGCCCAAGACTGGACCGAGCGGTACGCCTACGACGCGAGCGGCAACCAGACTTCGGCGGACTGGCCGTCCCGTCACCCGGGCCATGAAGCCACCGGACCGCGCGCCTACGACGGCGTTACCCTGACCCGAGCCGGAGGCGTCCGTTTCGAGCACGACGCCCTGGGCCGGGTCACCCTGCGCCAGAAGATCCGCCTGTCCCGCAAACCCGACACCTGGCGGTACGAGTGGGACGGCGAGGATCGACTCACCGCGGTGACCACGCCGGACGGGACACGGTGGAGGTACCGCTACGACCCGCTCGGCCGCCGCATCGCCAAACAGTGCCTGGCGGCCGACGGCAACAGCGTGGTGGAAGAGACCCGCTTCACCTGGGACGGCCCGACCCTGTGCGAACAGACGACCCACGGACCGGACCAGCCGAACACGGTCGCCCTCACCTGGGACCACCGCGGCCACACCCCCCTGGCCCAGACCGAGCGCATCCTCGCCGACGACGGTCAGAACGAGATCGACCGGCGCTTCTTCGCCATCGCCACCGACCTCATCGGCACCCCCACCGAACTCATCGACGAGACGGGCGACATCGCCTGGCGCTCCCGGGCCACCCTGTGGGGCACCACCGCCTGGTCCCGGGACGCCGACGCCTACACCCCGCTGCGCTTCCCGGGCCAGTACTACGACCCCGAGACCGGCCTCCACTACAACTACTTCCGCCACTACGACCCGGAGACCGCCCGCTACATCTCCCCGGACCCCCTCGGGCTCGGCCCCGCACCCAACCCCGCCACCTACGTCGCCAATCCACATTCCTGGACGGACCCATTCGGGCTTGCCCCGTGCCCTCGGGGCGCGTGGGCGGACAAGGCTGATTTCTCCAGCCAGAAGGTGATGAGCAAAAAATTCCACGCTCACGGGGGTGACTTCCTCGACAGTCCCGGCAATCTGAACAAGGCCAACCTGCAACGGTTCGAAGAGTCCATGCGCGACCACATGACAGCAGACGGAACGAAGATCTACCGGTACGACTACAGGAATCAGGGACCGGCGGTCGGGTTCATCGACCCGGCATCCCAGAAAATGGTCATGCTGCACGCCGATGGTAGATTCTGGTCTGCCTGGAAACTCGGCGACAAACAGTTCCAGGGAATCATCGACAAAGGGTTTCTGTGGTGACCGATCCAGAACACGGAACGTCATCGGGCCTGAGGACCGTGCTCGATACGGACGGCACTTTCACCTCGTCCTGGCTGCTGGGGAAATCCGTGGCCCCGGTGCCCGTGGGCGCGCAGATCGACGCGGCGCTGGCCCGCCGGATCACAGCCGGCTGCCGTGCCGTCGGGGCCTCCCACATCCTCACCACAAGCCTCGCCGGCAACCCCGGTGCCACCTCCCGGCTTCCCGCCGACGCCAACTGCACGGGCATCCGCCCACCACTCCTGCTGCGCACACCCGATACTCAAGGAGCCGTGCTTTTTCCGGAAGAAGGCTATGCGCTGATCGCGGGAACCGCCGACTTCATGGCCGCGGCCGTCAACGAGGGTACCGACACGGCACGCGCACGCTTCGGCCGCCATGCGCGCGCTTTCCTGGAACGTCACCCCTCACTCGCGGCCGTGGCCGCCTCTCACCCCCCCGTCCACAGGGCGTGGTCCCACCCGGGCGACGTCGACCCGGCCAGTGCGGCAGCACGACAACTGACGCTGCTGGACGCATTCACCGACGGGACGTGCAGCGCACCGGACTTCGCCCATGGCTGGTGGGAGGCCCGGCGTGCTTCCCAGACGAACGGGGAGCGCGTCCAAGGAGCGCTCGAGGATCTCTTCGACCAGGTGTTCATGATCCTCGAGGACTACTCGGCAGACCCTGAACTAGCGGAACCAGGCGATCTCGACGACACCGGACTCCGGAGCGCCGTACGCGCGGCCCGGGAGGCGTTTCATCGCCGCGGAACCGCCCGAAGCCGGCAGTGAACGCCTCCCGGCTCTGCTGATCAGCGAGACGCCGGAGGATATCCGTCAGGAGAAGCGAGCGATACCCGATCCGACCCCCACGGGCAGAAGCCTCAGCCAGGCGATCGACGGCCTCGACAGCCGGCAGGTCAACGAAGCGGCCCGTGAGTTCGTCGAGAAGCTCACCTTCGCGACGGCCGACGAGATCCTCGCCATGCTCGGGGACGTCCTCGACGAGGACTGGATGGCCCTGCCGCCCTGGGCCCGGAATCTCGCCTACCGCCTGGCCTGCCGCGCTGATACCCGTTCACCGCTCGTCACCCGGCACAATGACGGGCTCGTTGCCCTGGGATCCAGCACGCAGAGAGCACCGAACCCGAAGAGCTGATCTCGCTCTGAAATGGGACGACACTCCAGCATGCACCGACACAGCAGCCCCTTCGCTGCCCTTGCCCCGATCGGTCACTGCGTGCACTCACAGCCAATCATCGCCAGGACCCGAGCCGGACGCGAGATCTGTCCGGACCGGACAGTCCCGACGACACCGATCGTCCCACCAGAGACCGGCGCATCTCACCCGTCGCCCCAGGGGCAGCGATGATCTCCTGATGACGTGTCACGCACGGATGTCCACCGGTTGTCCACCGGAGCCTTCTACGCAAATCTGATCCGTACCTCGCAAGCGAGCAAAAGACCAGGCCAGAGCCCTGGACCGTCGATTTCGTCACAGAAACCACACCTGCGACCTACGCATGACGATGCACAGACGGGCAGTGCCCGATTTGCATAGAATCCAAGGCCAAAGGAAACAAGAAACCCCAGGTCACGGCGAGTGAGTCCTGGGGTTTCTCGGAGCCGCCTTCGGGATTCGAACCCGAGACCTACGCATTACGAGACCATGAGCGATCGTGTCGCGTGGTGCCTGGTCGTGCTGCGTGGTGACGTTTTTCCTGATCAAGCATGTGCGGCAGGTTGACCCGTGCCACCCCGTGATGCACCGTCCAAAGGCGTCCGTCCACCGGCCGTCCACCGGCGGGGCTGCTTGGCCTACTGTCTCTCGCCGCCCCATCGCTTCTGACGAAATCCCCGAGAGCGGCGGAGCCGGACATGAGGACGACTGTTCATTCTGCACAAGGAGCGACCACGCGGCACTCCGCCCACGAAACGCCGCAGCCTCCATCCATCACGAGACTTCTGATCAAAACGATATCTACCACAGCCGATGAATGGTATCGTTTCATGGACGGGAGCGTCCACGAAGGGATCATCCACATGGCCAGAACTGTCATCGATCTCGATGAAGACATGGTGACCGAGGCCATGCGCATCTTCGGGACCAAAACGAAGGCCAAAGCCGTCCGCCTCGCCATGGAAGACGCCGTCAAGCGACACCTGCGGCAGGAGGGCTTCGACGCCATGGACGCCGGCGAGCTCGACTTCAGCGAGATCGTCGAGAACACCGGCCCTCGCAACGCAGACGGCTCCCTCAAGCACGACGGCCACCGCGACGAAGGCCAGGCGGCCTGATGCAGGACCACTACCTTATCGACAAGTCCGCCCTCGCCCGCTGGACGAAACCGAGCGTCAAGGAGGTGCTAAAGCCCCTGCATGAGCGTTACCTCCTCGCCGTGTGCCAGCCCACCGAGTACGAGATGATCCACTCCGCACGGGACAGCTCAGAAGCAACACGGATCAGCACCTGGCTCCACGCCTTCGACTACCTCCGCACCGAAGACGACACCTTCACCCGCGCTCTCGAGATCCAGCGCCATGCCCTCAACGCGGGCTTCCACCGCGCTCTGTCCCTCCCCGACCTGCTGATCGCGGCCACAGCGGAACTGCACCGGCGAACGGTCCTCCACTACGACGGCGACTTCGACATGATCGCCTCCCTGACGGGACAACCCGCCGAATGGGTCGTAACACCCGGCAGCGCCGACCGTTGAGCAGGCTGCCCGTCTCCCAGGCGAGGCCGGCGTCCGGAAGCCGCAGTCACATGTTCCGTAGCGACATCAGCCATGCCAGGTCCGCCGCGGCCTGACTGCGGACCGTCTGCTCACGGGTGAACAGCTCCTGGGTCTTCGTCAGCACCAGCGTGTACGGGCGCCCCTGCCGCCTGGTCTCGTGACGCACCGGCAGCTCGGCCGAGTCGACCCTGGTGTGCACATGCCGCCGCCCCTCCTTCGCCAGCGGCCATTCGAGGACCCGCCGCGACCGGGAGCCGAGGAACGCACCGAGGGCACCGCACAGCTCGCAACCGCACCCCGCCCAGGCCACGGACCAATCGCCGGCAGCGCGCGGCGGTCGCTCGCACACCGCGCTGAGCCGGTCCGCGCAGTCCCGCGCGACCGCGTCGAGCCCCGCCACGCCCCACTCGGCCGACGTGCTCGCCTCCGCGGCGCGGCGCAGCAGCGGCATCAGACATTCGAGCACCGTATCCCCGCGTTCGTGCAACGCTGCCAGGATCCCGTCCCGCAGCTCTTCGTCGGCCGCCGCCAGGACGTGTCGCAGTGGCAGGGCCAGCTGCTGCAACCGCGCACGGCGGATCTCGGCCGGTCCGATTGTGGTCCACAGCTGAAGGCCGCTGTCCACTGCGGCCCAGGCCCTGGCGGACAGCAGCCGCACCACCGTCGGTGCTCGATTGGCACGCAGCGCCGCGCACAGCCCGGGCAGCTGCTCGGTCCACTGGTAGTGCTGCGGTTGGAGGCGGTGCTCCGAGGCGAACCAGGCGTCGAGGACCCGGCGCATCCACGCGGTTCCATACCGCTCAACCACCGCGGCCAATGCGCCTGCGTGCTGCGGGCTGCGGGCTGCGGGCTGCGGGCTGCGGGCTGCGGGCTGCGGGCTGCGGGCTGCGGGCCGAGCATGCCCGCCTCGAACGGCTCCAGTAGCATCGCCGCGGCCTCGGCCGCGTCCAGGCCTGCGGCGACCAGCAGCGCGCAGTCCAGCAGCTCGGGTTGCGGGTGGGTGTGCTTCCAGAACGGTACGAGGGACTGGGCTCGGTGTCGTGTCCTGTCCAGGTCGCCTCGCGCGATACCTGCGCGCAGTTCCTCCAGTGCCCATGGCGATCCGGCCTCGGCGCGTGCCGCGAAGGCCCGCTCACGCGGCCACACGACGACCGCGGTCCGCCGGTACCACCGGTCCAGCGTGTTGCCGTAGTTACCCATGTAGCCCTCGTACTGGGAGTCGTAGGGCGTCAGATCCGCGCTCGCGGTACTCGCGCACACCTCGTACTCGTGAACCGGCAACGAGATCGGCTCGCCACCGGTGCCGTCCGGACCGGTCCACCAACCCAGGGTGATCTCGTCGTCGATCAGATCCTGGAGGACGTAGTCCTCGTCCTCGTCGGCATCACCGTCGTCGCCCTCATCGCCGTCGTCGTCCGCATCCTCGTCGTACCCGCAGTCGTCCCAGGGCTCGTCCCGTCGGGATAGGCATCCCAGGTCTCCTTCACCTCCGCCAGGGCGAGCAGCGACTCGCATCCGGCCTGCCCAGCAGCGGCGCGCAACAGAGCGGCGCGCCCTGCGTCGGCGCCCTTGAGCCGCTCCCAGCTCAGGCCCCGCTGGGTGTACTCGTGATCGAGCAGGTACACGAGCCGGGTCGGTGGATCCAACTCGCGGGTGCCATAGCGCGGTTTGGCGGGCGAGCCGAAGTGCCGGCCCAGGCTGTGTGCCAGCTCCGCCAGCGGTCCGGACGCCTCGGCCGAAGTCCCCGGCTCGGCGAGCAGGTTGACGGTGAGCGTCACCCGGTATCCGGTTCGGACCGGAGTGACCTGGTGCCGGCAGTCAGCATAGAAGGCGACGAGGGTCAGATCCGTCTTCGAGCCGCGGTAGGCGCACTCCTGCCCGGCGTGCTCGACGACCAACTCTCCCCCCGTGTGCGCCGAAGGCAGGGAGAGCACCAACGTGCCCACCATGGCATCGTCCTTCTCCGAATCCTGGTGCGGAAGGAAGAACTGGCCCTTGCCGTACACCAGCATCGCGTGCGGCTCAGCCCGCAGCCGGGTCGCCGACGGGAGACCGAGAGCATCCCGGAAATGCTCCAGCGCGCCACTCAGCAGCGACGACCAGGAAGGACCGTCAAGGCTGAGCCGATCCGGCGGGATCTGCCAGGTGTCACGCACACTGGTGTCGCTCAGCGTCTGTTCGCCCCGCCCGAACAACGCCGGCTGTGCCACCGAAATCAGCCGCTCCACCTGGGGCGCCCGCAGCGGAAGGCGCACCGGCCCGACCCCGGCCACCTCAAGGCTCAGGCCGGCCACCGGTGCCTCCAGCCAGGCGCTGAAAGCGCCCGCCTCCCTCACCCCGCCGAGCAGCCCAACCAGCCGTTCCCTCGGTGCCGCCACCACACTCCTGCCCTCCGAACCCTGCGAACGCGTCGTCCTCAGCCCGAGCCTACGAATCCGACGGCGCCGCCGGGACCGTAACCGTGGACGGGCCCCGAACGAGGGATCACGTCCAGGCCCCGTGAGACGAGCCGCAGCGCCTGTCGGTAGTCTGCACGGCCGTGAGCGAGTACCAGTACTACGAGTTCCAGGCCATCGACCGACCGTTGACAAAGAACGAGATCGAGCAGGTACGGGCCCTGTCGAGCCGGGCCCGGATCAGCGCGACGCACTTCGTCAACGAGTACCACTACGGCAACTTCCGCGGCGATGAGCGCAAACTGATGGAGCAGCTGTACGACGCCCACCTGTACTTCGCCAACTGGGGTTCACGACGCCTGATGCTGCGACTGCCCATCACGCTGCTGCCCGCCCGCAGCGCCGAACCGTACTGTGCGGAAGACGCCTTGACCTGCTGGACGAGGAAAGGGCACCTGCTGCTCGACTTCTCCTACGAGGCCGAGGACGGCGGCGAGTGGGACTTCGAGACCTCCTTCACCCATGACCTTCGCGTCGAACGACTCGGTGAAGACCATGAAGTGCATCCGGCCGCGGGTGCTGATCGCGGACATCGCGTCTACGGAGAACCGGTTCCCGGTCCGGCGGACGACCGGCGTCGCGCCTTTGGCACCCCAGGTGCGGCCGGTGACCTGGTCCGAGCGGATGCCGACCTGGTCGGCGAAGAGGACTTCACCGTTCTCCGCCTTTGCCCTGGCCCGGATCGCCGGCCAGGTCTCCTCGTGCCAGAGGCGGACCGCTTCGGGATCCTGCTCGACGGCCCGCTTGTCGGGGCGTTGGAAGGTCAGGCCTCAGCGTTTGAGGTACTTGCCCACGCCGGGCTCGGTGAAGCGGACTCCGTACAGCTTGAAGATCAGCTCGCCTATCTGCCCGCGTGTCCACAGCTGACCGGAAAGCCCCAGGTCGCAGGGAGTGTGATCGAGAACAGCCTGCCGGATGGCGGCCTGCTCGGCCTCGGACAGGACCTGATGTTCCCCCGCGCGACGGCCTCGGGTACGGGACAGCAGTGCGTCCCGCCCACCGGCCTGCCACTTCGCCCACCAGTTGTCCACGGCCCTGGCCGATACCCTGAACAGGGCGGCGACCTCTACACGGTCCCGGCCCTCCACCAGCGCGGACACCGCAAGCAACCGCACAGCCTCCTGCGCGCCCGGCAACCAGGTCCGCGCATCCCCCACCAGATCACTCACACACCATCAACAAGCCTGAACCCGAAGCATTTCTGATCAGTACCACTGACAGTCATGCGCGCGAGGAGCCACGGCTGCGCGCCCGGTCAGGGGCGGACGACCGTCAGGCCGACCGCATCCGCGGCCCAGCCCGCCGCCACCGCGCAGAGCACCGGAAGCACCAGCAAGGCCACTCCCATCGCCGATGGAAACCTCCCTCGCACGCGCACCACTTCACGCGGCGCGAACGCCTTGCCCGTCGCGGCCTTCGTGTGCGTCGTCGACACCGGAGTGGCGACGCTCAGAGCCACCAAGGCCACCTCACGCCAGCGCAGCCGTTCGTCCCCGTGCACCGGGAGGGTCCACGACGACACCCAGCCCCGGAACGGCAGCAGCGCCAGGGCGAGACCGCACAGGAAGCCGGCACACGCTGCGAGCGTGCCGGGCCAGGGCTCTTGCGCCACGTACCGAATGAGAAGCGCCACCACGACGATCGCCGGAACCGGGATCAGCAGCGGTATCGGCCACTCACGTCGGTCCGGGAGCCAGCGCAACAGCAGACAGGAGAGCACGATCTCGGGGATCAGGACAGCAACGACCCACAAGGTCAAGGGCATGGGACGCTCCGTCACATGTCGAGGAGGGTGCCGAGCGCGGCGGCCGTCGAGAGGGTGAGGGCGAAGCAGGTGCCCAGGAAGACCATGACGTGCTTGGGCGTCGCGCGCTCCATCGTTCCGCCGGCGTGGACCAGGGCCACCTGGCGTCGGATGTACTTGGTGAAGACGGCCATGGTCATCAGCAGCCCCAGCACCACGAGGGTGTAGAGCTGCAGCACCGTCTGTATATCCTCGCCCCGCATCGCGGTGTCCCCGACCGCCGAAAGGCCGCCGCCCAAGCCGGGGGCTGTCGCGAGGAACACCTTCCACTTCCTCGTCGTCGCCCAGAACTGCATGACCGTGCCGAACACGATGGCCGCCGCGGCAGCCGCGATCCACCAACCAGTGGTGGAGGACCAGAAACTGAACACGGAAAACCTCCGAGGTGCTGCGGAACCGCGTGGATGGGGCAAGCCTGCGACTCGCCCCGTCCACGCGTCTGTGCGGGCTGCTTACCAGGTGAAGATGCCGATCACGGTAGTCGTGACGTCGTAGCCGATGTCCACGATCTTCTCACCGATGACCCTCTCGTCGATGCCTGCTCTGCGGAGCATGCTCCTCGTCATCTTCGACTTGCCGATGAAGCTTCCGCCGAGCACGAAGAGGCCGAGAGCGGAATGGAACTCCTTGCTGTCCCAGCCGTATCCCCAGCACGCCAGGCCGGCACTCACTCCTTGCAGACCCCAGGAGGCGAGTCCCGTCCCCACAGCGATCGGACCCGCCACCAGCGTGGTCGGCGGGAACAGCGCCACGAGGCCGACGACCGAGGCGACAACGCCGGCACCGCGGCCGGATGCACTTCATGGTCTTCACCGAGTCGTTCGACGCGAAGGTCATGTGTCACTTCCTCGCCCGGCTCGTCGGGCACTGCGACCACAAGGTCCACCTGATCGTCGACCGGCACTCGGCCCACCGCTCGAAGATCGTCCGGGCCTGGCTCGCCGACCACAAGGACGAGATCGAGCTGCACTTCTTGCCCTCGTACTCACCCGAGCTGAACCCGGACGAGCTGGTCAACGCTGACCTCAAACGCAGCCTGCCGCACACCCACCGGGCCAGGAACCGGGCCGAACTCGCTGCTGAAACCCGCAGGTTCTTCCACCCAGGGCCCCGGCGTTTGCCGGGGCCCTGCATCGACGAGACCGGCTCAGCGGAACACTCCATGAGTACCACCATGCCGCGTGACCAGGCAGGATGATTTATCGGCACCCACAAAGTTGGATGGTGTCGGACCGGGGTACTACGCCGACGGCAGTCAACTCGCCCAGATCAACGAGCAGATGAGCAGAATCGAGTTGTGGCCATGATGGAGAAGATCGAAAAGCCGGTGGCTGTGGCCGTGGTCCACTGGCGCGCGGCCAACGACGGAGGGCGGCAGTCCGGGCCGCCGACCGCGCCCGTCTACATGGCCACGGCGGTGTTCGTCCAGGGCAGCGACCGCGAAGTGCAGCCCGGCTGGCCAGCCTCGGCCGACCAGCTGAGCATCCTGCTGCAAAAGACCGAGAAGCTCGATGAGCGCCGCTGGCGCTGTCTGGTTGGTTTCCTCGCCCCCGGGTTGGCACGCCCGAACCTGCGACCTGGTGCCGAACTGCTCGTGCTCGAAGGCCCGCGAGTGGTCGCGTCCGCGCAGGTCGGTGCTGTGATCGAGCAGGACGAGTAGGCCGGTGCGCGGTTCAGGCGGCGGCAGCGGCGGGTGTGAGGGCAGGAGGGAGCCATGCGCCGGTGGTGAAAAGCTCCACGAGTGCGTCGAGCTTGTCGCGGCCCCACTTGCCGGCCGTGGACAGGTAGGACTGGACGATCGCGAAGTCGGCCAGGCCCTGCAGGGTGCGCCAGCAGCCGCCGGAAGTCCGCTGCTGCACCTTGACCGGGCGCTGGTCCCGCTCTGCGAGATTGTTCGAGAAGGGCACCGCCAGGTCTGTGCAGAAGCGCAGGATCATGTCCTCGTAGCGTTCGAAGCGGCGGATCAGCTTGCTCGCCTCCTCGGCGAGCGGCCCGTGGCGTGCGGTGTTGCGGTCGCGGCCGTGGGCGAGCGCGCCGAGGTAGCGGTTGCGGATACGCGCCAGGGCATGGGCGGGCAGGGCCTGAAGGCCGTCGGCGCGGGCCTTGCGCGTGCCGATAAGTCATCCGCCCAGGTCACGGTCTCCGGTCTCCGGCTGGCCTGCTCCTCATCCTCGATGTTCACCTGCGCAGGGCATCAAGGCATGATGATCTGTCGTGCTGCTGCGCCTTGCCTACCTCGCCGCGACCAACGCCTTCGCCTTCCTTCGCCTGCTACCGGTGAGCGACCGCGACAAGGACATCGAGATACTCGCCCTTCGACACCAGCTGCTGATTCCGCAGCGCCAGGCCGGCAAACCCGCCTTCACCGACACCGATCGGGCCATCCTCGCCGGCCTGCTCCACCACCTCCCGATGGACAAGCTGCGGAACTTCCTGCTGCTGGTACGCCCCGACACGATCATGCGATGGCACCGCAACCTGCTCAAACGGCGCCACGCCGCGACCTGTGCACCCAAGCGGCGCGGACGACCACCCACCATCCGCTCCATCCGCGCCCTCGTCCTCCGCCTGGCCCGAGAGAACTCCTCGTGGGGGTACCGGCGCATCCACGGCGAGCTCGCCGCCCTGGGTATCAAGGTCGCCGCGTCCGCTGTCTGGGAGATCCTCAAGGAGCACGGCATCCCACCAGCTCCGGAACGCCAGAGCACCACCTGGGCCGACTTCCTGCGCGGCCAAGCCGGCGCCCTGCTCGCCTGCGACTTCTTCGAAACCCGCACCCTGCTCGGTGCACACCTGTACGTCTTCGCCGTCATCGAGCACTCCACCCGACGCATCCGCATCCTGGGCGCCACCGCACACCCCACCTCACAGTGGGTAGTACAGCTCGGCCGCAACCTTCTCATGGACCTCGAAGACGCAGGCAGCAAAGCCAGGTTCCTCATCCGCGACCGCGACTCCAAGTTCACCGCAGCCTTCGACGCACTGCTCGCCGACACCGGCCTCGAGATCGTCAAGAGCGGTGTCCGGATGCCGCGCATGAACTCGATCATGGAGCGGTGGATACAGACCTGCAAGCGTGAACTCCTCGACCGCACTCTGATCTGGAACCAGAGCCATCTCCTCCACGCGCTGAGGGAGTTCGAGACCTTCTACAACAAGCACAGACCCCACCGGGCCCTGAGCCAAGCCGCTCCACTCCGACCACTCCCCCACCCACTCGACGAACCAGCGCAGATCAGACATCTCGAAGTCCATCGACGAGACCGGCTCAGCGGAACGCTCCATGAGTACCACCATGCCGCGTGACCAGGCCGGATGATTTATCGGCACCCACAGAGGCGGCGTGCCCAAACGGAAGCGTCGACGCACCAAGGCGCAACGGCGGTGCCTCATCTGGCTTTGTTCACGAGAACCGACAGCAATTGTTCATCACTTCGGGAGGCGTCTGAGCGGGCCCCGGAATCGAACTGCCTACGTCTTGTGGCGTTACCCAGAAGCCGACTTGGGCTTCTGTCTGACTCGGCGTAGAGGGGATTTCCCTCGCAGTGTCTGACGAGGTGCATTCCACAACAAACACGGTGGTAACGGGCTTCTCGCAGGGCTTGATGTCACCGCCAAGTCCAAGCTCGGGAGCGGTCCGCGGTCCTGTCAGGGCCGGGTGCGCCGCCATGGCCGTCGCCACCGTTGGCTCCGGGCAGCCGTGGCCCGGACCGCCACAAGGTGGTTGCGGCTGGTGAGGGTGTGGGGGTGGTCGGGGCCCAGGATGCGTTCGCGGTCGGTGAGGGTCTGCCAGTGGAGGTCCGAAGCCTCCTGGCTCCGGCCGATCGCGTGCAGGGCTTTGGCGAAGGCGCTGCGGCTGGTGAGGGTGTGGGGGTGGTCGGGGCCCAGGATGCGTTCGCGGTCGGTGAGGGTCTGCCAGTGGAGGTCCGCGGCCTCCTTGGGGTGGCCAAGCGCGTGCAGGGCATTGGCGAGGTTGCTGCGGCTGACGAGGGTGTGGGGGTGGTCGGGACCCAGGTCGCGTTCGCGGTCGCTGAGGGTCTGCCGGTGGAGGTCCGAAGCCTCCTGGTAGCGGCTGAGCGTGTACAGGGCGTTGCCAAGGTTGCTGCGGCTGGTGAGGGTGTGAGGGTGGTCGGGGCCCAGGATGCGTTCGCGGTCGCTGAGGGTCTGCCGGTGGAGGTCGGCGGCCTCCTGGTGGTGGCCGAGCGCGCGCTGGGCGATGGCGAGGTTGCTGCGGCTGGTGAGGGTGTGAGGGTGGTCGGGGCCCAGGATGCGTTCGCGGTCGCTGAGGGTC
>NZ_JBEZJY010000095.1:0-14437 GCF_040651415.1 Streptomyces sp. NPDC048484
ACGTCCTCTTTCTCCTCGTCCCGCTGCCGGCGCATCGCCGCCGTGGCGAGCGCCCTGATGTTGATAGCCCTGCCAGCCGCCCTGCTCGCCCTGGTCGTGAGGGCGGGCGCGTCCGACGGACGGTACGGACGGCACCCGCGACGGTGGTGATGGTGATTGAGGCGCCGTGGCGGCCGGGTGGCTAAGTGGGGCTGTGGGGTGGTAATGCTGCTGTTCGCCGCCGTGTGCTGCGCCGCGCCCGTGGGGAACGCGATCAGTTCGTACGTCGCGTTGAAGGCGGGTGCGCAGGATGACGGCGGGATCGCCGAGGGCGGCAGTGCGGCGGACATCCCGGCACGGATGCTGGCCGCCTACAAGAAGGCCGTCCAGCAGGTCGGGAAGCATGTGCCGAAGTGCCAGGGCATGCGCTGGCCAGTCCTCGCTGGAATCGCCAAGGTCGAGTCCAACCACGGGGTGGGCCGCAACATCGCCGACAACGGGAGGCCAGGACGCGGCCCAGCAGGAGGGGCTCCCCGGCGTGATGCGCCTGTGCGTTCTCCTGCCGGCCGAGACCCGGACGGTCAGGGCCGCTGCAGGGGAGGAGATGCGCTGTGACGTCCTGCGCGCCGTCGTAGAGCGCCTCGCCGCCGGTGAGGAGCCAGTGGCGCCGGTCGGCAGGGTCGGTGACCGCGAACAGCACGGCGAAGGCCGTTGCCGCGCAAGGGGATTCCTCAGATCAGACCGAACAAGGAAGGAGAGCGTGACGTGGAGCACCGCGCACGGAGGGAGCGGTCGGCGGTCTCACGCAACGGGCATCGCCGTCACCGCCGGAGTCGGCGCGCGCCCACGGCCTCGATCGCGCCCAGGTCCACCTCTACCCGGTACGAGCCAGTGCCCCGACCTTCGAGCTCACAATCAACCCCCACCCGCTCCCACTCGAAGGACCGTTACCACCCTCACCACGCCACCCCCGGAAACCCCACTTCCTCCGCGAGGAATTTACGCAGGTCAACCCCATGCCAAGCCTGAGTGACGTGCATCACACCCCGGAAGGAGTCGTGGCGGACACTCCTGCGCAACGGGCATCATCGTCGCAGGCCACAGGCCATGAAAAACGGGAAGGATTTCCGACCGGCGCCCGCTCGAAGGGCATAGAACGCCCGGTTGCTCGACTGGCAGACAGATCGGCGAACTCCCTCCGGCCTGTACGTGCGGTACAGCTCTGTCAGCCGATCGCGGTTCTGCTCCGCGAAGGCTTCCGGCCGCTGCGGATACCCGGCCTGGTCCTCCGCACTGACCGACAGGAGGGCGACGGCCAGGCTCTCGCGGCTGTAGCCGGTCAGGTTGCGGAAGACGTGTTCAGCCACCGCCAGGACCCGGCTCAGATGTGCCTGGTCCACGCTCTCGACGGTCGTGATGAAACTGGTGACGGCCCGGCACGGTGAATCCAGCGTCACAGCCAGCACCGAGAGTTCGGTCGGCAAGGTGGGCAGGTCTGCTCGTGGCGGCCTGGATCGTGGCGCGCCAGCCCTCCTCGAACTGCCCGCCCCGCCCGCCCGATGCGGTGTCCAGTTCGATGGCTTCGCCCTGGGCGGCTTCCACGGCGCCGGCCTGAATCGCCGCGACCAGGTACGCCACCTCCTCGGCGCTCGCTCCCCCAAAGGTGCGCAGCGAGGCTAGACGGAGTTGGGCGTTCGCCGCGGTCTGCGTGTGGACGGCGATCAGCGGTAACTTCGCTTGTTTACCCGGTGGTTCAAGGCAGGGTCCTTCGGCGGCGGCGGCGGCGGTCGTGGGCGGGCCGAGCCTTGGGTGGGGCGGATGGGGTGTGTGTTACCTGAGTTCGACGGAGTAGTTGTCTCCGTCGAACGCCCATCCGTCGGTGCCTTCGCCGATGTCCTCCACGATGACGTCGTCGATGAAGTGGTCCTCGAACTCGTCGTCGGTGAGCTCACCGACGAGCCAGAGTTCCTCGATCTCGTCCCAGTGGCCCCGCTCGCCGTCGATGCGCAGGGGATTGGCATCGGGTGTGCCGCGCTCGCGCCGGTCGGTGCCGGTGGTGACCCAGCCGCTGATCTCGTACTGGCCCTTCCTGATGTGGTCGGGGATCGGGTCGGCGGGGACGATGGCGACGTTCTCGTAGGCGCTGTGGATGAGGTGGCGGTAGCCGCGGCGCACGGTGTACCCGGGGTCGGACAGCCAGTTGAGAAGGGTCTTGGCCGTCACGTCGAGGCCGGCTTCTTCCAGTGCCTGGTAGCCGCGGTGGGTGCCGGTGAGCTGGTTGAGCTGGGCGTGCCAGTGCTTGGCGTTGTAGGTGGCCATTCGGTGGCGGGGGGTGACCTGGGCGCGCAGGAGCTGGTTGAGGGCGGCGCCCAGGGAGTCGCCGCCCCCTGTGGGGCCGGCCATCAGTCGTCACCTTCGGGGATGAAGTCGCCGGGCTGGACGAACTTGGCTTTCACTTCGCCGAAGCCGGTGCCGATTTTGTAGGTGGCGGGGGGTGTGGTGTCGGGTGTCCAGAAGACGGCGGCGTCGACGTTGCGCAGGGCGACGAGGGTGTGGCCGTCCTGGACGGCTTTGAAGGCGACGGTCCAGTGCCGTACGGAGGCTTCGGCGACCATGCTCATGCGCCAGTCGGGCCGCCAGAACGGGGAGCGCTGGGAGGGGCGTTTGGGCCACAGCAGGCGCAGCGCGATCGACAGCCGGGTCTTGTAGTTCTTGTACGGTTCGCCGCCTCTCTGGATGAGGTCGAGGCGTGCCTGGCGGGCGGCGGCGTAGAACGGTTTGAAGAGCGACTCGTTGGCCTTGCCGGTCCATGAGTCGTGGATGGCCGGCATGGCCGGGAGGTGGCCGTCGCGTACGAGGCGTTCGAGCTGCTTGATGTGGGGGGTGGTGACCCATACGCGGCCCTGGTCGTCGGGCCGGTCGGCGATCCGGCCCAGCGGGTGCGGCATGTCGGTGCGGGGCCAGTGGGGGATGTCGATCTGGTAGATGCCGGCCTGGGATTTGTCGAAGGCGGTGAGGGGGCCGGTGTGCAGGAGCTTGTTCGGGGCGAGGGGGACAGCCGAACAGGCGGAGGGGAAGCTGCCGTTGCGGTCGATCAGGCACAGCACGCCCGCGCCGAACTGGTCGGGCACGTCGAGCTGGTTGCGCCGGACGCGTTTGCCGTTCGTGTTGATGTGGGCGACGCGGGTGCTGGTGACGTCGGGGTGGACCCAGCGGGGCTCGCCGTCCATGTTCTCGCTGATCAGCGGCCACGGACCGCTGTCGCGGTCCTCCTTGCGGATGACCGGGACCGGGTGCATCTTCGAACGGCCCACCGCGTCCTTGAGGATCTTCAGAGCGGGGAAGGGCGCTCCCTCCGGCTCGTCCTCCTCATCCCCCGGCACCAGACCGTCCCCGGCGTCTTCCCCGGCGTCTTCGTCGTCGGCCTGATCCGGCTGCCCACTGTCCGCGGCGGGCTGGAGTGTTCCGGCGGCCGGCCGCTCGGTGGGTTCGGCCGCCGCGGTGGCGTAGGTGTGCAGCGCGGCGGCGAGGCGGCGTCCCTCGGCGTCGTCGGGCAGCTGCAGTGGCGCCGCAGCCGCCTCGGCCAGGGACGGGCCGAGTTCCGCAAGAGTTTCCTGGTCGCCGCCGGCCAGCGCGGTGCGCACCGCGGCCAGTAGATGCGTGGCAGAGGCCGGCAGCCCCTGCCGGGCGCCGGACGTGTAGGGAAGCGCGGCTTCGGCCAGCTCCCGCTCCACGGCGCTGCCCGGACTCCGCTCTGGTCCTTCGCCCCCCGCCGGACCGGCGGGGGCGGCGCCGGCGTCGAGGAAGCGGGCGTGGAGCAGGTCGGGGCGCAGGTACGCCGAGCCGATCGCGCCGAAGTCCCGTTCCGAGACCGTCACTTGGACCTGGGAGGGGTCCTCGGTCGCTGCGAGCGTCACCAGGACGTCGGCGTCCAGGAGGTCCAGGAGCGCGGGGTCGGCGCTGTCCACAATGGCGAGCACCGGTACGTGCAGGGTGCGGGCGAGGGAGGCCAGGACCTGGGAGGCGTCCGGGAGACGGTCGCCGGACAGCGGGAGACGGGCGTTGTGGGCGGCCTGGAGCCGGTCCACGACCACCAGGGCCAGGCCCTGGACGTACGGGGCGGTCTCCGCGATGGCCTCGGCGGTCAGATCGCTGCCGTCGTCGATCATCAGCGGTGCCTGGACCAGATGCTGGGCAACCTGCTGCTCGTGCTCGGTGAGGCGTCCCTGCTTCAGGCGCGGGTAGTCGCCACCGGTCTCCGCGGCGAGGATCCGGCGGAAGATGTCCGCCTGGTTCGGTCCCGACGCCGCGTACAGGACCTGGTGGTTGTCGACGAGCGCGGTCTTCCGCGCGGCGGCCAGACCCAGCAGGCTTCCGCCGACGTTCGGGGGTGCCGCGACCAGGGTGAGCCGGCCTGACGGCAGACCGCCGGTCGCAGCGTCCAGGCCGGGCAGCCCGAACGAGAGGCTTCCGGCCGGACCGGGAGTGAGCACGGCGCCGATCACGTCGCCCAGCCTGGCGAGCCTGCGCGGCGCTTTGTCGTCCGGATTGCGTGGGCTGTTCACCGCACCTCCTGCGGGCGCCGCACCCGTGTGCGCGGCCGTGTCGGATGAGAGGACACCGGAGGCGGGCAGCAGCACCGCGACGGGCGTGATGTTGCGCAGGAGCACCTGGGGCTGGCCCTGGGCTGCCATCGTGATGAGGTCACCGAAGTCCTTCTGCGCCGCACTCAGCACGTGGGACGGGAACGCCTCCGTCTTCCGGGCTGCAGGAAGACGGTCCAGCGGTGCCAGTAGAGCGCGGTCCTGCCGCTTATGGATCAGCGTCGTGACCCCGTCCTCCTCGGCGCGCTTCACCAGGGCGTAGAGACCGTTTCGTGCCTCGGTCGCGTTCATCGCGGCCTCGTTCGGCAGCTGACTCACCCACCCTCTCAGATCTATCAACTCACCACTATGATAGATGCATTCACTCAATAATTCATTCGGAGTCACAATTTTTTTCTTTGAATCTCACTCATTAGAGGGAGGTTCGGTGTGAGGTGACGGCTTCAGCGGCGGCTGGCTCCTGGGGCGCCGCTGAGCAGCCGGGTAACTCCGATTCGGTAAATGGCGGCTCTTCTTGAGGGAGGCACAGGCCGCAAGCCGAGCTCAGGTTCGTAGTTGTCGGATCCGTCGATCGTTACTTGGCGGGCGGGGACATGAGCCGGTGGCTACACGTGACGCCTGAGCCGCGGTAGAGGGTTCTCCCTGCCCCGTACGAGTGGTTCCGGGCTGCCGCTCGCGGCCCCGCCGCGCATCTTCGACGTTCCGAGATCGGTTGAAGCCGACGATGTCCCCCTCCTGTCCCTCGGGAGGGTGGTCGTTTCGCGCATCGCATGAGGGCAGTCGGGTTCCTGTGTATAGCTCGACCCGAGGCACATGAACTGGCGGACAGGCCACCCCAAAGTGCCGTGCCAAGGAGCCGGCCCGCGTGAGTCTGCTCCCCTGGAACCGAGCAACGGAGCTGTCTGTGATGAGGAACGACACGGTAGCGGCGGACGTGCCGGCACAGCAGGACACGCGATGCACAATGGAGCGGATGGATGGGGGTGCGTCGTCCGCCCTGATGGAGCGCCCGACTCTTGGCCGGCTGCCTACCGGACCGACGGGGCTGGGAACTTCCGCCGCACGTCTGCCCAGGGCACTCTTCGGGATCCTTGCAGCAGACACCGCAAGCGAGGGCCCGGCGACACAGCCGCCGCCGGTGAAGGAAGCAGCAGCCCCCGACTCCAGTGGCGGAGACAGCCTGCGGATCCCCCGTTTCGTCTTCCCTTGGCCGGCCGCGATCCATCCCGACGTGGAGAGCGCCGAAGCCGACACCCTCAAGTTCGCCGTGGACTACGGGCTCGCGCCCGACGCCGCGTACCGGGCGCGGCTGGCCCGGACCCGGTACGGGTGGCTGGCGGCCCGCTGCTACCCGCAGGCTGGCCGGGAGTTCCTGCAGAGCGCGGCTGACTACTTCACCTGGTTCTTCATCGTGGATGACCTGTTCGTCGACCGGGTCCAGACCATCACCCCGCGCACCTTGCCGAACCTGACCGCCATGATCGATGTACTGGACCACCACCGGCTCGGCGCGGAACCCGTCTTCGGTGAGGATGCCTGGCTCGATGTCTGCACGCGGATGCGCGGGCATCTCTCGCACGAGCATTTCCAGCGGTTCGCGCACGGGATGCGGATGTGGGCCTCAACGGCCGGACTGCAGATCCTCAACCACCTTCAGGCAGAGCCGGTCGGTATCACGCAGTACGAGACGATCCGCCGCCACACCAGTGGCACCTACCCCTGCCTGGCCCTCTTGGACGCTGCCAACACCGGACCCATCACGGCTGCCGAGTACAACGATCCCATCACCCAGAGGCTGTGCTTGCACACAAACAACGTCATCTGCTGGTCCAACGACATCCAGAGCGTACGGATGGAGATGAATCAGCCCGGCCAGTACCTCAACATGGTCATCCTCTACACCCGCCAGGGCCTCCCCCTCCAGCAGAGCGTCGACCTCGTCGCCCACCGCGTCCGCTCAGAAATCGCCTCCTTCCAGAGCCTCGCCCTTACCGTCGAACCCCACGCCAGCCAAGAGATGCAAGGGTTCATCACCGGTCTGCGGAACTGGATGCGCGGCTACCAGGACTGGGTTGAACACGACACCCAACGCTACGCCGACGCCTACATCGACCAGGACGCCAACGACACCCACGTACTCAGCTAGGGGTCGAGCCGATTGCCTGGCTGTCTCGTGCCCGGAGGCCATTCCGGGCACGGGGCGTGACCACAACTCACAGTGACCGGGGCCGACCTCCGCCAATTACCAATCGGAAGCGCCAACTATCGGTAGTCGTCACAGAGGGGCCGGGCCGTGGCTGCTCACCGTCGGTGCTCGGTCTCTGTCCACAGGGCTGCGGTTCGAGGGTGTCTTCGAGGCCTCCGCGATCAGCGGGGCGGCCCATCGTTGAGGAGCTGTCATGCCCGAGAACACCGTCACCGTGCCGCTCGCCCCGATGCAGCCGGACGACGTCGCCGACGCCTTCGCCTACCTCCGGGCGTTGCAGGCCGGGGACATGAACACCGCCTGCGCGGTCGCCGACGACACGGGCCCGGAGCTGCACCGGCTGCTCCTGGACGTCGCCGCGCGCGTCTTCATCCCCATCACCGCCATGGACGACCACGACGGGGAGCCGTGCGCGCACTCCTTCCTCGCCGCGGCACTCGGGCGACTGCTGCTGGAGCTCCTCTGCCACAGTGTGTGCCTGGCCAGTGCACGGGGCATCGCCGACGCCATCACCCGCTTCACCGAGAACATCCTCACCGAGGACCGGGGCGACGTCGCCGACGTCCTGCGCCAGCTGGAGGCCGCCGGGATGAAGCAGGCGATGGAAGCGCACCTGGTGCGCTTCACCGTCGTGTAGTGCGCACCATCCGATGCCGGTGGTGCGCGCACCGCACCGCACCGCGCGCACCCGGTGCGCACCAGGTGCGGTGACGGCGTCGGTGGTGCGTGCACCGGCGCACCGCACCACCCATCGCGGTGCGCGCACCACCGGCCCCGCCGCAGCGCGCCGGGCGGGTGCCACGGCCGGGCGGTCTCCTATAGACCGCGACCTGACTCGAAGTCCGCACCTGGTCTGACAGGGGGAAACGTGCTGGGTAGCGAACCGGGTCTAGGTTGTGGCCGCTGTTTGAACGTGACCGTTGACCGCTCCGCTCTTGAGTCTCAGCAGCAGGTGCAGCCGGGCTTGCAGCCGCAGGCGTCGGCCTCCGTAGCGGCCGTCGTGCTGGCGGTGGGGATGGGACCGCAGCATGCGTCTCCGCGCCAGGCGTCGCGCCCTTCCTTCACGGCGACGGCGGCGATGACGAGGGCGGCGATCGGGTCGGCCCACGACCAGCCGAAGAGGCTGTTGGCGAGGAGTCCGACCAGGAGGATGGCGGAGAGGTAGGTGCAGAGCAGGGTCTGCTTGGAGTCGGCGACGGCGGTTGCGGAGCCGAGTTCGCGTCCTGCCTTGCGCTGGGCGGCGGACAGGAACGGCATGACCGCCAGCGACAGGGCGGCCAGAACGATGCCGGGGGTGGAGTGCTCGGCTTCACCAGTGCCGGTCAGGGCCCGGATGGCGTCGATGGTGACGTAGGTGGCGAGGGCGAAGAAGGAGACGGCGATGATCCGCAGGGTGCGCTTCTCGCGGGCTTCGCGGACGTCGTGGTCGGCCGCGGAGAACTGCCAGGCGACTGCGGCGGCTGAGGAGACCTCGATGACGGAATCGAAGCCGAAGCCGATCAGCGCGGAGGAGGAAGCGATGGTGCCGGCGGTGATGGCGACGATCGCCTCGATCACGTTGTAGGTGATCGTCGCGGCGACCAGCAGTCGTATTCGCTTGGTCAGCGCGTCACGCCGGGCCTGAGACGGCCCGAGGGATATCGCGGTCATCTCAGCAGCAGCCCTTCGTCTCGGCGTCGACGCAGTTCCTATCGGTCTCGACGGCGACGACCGCGGTACGGAGGTCATCCAGCGCATGTCCGAGCCGGGGGTCGGCAAGCTCGTAACGGGTGCGGCGGCCGTCCGGGACCGCGACGACCAGGCCGCAGTCACGCAGGCAGGCCAGGTGGTTCGACAGCCGGGTCCGCGAGACGCCGATCTTGTCGGCGAGGTCGGACGGATAAGCGGGGGCATCCCGCAGGGCCAGCAGCAGTTGGCAGCGGATGGGGTCAGCGAGAGCACGGCCGAAGCGCGCGAGCACTTCGACCTCCGGGGCGATGGTCAGCACCCCTCGACAATACAAAGAATCCTGAATTCAGGAAATCGTGGGCCGTTGGACGGCAGTCGCGCAAGCTCAGCGGTCACTGACCGGCTATGCACAATCTAGGAGCGATGCGCGCCCGCTGGAACCGGGACAAGGGGTGGGCCGGCGGTGCGCGCACCGGTGCGGTGCGGGACATCGGGTACGGCGCACCGGACATCGTCGGATGGTGCGCACCGGGTGCGGTGGCAGACGTCGCAGTGCGCATCAGGGTGGCGTCCATCGTCATCCGGTGCGCACCACGGTGGAGCCCACTCAGTGGAGGCCACTGAGTGGAGGCCATCGGGTGGAGCCCGGAGTGGACTCCACCCGATGTTCTGCATCGCCATGGGATGCAGAACATCGCGGGCTCCACCCGGTGGACGATGTCCGGCATCCTCACCACAGCCAGGCGTTGGAGTGCCGCACCCGGGACAGGGCACGGGCATCGCGGCGCGCGGCCGCGTTGCCGATCCGGCTCTGCCGGGAGCGGGGCCGGCGCGACTGCCCGGCGGCGAAACGGCGCCTCCCTGCGTCCCGGAGCCGCTCCCGCTGCTTGCGCAGCTCCTTCCTCTTGTCCGCCTTCGACTTGAACTTCCGGGGCCGCTTCCAGACCGGCTGCCACCCCAGGTCCTCGTCGAGCTCGGGCTCCTGGTCCTCGTCGAGCGCGGCGGCCATCTCCGCGCGGGCCGCACGGGCGCGGGCGAGTGCGTCGTCGGGGTTGGGCAGTTCTTCCGGGGTGCTCATGCGACTCCTCCTGAACTTCGGCCCGGGGTGTGCTGGGTGCCGGGCTGTTGGGTGTGCTGCTGCGGGGTCGTCGCCGGGGCGGGCTGCGGTCGGGGCCCGTGGGCGAGAGCGCGCTCGCTTGCTGTCCTGGACGGTGGCGGCCACCTTCGCGGCGGCGGCCTCCATGGTCTGGCGGGTCTGCTCCACCGTGGCCACGCCGGTCTCCGCCTCCAGGAGGCGGCCGTCCTTCCGGTCCGTGCGGAACGGCCGCGGGTGCGACCTCGAGGCGGCGGACACAGCGACGGCGTACGGCAGGCGACGGGAGCCCAGGCGCTCCGCACGCCGCGCGGCGCGGACCCGGGCGGCCAGGGCGCCGGCGGCGAGGCGGGCCCGCTCGTACGGGGCCGCGGTGCGCTTACGGGTCAGCGGGCGCAGCACGGCCTGGTCCTCGGTGTCGCTCGGGTACAGGGCGCGCAGGTCGGCGGTCATCATCCGGCGGCCGACCGGGCGGGTGTAGTCGTCGACGACCGCTTGCACGATCCGTTCGTCCAGGCCCGCCTGGTGGGGTCGGCCGCGCAGGACGTAGGCGAGGTGGCGGCGGGCTTCGGCGAGCAGGTGCCGTCGTTTGAACGCACCGCGCATGACGTACACCACGGCGACGGTGTCCACCGACGCCAGGGCGATGTCGACCACCGGCCGCACCCGGGCCCACACCGCCGCGGCCGCCGCCCTCGCCCGCACGGCGAGCCGGGAGACGACGTCGACGCCGTACGCCCGGATCGCCGACTTCCTCCAGTCGTCGCGCAGCTTGGTCAGCGACCGCGGCGTCTCGGGCTTCGGCGGTCGTGTCCGGTCGGCGGCCTTCCCGCCCAGCGCATAGGCGGCCTGCTCCCCCGGCGCATGCCCGTGCTCCTCTTCGTAGTCAGTGGTGAAGACGGCCAGCGCGTCCTCGATCTGCTGGCGGCGGGTGGACTGCCAGCCGATGAGCCGCTGATCAATGCCCGCGACCTCCATGACGGGCCGGCGGCCGGGCGTCACCTCGCGCGGCTCCCACGCCCATCCGAGCCGCGCGGACACCTACCTCCTCCATGAAGAACAAGGAGTAGAGAGTGCCCGCGGCGACGACGTTCTCCAGCATCGAGTCCGCCGACAGGTTGCCCCACTTCCCGTCCGGCCGCCGGGCGCGGATCGACACCAGGCCGTGGTCATGGAGCAGGGGCTGCCCGGCTCTCGACTCGTAGTGCCGGAACACCGCGACGATCAGACCGTCCTTCACCGGCTTGCGGTGCTTGCCGCCGCTCCCCCAGCGGATCTGTGCGACCGCATCCTCCAGCCACGCCAGCGCCTTGTCCCGGGCGATGTCCTGGCACAGCTCCAGCACCAGGCGGTGCTCGTCATCCATGAGCGCCCACGAGATCTGCGCGGTCGACGGCGCCCGGAACACCAAGTCCAGGGCCAGCCACGGCGAGCGCTCCTTGGCGTCCTCGGTCTCCGGCGACTGGTTGTGCTCGATGGGCCTGCCCAGCACGGTCGCCCGCCGGGCCTTCGCCGGGCTCTTGCCCTCCGCCAGGTGCTCGCGCTCGATCCGGTCGGCGTCCGGGTGCCGGCCCTCACCCAGGAGCAGCTCAGCCTGCCGCTCGCTCACCACGTCCCCGGCCGCCAGGCCGACCGCGGCAAGTCCCCGCCCCTTCCAGACGCCGGGCGGAACACCGGCTTCGTCCTGCGCGGCGCGCAGCGGCTTGCCCGCAGGGCGGCGGCCGTCGCCGACCATCACGCTGCGGAAGTAGTACCGCCACCCACCCGGGCCGATCTTCTTCGCGCTGAGCATCGGGCCATAGAACACCGCCCATGAACTGCACAAAAGCGTGAACGGGGGCGCTTCCCGCCGGGCGGGAGGCCATCACCAGATCTTTACCGTGGCGCCCGCCAGGCGGACCGTCACGGCAGCCCGAGACGGTAAGCCGCCGACGTGTGCACAGTCCGCCGCATGTTGAACGAACTGATCTACGCAGACCCGTGCCCGCTGTGCTCGCGACCGATGCGACCCGAGTTCCGCAGCAGCAGCCGCTCCGCCCAGCAGGACCACCCGGCCCGCACCGACTTCCACCGGTACCACTGCGACATCTGCGAGGCCGCCCGCCCCCAGGAGTTCTACGACGCGATGCGCCTCCTCTACGAGAGCTGACCCGCCGTGCGAATGCTGCGCGCCGACCACGCGAGCACCACCCGCCACGAAAACGTCCACCGACCCTCCCCACCGTCATTGAGCGCACACCAACACACCGCACCCCCGACAACCCACCACAGCTGAGCGCACCGCGTCACCGACGCCCTTCAACACGACCAGCCACCACCGCCCCCGGCCGACCGGCCGGGGGCTTCGTGCGTCCTGGAGGAGTTCGCCGTGCCCACCTATGAGGCCCTGCCCCGCTTCACCACCGATCTGGACCGCCTCACCCACGAACAGCGCCGCCGGTTCCGCCGGGCCGTCAGCGCCTTCGTCCACGACCTACGCGCCGACGGACGCTTCCGCGCCGGCCTCCGCGAAGCGCTCAAGTTCGCAGATTCTCGGACGGTCCTCAGATGGAATCCGACGCGGATCGCTGTGTAGACGCATATTCCGTGCGGGTTCACAGGCTGCCCGAACCGTTGGCTTCCAGGCTGCGACAGGGAGAGGTGCCCTCAGGACGCAGAGGACGGGGACTCCTGCCGGGCTCACGAAACATCGGTGTCCAACAGTCGTTAGCGGAGCGTGCACCGAAATGACCGCACGCTGCCTGATGTGGTCTGCGCCGCCTACACCGCCGAGGACCTTCATGCTCCATCACGCTGTTCCCCGCCCCACGACCGTGCCCCCCCGAGGCTCGCGACCTGATGGGGGTTCGGCAGGCAGTGAATGACGCCTTGGATCGCTTCATCGACGCTAAGGAGCGCGGTCCTTACGGTGCGTGCCTCAGCGATCCGTTGCGCGTGTTGCGGGACTTTCTTGGTGCGCGGGGCAAACGCGTGCGCCCTCTCTATATGTGCACCGGCTGGTACGCCGTGAGCGGCGCGCCGCTCACGGCCGCGGTGCTGCAGGACGCAGCCGGCACCGAGCTGTTCCACACGTTCGCGCTGCTCCATGACGATGTCATCGACCGCTCCGAGGCCCGGCACGACCGTCCCACCGCCCACCGGCAGTTCGCCGCCTCCGGTGCCCGACGGGAAGGCTCACGGTCTCGGTGATGTGCGCCTTGAGCGGCTGATTAGCCATACAGGCCCCAGGTCATACAGGCTCGACTAGGGCTTGTCTCCAGTCCTGAGCAAGGTGCAGGACGCGGGCCCGTGCTGGTAGAAGTTCAGCGTGGCGCGTGTGGAACTCACGGATGACAAGCGGGACTTGACTGAGCTGTTTCTGTCGAGAGGCAGGTCCGGCCGTACCCGGATTGGCTGCGGCAGCAGTTCGAGGGAAGGGTCTGACGGGTTCATTACCGACAGCCAGCGGCGGGATGTGCGTCCGGGTTTCGGGGCCCCGGAGACCGTCTGGAACCGCTTCGTCCTGGCGCGTCAGCCTCCGAACGCCTGAACACGGAACTGCATGACGCGATACGGCCATCCGGCCTCGGTGTTCCACTGGCTCACTGACAGGTGGAGATCATCGAGCTTTGAGCCGGGGATGATGTAACCGCCGTACAGCTGGGCGACATGGGAGTCGTCCTCGGACCCCCAAGCCCCTCCCCAGATCAGCGTCTCCCGTGGCGCGGTGTAGAGGTTCGACGTGGGGTTGTCCATGATGATGCCGTCGATCCGGTAGTCAGCTGCGTTGAACCAGGTCAGGATCCACTTGCCGTCCAGCGGGCGCAGACACAGCTCGCCGAACTTCCCTTCCAGGACGGGCGTCGGGGGGTTGCCCCAGGACCACACACCGCCACTCCAGCCCCATGGCTGATAGGCGGACAGATCCGTGATCCGGTCGCTGCGGACCCGGTGCAGAATGATCGGTTTGTCCCGCTGGAATCCGGTCGAGTACACGTAGACATACCCGTCATCGCCGAGCCCCCAGGTGAGCAGCTGGAACATTCCGCCGTGCAGGTCGGAGGGGAACTTGGCGCCGGTGTGGGCCCAGCTCGCGCCCGAGTCGTCCGACCGCCAGATCTCGGTCCACACCACGTTGCCAAGGCCCTTGTTCACCATGATGTGGAGATACATGGTGTTGCCTATGGTGATCACGTCGGACGGCAGTACGGTGGAGAACACCGGGTTGTCGTGCTCGTAGTTCCAGAGCTGCTGGGCGTGTTCCCCGCCCACCGCACCGGTCCAGGTCACCGTTCCGCCGAGGTGCGCTGTGTTTCCGTGAAGCGCGACGGGCGAGCGCCACCATCCGCCGCCGACGCTCGCTCCCTCGAAGGTGTCACCGAAAACGAACAGCAGCCGGCCGTCGGGGGAGCGGGCAGGGATACCGAGGTCGGTCGCCTCCATGCGAAACCGTGTGGTGATCCCGGGTCCGGTGAGATCGCCGACCTTAGTCACCTGGACGGTGCCCGCCCCCGTACGAGGGCTGCCGGAACCGCCCGGGCCGGCGGCCCGGGCGGCGGATTGGGCGCCGAGCAGCGAGCCGCCCGTGATCAGGGCTCCGGCGGTAGCCCGGAGGAACGCCGACCGGCTCAACGGTGCACGGGACGATGCCCGCGGCGTGCCGGCACTCTCGTTGGCTTGCATGAACACTCCCTGATCACGGGCGGGACGCATGGCGTGGCTAGGGCAGATTCGTCCACTGGTGGGACGAGATCGAGTCGTTCATGTGAATGCTGGTGCCGTCGTAGTTCCAGTCCTGCAGGTTTTCGAGACGGGTAGGGTCGGGGGCTGGCGCGGCGGCGCATGACGCTCCGTTTCCAGCCCCCGCCACTTCAATCCGTGCATGCGGTTCTCCCGCACACGGCTTTC
>NZ_JBEZJY010000096.1:0-14286 GCF_040651415.1 Streptomyces sp. NPDC048484
TTTTCCTATTTTTATCGGGCGCCCGGCGCCCCCCGAATACTCGCGAGCTCGTTTCGCGCGTCCCCGCGCGAATTGCCCGCCTCCGGCGGTGGGTTATGGAATTGGCCTCCGGCCATTCCATAACCCTGCGTTCCTCCGGAACGAAAAACCGGGCGGAGAGCGTTTGCGCCTCCGGCACAAATTTGGGTGCTGATTTTGATTGTGTGGGTGGGGAGTTCGGGTGTGAGTTGGTGTTTGGGTTGAGGGTGCGTCATATGCCTTTCCTGGGGGCGGGTTTTAGGGGAATCTCCGATTCCCTTAAAACCGAGGAGACTTGAATTGTATTCCGTGAGGAAAAGTAAATCACGGAATACCAGGAGAGGGCAACAGGGCCCCTCCGGGGCCCGGTTGCCCGTGGGAGGAGTGGAAGAGAAGGGGGCTGCCTCCGGCAGAAAGGAGGAGGAGAGGAGACAGGGAGGGAGAGACCACCACCACCCAACCCACCAACCCAGACACCTGGTCACCGGCTGCACTCCCCCACCCCGCGCGACGGCCCCAGGCCGACGCGCAACGCAGGACAAGCCGCGCCCCGATCCCCGATGCCGCCGCGCCGACCACACCCGCCCCCACCCCTTCTCTTCTTCTATTTGGGCAGGGAGCAGCGGCCGCAGAGGGGATGTCAGCAGGCGTACCAGACTGGATTGTTGGGGTGACCAGGGGTGACGCGAGGACGCCCCAGGAGGCCGCGCAACATCCAACGCAACCTCTACCGCAACACCCTGGCGCAACATCTAGCGCAACCCGCAGCGCAACGGGGGTTCCATCCGAGCGCAACACACACTATTATTTGAAGTCCTGGGGGAGGCGACCCCCGGGAACCGCAAGGGACCAACGAAGGGGAAGAACGTGGAACTGACGATCACTGACGGGATCGTGCGCGGGGTACGTGGCGCAGACGCGCCCATGACCGAGCTTGCAGTTCGGGCCCGCACGATCGCGAACTTCTTGCCGCTGCTGTGCGCGCGAGCAGGGGTGAAGATCGTGCACAACGCAGACCGGAGCTTCACCGGAATTCGGTTCGAGACCAAGGCCGCCGGTCCGGTCGTGCTGGAAATGCCGACGGGCGAGGAGCCTTACCGTCTGGTTCAGGAATTCATCGACCCGGACAAGTCGGGGCGCATGGAAGTTGAGTTGCGGCGATTCCCGCAGATCTACAAGCCCCACGGAATCGCGCTCATCACGGCCGAGTTCCTCCGGTCGAATGGGTTCCTGAAGTAATCCGCACGGGGGCGCCCCGGTTGGGGCGCCCCCTTCCATCCGGCATCACCGAAAGGAAAAGGGCACCATGGAGAACACGCGGATTGCAGGGCAGGCCCGGGAAATCGGAGCGCCGCTCACGGACGCCGAGAAGGAGCAGGCCCGTTACGCGCTGCGGGAGTTGGCGCGCAGCGAGAGGGACCCAGACGCCCAGAGGGTGTCTCCCGAGCAACTGGACGTTGTCCGGTCGTTCTTCGAGTTGGGTTGGGCCATGGGGGTGCGCACCGGCCACACGGGCCCGGCCATGGCTGACGTGCCGGTCAATGGGGCGACGGTTGACCGCGCTTTCCTTGGCCTGCTGCTGTCTGAGCGGGTGGCGAATCAGCTTGCGCTCTCGCTGGCGCGGATCCTTGACCCGCAGGACTGCGGGCCGGTGCTGTGGCAGAAGGTCAGGTATCACGGCAGCGTGACACGGCGTCACGGGGACTACTGGGTGCAGGCGATCAAGGCGGAGGCCGGGCCGGTCGGCGGAGCTCACGAGGTCCGCTACGACCTGTGCGAGGTGATCGGCCGCATTCCGGTGCCCGCCGTCACGAGCGTACGGGGGCAGAGCGTGACGCCGCTCCCCGAGTTCCGAGCGCCGTTGGTCTAAGTGTGCAGGTCAGGGGTGGGTTCACCCACCCCTGAAACACACTATTATTGAAGTTGTTCGGGGGGCGGTGGCTCCGCCCCCCGAACCGCAGAGACCAACAACGAAGGGGAAACCGCATGACTCAGCAGTTCGCCGAGCGCGCTACGAACGTAGCCCCCACCGGTGCCCGCAACGCCGACGCGTCCGACCTGGTCCGCATCCTGGAGGACGGGCAGCGCCGGAAGCTGGACGTCATCGCCCCCGCGTCCGCGCTGCGGATGCGTGAGGGAAACATGCACGTCGAAGGCGTCGAGTCCCAGCTCACGACCAGCGGTGTAACCGTCGTTGACGGCATCTACCGCCCCACCGTCGTTGCCGACGAGGGGATCTCTGACAAGCTCCGCATCCCGCTGGCCTACCTGCGCCGCATGCGCGCGGAAAACGTCCCGCTGCTGGACGAGAACGTCAACGCGTGGCTTCGTGAGGGTCCGGAGCGCCGTTTCCTGCTCCGCGCGTTCCGCAGCGAGCACGGCCCCGGCATGCCCGGTGAGGGCGTGGCCCGCGCGCTGCTGTCCGACAGCTACAAGCTGATGGACAACCTTGACATGCTGCTGGCCGCCCTGGACGGGGTGGAGAAGTCCGGGCACCCCACCCGGATCACGGGGTGCGACCTCACCGACCGGCGCATGTATGTGCGCGTCGAGTCCGAAGCGGTCGCGATCCAGGCCCGCAACCTGCTGCGCGGCTACCGCTCCCCGTTCGACGGCCGCAGCGGTGACGAACTCCCGATGATCTCCGCAGGGTTCGTCATCACCAACAGCGAGGTTGGCGCGGGGGCGTACACCATCACCCCGCGCGCCGTCATCCAGGTCTGCCGCAACGGCCTGACCCAGAGCAAGGACGTCATGCGCGCCGTCCACCTCGGAGGCAAGCAGGACGAGGGCGTTGTGAACTGGTCCGGCCAGACCCAGCGCAAGACGCTGGAGCTGATCACCTCCAAGACCACCGACGCCGTGCGCACCTTCCTGTCACAGGAGTACGTCGAGGCGAAGGTCTACGAGATGGAGGCCGCCGCCGGGAAGACGCTGGACGAGCCGACGAAGACCATCGAGCACGTCACCAAGTCGCTCAACATCGGCAACGAGACGAAGGACCGCATCCTTTCCCACTTCATCCGGGGTGGGCAGATGACGGCCGGGGGCGTGATGCAGGCTGTCACGTCGACCGCGCAGACCCTCACCGACGCCGACCAGGCCGCCGCCCTGGAAGCGCTCGCGGTTCCCGCCCTCACGGCCGCCGCCGCGCACGGCTGACAGACCCCCGTGCGGGCCGGGCAACTCGTCCCAGCCCGGCCCGCACGGGCCCCACCGACAGCACTGCCCCCGCACCCCCACCGGCTCCCGGTCAGGACCACGAGCCCCGGACCGGGCCGACCACAAAGAAGAGACTCATGAGCACGGATGACAGCAACATCCCTGACTGGGCCCGCAGTTGCCCCACCGGAAAGATCAAGTATCAGAGCGCGTCGCAGGCCCGAAAGCAATTGAAATCTCTGCGGAACAACAGAGGCGGGCAGTTGTACACCTATACGTGTGAAAAGTGTGGGTTCGTTCACACGAGTCAGTACCGACCCAGCGCAGACAAGCGAAGAAAGCGCGACGGCGGTTGACGCACATCGTGACGCTCTGCGCCCGGGCACCGGACAGGGCGCCTAACGCTGAACTCTCATACTCCCGGCCCGGGGGTACCCCCCGACCCCTGGGCCGGGTCCGGTGCCGTAGCTCAGTCGGATAGAGCGCGCCCCTGCGGATGGCCCCCCGACCCGAGAGCGCGGAGCGCGCGACCCAGCCCGCAGGGAGCGCGGAGCGCGCCCGCCCGGCCCCTGCCGCGTAGCGGCAGCGCGACGCGTCGGCGGAGCGGACCGCGCCATGAAGACATCTGTGTCCAGGGGCGCAGCGCGGCCGGCCTTTCGTCGCCCACCGCCCACCGCCCCGCCCCGTGAGGAGTCCTCATGTCTGCACGCCCGGAGATCACCCACCCCGGAGACGACGCCATCGCGGCCGCCATGAGCCGCACCCTGACCGCCCTTTCCGCCGTGTTCCAGGCACTCGGAGACGGTGAGCACACGCTGAACCTTGTGGCCGAGCGGACCGACAACGCGTTCGTCGCGGGCCGAACCGATCTCTCGATCGGCATGGAGCCGCTGCGCCTGGCCGTGCTGGACGAAGACGAGTTCTGCGCCCTGCGCTTGCTGCTGGCGTTCGCGCTGGAGGGAAGCACGATGCGCAGCGCCGTCCTGATCGCCACCACGGCCGCCGAGCCCAGCCCCCGTGCGTGCGGCTGGTCCGTGCGTGACGGGTGGCTGCACCCCATGGACACGGACGGCCTCCGGGCCGCCGTCATTCCGTGCCCCGACGTCGCCGCCGTAGAGCGCGAGGTCTACCCCGCCCCCGAACTGCACCGCCCGCACGGGACCGCCGAGGAGCGCTCATGAGCGAGAAGCCCGCCGTCACGCCGGACGGCTACTGCGCCAACACCAAGCCGGTTTCCGGCACGGCCTATCAGGTCAACGGCCATGCACCCGGCGGGAAGTTCTTCAAGATGCACGGCCGCCGCTACGCGGACTGTCCCTGTGGCCGCCGCCCCAGCCTGACCGACCGGGGCAACCTCCGCCGCCACAAGCCGCCGAAGGAGTAACCCCCCGCAGACGCCGTCCGCGCCCCTCCCCCGGTACGGGGGCGTGGACGGCCATCCCCGGCCAGCGCGCCACTGGCCGACTGCCGCCCCGCACCCGCCGCACTCCCCTTCGGTGGGTGCGGGGCGGCAGGCCCCCGCCCCATCCAGTCGAGCCCCGAGGAGTCGCAGCCCATGACCAGCCCGAGCCTGACCATCGACACGCCCGCCGGCCCCGTGCGCGCCACCGCCGACCCCCGCGAGGCCGACGCCGTCGTGTTCGAGCTGGGCGGGGCGATGCGCGGCAGCGTGCACGTCACCGGCACCACCGACCCTCACCACTGGGACCAGTTCACCGCCGTCCGCGCCTGTCTCGGCCCCGTGAACGCCTTCAAGACCACCGCCCCCGACGAGGACCTCCCGCGGCTCGCCCGCGGCCGCACCGGCTACCACGGCAGCCTGACCCTCTACCGCGACAGCACCGGCCGCCCCGGGGTCTCGGTATATCCGCTGTCGTCCGCCGCTGATCACCCGCCGTCGGAGAAGACGGAAACGGTACTCACCGCCGTCCTGCGCGGCTGCGCCGAGCACGTCGCGCAGCGCGCCGACCTGCCCGCGATCCTGGAGGCCTCACGGCAGCGTGACACCCCCGGCCTGCTGCGCTTCCTCGCCTGGTCCGCCTCCTACCACCAGGCCGAAGCCGTCCGCCTGGAGCGCGAGGCCCGTACCGCGCTCCCGGAGCGGAAGGCCGCCGAGGCCGCATGGCGGACCGCCGCACGGTGGCTCTCTTTCTCCCCGGACCCGGTCCTCCTGCTGATGCTGGCCGACCGCCCCGACTCACTGACCCAGAAGATCAGGGGGTTGCAGTGGTGGGCCCCCTACTGCGTCAGCGCGGCCGCCGAGGAGCACGAGCGCGCCCGCCGCGCCCAGGAGGAAGCCGACTCCCTGCGTGCCCAGCAGCGCAGGCGCCCGCGCGGCCGCCGCCCGGCCCTGGTCGCCACCCCCTGACAGACGGAGGAAAAGCGCAGGTCAGGGGTGGGTTCACGCCACCCCAAAAGACACTATTATTAGAAGTGACAAGGGGGGCGTGACAGCCCCCGAACTGATCGAGACCAGGGACTGAGGAGAACATCGTGCCGACCATGCTCGAACAGCTCGCCACTGGGGAGAAGCACGATCCCACGATCCTCCTGCCGAACGTGTGGTACGCCCTGCTGCGTACAGTGGAGACGGTGTGCCCGTGCGGCAATACGACGAGTGTCCGCAACGGCGTCCTGACCACGCACGAGCCGAAGTCGACGTGGGACATGAACGGCACGCGGCGTGCGGTTATCCGTGACGCGTACGGCGTCGGGATCACCTGCCGCTACAGCGGACGGACCGTCACCCTGGCCGCCGCCCTGGAGCGCGACAGCGTTCTGACTCCGGCCGAGCGGCACGTCCGTGATGTCACGCAGGGCCGGCTAGAGGCAGGCATCACGGATACGGCTCCCGAGGGCTACACCCTACCGAAGCCGGTTGCTGTCCTGTTCGCGCTCGCGGAGGCCCACGGCTGGCAGACACAGCAGGCGTGGGCGCCCCTTGACGGGGGCTTCCTCCTGAACCTCCGTGTAGGTCGACCGGCCGACGGGGGCCGAAAGTGGCAGTACGACCTGCCCTATTTCGTCGCTTCAGGTGTCGCGCGCCGGACCCGGTCCGGGCTGTGCGTCACGCCGGACCGCAGGGGGCAGCACGACACCCCGTCCATCAAGGCCATCACGGCAGTGATCCGGACCAACCCGGCTCCGACGGAGAGCTGAGGGAGGCGCGACGGGAGGCAACCTCGCAAGGCGGCGGCATCCCCGGCTTCACCAGCCGCGAATGGGCCGCCCGCCTCCTCTCTACTGCTACCGCAAACCCGAGCCGTCCAGGCGCCGCTGACCGCCCCTCACCACCACCCGTGACCGCAAGGGCACTTGCCCACGGAGGATCCCGAGATGGCACTGACCACCGGCTGGCAGTACGCCCGCACCCTCGAAACCGGCGACCGCTACATCACCACCGACCTAGACAACAACCGCCACGAGGTCACCGTCTCCACCGTCACCGAGCACCTCGACGACTCCAACTCCGTCCGCCACCAGTACGCCGACCCGGTCGACCACGCGCACTACACGTACTCGGCCGTCGTGCACGTCACCTACCGGGCGCCCCGCTGCCCCCACGGCCACGACTGGCGGTGGTGCGAGCGCCGCCCGTGCGTCGACTGCGAGTGGCCCGCCGAGATCGACACCGCCTACATGGGCAACGCACCTGCCTGTACCGCCGCGTGACCACCCGACACCGAAGACAGGAGCCCCGATCATGCGTTGGCTGATGAGCCTCGGTGAGCGCACCCGCCCCGACACGCCCACCTACGCCGAGGACCCCGCCCCCGACCGGGCGCGCGCCCTGGCCCTGGTCGACGACTTCGCCCACCTCTTCACCGTCCTGAAGGAGTGGCACCAGGAGTACGGCGAGGAACTGACCGCCTGGGCCGTACAGGTGGAGGCCGACGACGTCGAGAACCTCCCCGCAGAACTCATCGACCAGTGGGAATGGGAGGGCGCTCCGGTCCGCCTCGACATCGAGCGCGGCGGCTACGTGCGGGTGTCCGACTACCGCGACGTCATGGTGCGCCCGGCCATCAGCGCCCGCACCACCACCGGCATCCCCCTGTGGACCACCGCCCCCTGAGCCCACCGGCAGACCGCCCGCGCTGCTCACCACCCCCTTGGAAGGAGAAACCATGTCCGTAGGACGCCACTTCGGCGTGGTCATCAGCCGCATGCCCCGCATGACGTACGCGGCAACGGTCCTCGCCTCTCAGGACTGCCGGTTCGTGTGCTCGACCTGCTACAGCAACTGCTGGGGCATCCACCGGCCTCACGGCGAGACCGTATGGATGTGCTGGCGGTGCACCGACCTCAAGGACAACGGCCTCGTGCCCGGCCCCCGCCTCTTCCATACCCAGCCGCCCCGGCAGCTCAGGGTGGGCGAGCAGCTGCGCAGCCCGGAAGCCGTGTGGACCGTCACCAGCTCCGAGCGCGTCGAGACGCGCGAGGACGGCGCCCACCAGCACGCATGCGTGTACGTCCTCACCCGCGACGACGGCCACACGGAGGAGTGGCGGGGCAACGACATGGTCGACTTCCACCTGATCCCCGCCGAGTTCGACCACATCACCCGAGATCGCTGCAACGAGCTGACAAGCATGCTCACGGCCGCCGGCCTTTCCTGGGAGGACAACGGACGCCAGAACACCCCACGGTGTCTGAAGTACACCGCCGCTGACCCCCGCGGCCGCCAGTGGTCCATCCGGCCCGTCGCCGGAATCGACTTCGACCCGTGGCAGCCGTCGAGCCTGTGGCGGGCCGTCCGTGCCCCCTCGCGCCACCAGAGCCCCGTCCTGTCCGCCCGGGCCCTGGCCGACCACATCCGGGAGACCCCAGCGTGAGCGGCCAACTGCGCCCGTGGCGCCCGGAGGACTTCGACGACCGGTGCGAGACGTGCCGCGCACCAGCAGGTCAGCTGTGCCGCCCATGGTGCGACATCGGATACACCGCCGAGGACGCCCGCCGCGACGCCGAACTCCGCGACCAGGGCACGAGGAGCCCGGCACCGAACACACCCACCAGCCATCCGAAGGAGTGAACAGGCCGCCATGACCCACGAGTTGACCACACAGGAGCAGTTCGACGCGTTCGCCGACGAGGTGGCGCGCGAGCTGGGAACGCACTGCCGGACGGCCGAACTCACCGACTACGAGCGCGGTTTGGGACGACTCGTCATCGACGGCGACGGCCGCGCCCTGCGCCTGTGCCAGCCCGACGACCGCCGACCCGACCGGCTGAAGATCTACGCCGCCCTGCCGGACGAGGCCAAGATGATTGCGCCGTCGATCGGGGTCACAGCCCGCAGCGCCCGCCACGCGGCCCGCGAGATCACCCGGCGGCTATATCCCTTGCACGCCGAGGCCTCACAGCAGGCCGCCGACATCGCCGCCCGGCAGGAGGCGGAGGAGAACGGCCGCCGCGCCGTCACCGAAGCGGTGGTCGGCGCACTCCCAGGGGCCCGGATCGACGTGCAGTACCGGCACACCCGGATCATCTGGCAGCACGACACCAGGCCGCCCGGCGAGCACGGCCCCGTCCAGGTCGACAGCGTGACCGTGCTCGTCGGCCCCTCCGGGGACGGCGTGAAGGTCGAAGCGTTGGGCCGCCCCGGCTCCGTGACCGCCATGCTGGCCGCGTTCGCCCAGGCGTCACGGGAGTGAGAAGAGCAGGTCAGGGGCGGGTTCCCAGCATCACGAGAAACACTATTATTGGAGATGAAGCGGGGGTGCCACGCCCACAGGGACAGCCGCCCGCCTCGACCGCACGACCCCGACGACCGACCAGCACCAGCGGACCGCTCCTGCCATTCAGCCGGGCAGGGGCGGGGCCCCTCAACTCACCCACGAGAGAGGCGTGCACGTGACCCACACACCCCCGACCACCGAGTGCCGCCAGGCAGAGCACGGCTTCGATCGAACGCCCGACGGAGGCAAGACGGCGCGTTCCGACCACCACACGATGCGCCGCCTCCTGCGTCGCAAAATCTCCGGCACCGTAGGCCTGCTCACCGATGAGCATGACTTCCGCGCCATGCGGCACTACCGCAGCTTCGCCTTCGCCGACTACGCGACCTACCTGGCAGGGGTCGAAGACCTCCTCAGGGCCCGTGCCTCGCAGGACACCCACACCACGCTCGCCCTCTTCGACCCCGAGGAGTACGCCGACTTCTGCGCCGACACCGGCCTCGACCGCGACAGCCCCTCCAGCCGCGCACGCTTCACCGCCGAGATCGCCACGACGGGCCCGACCATCCCGTACGACGGCAAACCGCTGGCCGACCTTGTCCCGGTCCTGATCGACGAAGCCGTCCGCCAAGCCACGTGGGAGTACGCCTCCACGCTTCTGGCCCGCATCGGCACCTGCGCCGCCTGCGCCGCCTGCGGAAAGGACGTCGGTCAGGAAGCCTTCACCCGCGCCCGAGACCTCCTCGTCCGCATCCTCGACACGGCCGACCCGGGCCACCAGCACCTGGTGTGCAGCGTCTCGGCAACGCCGGAAACGCTGGTCGCTGTCCTGCACGCGGACACGGAGGCCGACAGCGCTGCCCAGTTCGACGACGCCGAAGCCCTGGAATTCACCACGGTCCTCGCCCTCTGCCTCGCGGCTCTGCCCGGCGGACTCGTCATGCGGACCAGCGCCCCGAGCGCCACGGACCGCGTCTACGGCTGGCGGCTACGAGCGGGAGATCCCGAACCCCTCACCGCCGGAGAAGTCTTCGACGCCTACTGCACCGACATCGATTCCGGCGACCCCATCTCCCCTGAATCGGGCGTCGACTACTGCGTTCCACCTGGCCTCGGACCGCATGGTCCGACGCCGGGGCACCACCGCTGAACAACCCCGGGTCGTCGCCGCGCCCACCGCACTGAAGGCGCTTCGCGAGATCGCCGGACGCTGACACCCACCATCAACCGGCCGCCGCACCGGCGGCCCCAAGCCTGCGTAGCTCAGCGGTAGAGCGGCTCCACTTGTGGGTGGTCAGGGGTTCAAATCCCCTCGCAGGCACGCACAACGCATCCACCTGACCGCACACCGGAGCACACGATGGCCGACACCGTCAGTATCCCGCCCGACGTCGCCCAGGCGTTCACCGGCGCCTGGTGCAACACCGCCACCATGTCCGACGTCGCCGCCAGTCTCCGCTGCACCGAAGCCGACACGCTCGCCGGCCTGCTCCGTGCCGTCGGTGCCGAGCAGGCCGCCGACGAGTGGATCGATGCCCACGCCCAGGACGACGAGCCGAACGACCGCCACTTTCAGGGGACCGTGCCCGCAGACGCCTCGCTCGCCGCCGACGGGATGTGCTGGAGCTCCGCCCCTGCCGACACCGAGGACGAACGATGAGCGGACCCGAGCATGCCACCACCGCCGGTCAGCCAGCGCGGGAGTACCCGTTCTTCGTCGTCGGGCAGTGGTCCGGGCCCGACGTCGAGGTCTGGGCCGTACTGGAGGCGCCGGACGACGCCGCCGAACGGTCGGATGCCCTGGAGGAGTGCACCCTGGACGCCGAGGACGCGTTCGGCACCGTGGAAGTCGTCTTCGCGGCCACCGCCGCCGAGGCCGAGGTGACCGCGCGCCGCGAGGCAGTGGAGACGGCCGTTCGAACCGGCCAGCAAAACCGCAGGTCAAGGGTGGGTTCACACTCACGCATAACACACTATTATAAGCAGTGAGCCCGGGTCGTCGCGTCGGCCTCCCGCGCGCCGGGCGACGGCCCGCCCCCTCTCCCTCGATTCCCACCCCAGGAGTTCGCCGTGCAAGGGAACTTGGCGCCGGTCATCGACTGGTACAGCAACAAGGCCTACCAGTGCCCGCAGTGCCGCCACGACACGGTCGCGGAACCCTCCCGCTGGGAGGTGTACACCTGCTGCAACTGCGCCACCCGTTTCGCCCGCTTCCCCCGCCTGCAGCGCTTCCTGCGCCACGTCGGCGTCACCTGCGAGTTCTGCACGGAACGCCACCCCGTGACTGTCGACGGCAAGCCCTTCGGGTTCCTGCGCTGCCGCCACAACGGCGTCGGGATGTACGCAGAGCACCAGTTCGAGGCGTGGCTGTACGACACGGACGAGTTCGCCGACCACCGCGACGGCGTGCGCTACTGCAGCACCCGCGCCAGCCGCGCGGAGGCCATGGCCGACCTCGCTCACTGGCGCAGCATGTTCGGCCCCGTCGAGGACGACCTCAGCCCTGTCCTCGCCGTTGTCGCCGACGAGCAGTTCCACAAGTACGGACCGGACGTGACCGAGGAGCAGGGCGACGCGCTCCTCGACGGCGCGCTGGAGGTCTACGGCATCGGCACCCTGCGCGCCTACGTCCCCCCGCACGCCCGGCGCGGCCAGTTCCACGCCGACACCGCCACCTTCACCTGGGGCCTGATCGCCCCCTCCGGCCTGGAAGGTATCTACACCAGCGCGGCGCCCAAGCCCCTGGCCGTGCACGCCCCGCAGCGCTGACCTGCCGCACACCAACTCGCCCGCCTCTCGTTTGCGCAGGTCAGGGGTGGGTTCACACTCCCGCAACTTACACTATTATTAGTAGTGAGTCGGAGGTCGCCACCTCCCCCCACGCACCAGGTGACGCCCTCCCTTCTCTCCTTCCAGCCCCAGGAGTTGCCATGCTTCGAACGCTGCGCCGCGCCCTGCGATCGGCACGTCTGCGTATGCCCGCCCGCCGGTTCACCGCCGGGATCGCGGCACTGCCGCCCACCGCGCGCGAAGCGCTCGGCATCGACGCCACGGCCGGGGAGGCCATCGCCTACAACCGCGTCCGTGTCGCCACCGCTACCGCCGTCGCCTTCTACCGCAGCGGATACACGCTGCCGATGCCCGACGACGACCTGGACGACGCCGTGCGCGCCCTGGACTTCCCCTACTCGGTCCCGAGCCCGGAGACCCGCGCGTCCATCCGCGCCGCCCTCGCCGTCCTGGAAGCCGACTACACCGTCACCGTCACCCACTGACCAACCGTCCGCCCGCGGGCCGCCCCGACCAGGGCGGCCCGCAGGGAAGGAGCCCGGTGTTTCTCGTCGTACCCGACCCCGCCCACGGACTCGTCGCCGCCCCCGAGTCCTCTGGCGACCTCACGCCCGTTACCGAAGAGTCCCTTGCCGTCCAGGGGTTCTCCTGGAACAGCGAGATCGAGGCGTACACCCGGCAGGCCGACCACGACCCCGCGGCCGTGGATGACACCGCCGGCATGCTGCGGAATCTGGGGCACTACGTCTTCTCCGCCTACAGGCCGCTGCCCAGGAGCTGACCGCCGCCCGGCGGGCCTCCGCCGCCCTCTCCCCGCCCCCTTGCGCAGATGGAGTTCCGTCATGCCCCGACGCCGCACCCAGCCGCAGCGTCCCGTCCGGTACGCCGCTGCCGAGCACGAGGGACGCCACCAGGTCGTGGACCAGCTCCACGGGTACGCGCTCAGCAGCCACTCGACCGCCACGGCCGCCGAGGAGGCGGTACGCGAACTGACCGACAGCCCGACGGCCGCGATCGAGGCCACCGAGGAGCTCGACGCCGCCCAGAGAGGCCCGGCCGCCACGGAGCGCCGCATCCTGCGCCGGTACGGGTACGGCTGGAGCCTGCGCCAGGACGAAATACTTTCCCTGCGCGGGAAGTTCAGCCATGACCGGCTGGAGACCTTGATCTCCGGCGGCCATCTGGCCATGGTGTTCAGCCCGGCCGGTCAGCCGTACTACACCACGCCCGAGCGGTACGAGCAGCTGTCACCCCGCTGGATACGCGACGGCGACGAGTCGTTCCCGGCCGCCGATCTCGCCTGCCTCGAACGGCCCCGCCCCGCCCTGGAATTACTCCCTTCACGCAAGCGCTACGAGCCGTGCGAGATGCACGGAATCGCTCTGTGGCGGTGCCTGATCTGCGGACCGCGCGAGGACTTCGAGTGCCAGTGGGGCGAGTGCACGGCCAACCGTGTCACGGCCTACTGCGAGCGCTGCGTGCGCGTGGACCCCCGGCGCTCCTTCCCGCTGCCGCCCCGCCGAGAGCATGAATCGCCGTAAAACCAGAGGTCAGTGGGTGGGTTCACCTTACCCGCAAAGACACTATTATAGATGTTGTTGGTCCTGCGGAACACCCCCGTACGGCGGGGCCGCCGCCCCGCCGTACGGGCCCCTCACCGCCATCCCACGGAAGGACAACCGGCGATGAAACACGAGGAACTGGCCGCACTACTGGCCGAGCCGACCACGCCCCTGGTGCGCGCCGCGCTCCGCGGACTTCCGCCCAAAACCCTGGAGACCCTGGCCTCCGTCGCCGACCAGACGGCGGAGCAGGGGTGGCGACAGGTCGTCACCGACCGGGTCCGGGCCTTCGCCGACGAGCAGCCGGGCGACGGACCACAAGCCGTGGCCGCGTACTTCACGACGACGGAGTACCCGACGGGCAGCGGGATGCCCGTGGGCTGGAGCCCGTTCATCGCGGCTCTCACGCCCACCGAGGAGATGCCGGACCTCAGGCACACCGAGACCACGGCGCGCATGGTGCCGGTCGGCGAAGCAGCGGAGGCTGAGGAGGACTTCGCAGACCCGAAGCTAGCCGAAGCGCTCCACCGGCTCGCGGCACTAGACCCTCCCCGGCACGACGACGTCCTGCGCGTCCATCTGCCGACCTCCCGCGTCACCCGCGTGAAGACCTGACCGCCCGCGCCTGCGGGCATCCCAGCACAGGGGCGCTCGCACGGAGGCGCACCGCGCCTGTTCCGATCCTCTACCACGGCGGCCGCTATCAGCCCGAGAGTCCGGGCGCCGCGCTGCCGCTTCTGCGGCAGCGCGGCGACGGAGTCGACGTTTCCCGTCCAGAGCGACAAGCAGCTCGTCGTGCACGCGGGGGTACTCCAGATCCTCACGGTGCCGGAGGGCCACCAGGTGATCACCCCCGACCGGCGCTGCCACGCCCCGTACCGGGGAGCCAGCCTGAGCCTCGCACTGCGGGTCAATCGGACGCGCCCGGTGTTCCGGCAGATTGAGGACGTCGGCACCGTCGAGGACCTGCTGTCCGTCCTAGACGCCGACGAGCAGGGCCCCTGGGGGCCGTCTCCCGCGCAACTGCGGGTCCTCACCCGGGCCGCCGACGGCAGCAACGAGTTGCTGCCGTCGGC
>NZ_JBEZJY010000097.1:0-14265 GCF_040651415.1 Streptomyces sp. NPDC048484
CCACCGCTGGACCGTCGAGCGCACCATGGCCTGGCTCGCCGGCTACCGCCGCCTCCACCGACGCTACGAACGCAAAGCCGACCACTTCCTCGCCTGCACCAGCATCGCCTGCACTCTCATCTGCTGCCGCAGACTAACCAAATGAGATGACTTCTAAGGACCACGCGTACGGGTGGTTATGCGTCTACCACGGCGCATACGAGGGGCGACCACCGGCCTGGACCTCGACGGCCCAGATTCAACCTGAGTAACTGCATCAGCAGTACCTCGCACGCAATATCAACGGAGTACCGGTGACACAGGACCACAGGTGTGTCGTACCGTGCTCCTGACCGGCCGACTGCTGGCCCGCTGATCTAGTGTCGCGCTCCGTCCAGCGGGCCTTGAACCGCGTGACCGGAGGAGTTGATGCTGGGATGACAGCAGGGCGGGCGATGCCCACGCAGGACGAGGTGCTCAGGTACTTCGACACGTTGTCGAACTGGGGGCGGTGGGGCGACGACGACGAGCTCGGCACACTGAACCACGTCACCGACGACGTCCGGCTGGCGGCGGCGCGGGCCGTGCGCCACGGCAGGAGCGTGTCGTGCGGATGGGAGATCGCCGTGCCGGCTGAGATGGAGCGGTCGACGACGTCGTGCCCGTGCGCCGCCGACATGCCAGGAGCCGAGAACATGCCGGTGCCCGGATTCCGCAACGACCGACGGTGGGGCTTCTCGAACGAGCATCTCGGCATCATGTTCCACGGCAACACCATCACCCACGTCGACTCACCGTGCCACATTTTCTGGGACGGCACGATGTACAACGGGCGGTCGCACTCGCTGGTCGACGCCGAAACGGGATCGGTGTGGGCGAGCGTCACCGGGGCAGCGAACGGGATCATCACACGGGGTGTGCTGCTGGACGTCGCGAAGGCCCGCGAAGTGCCGTGGCTGGAACCGGGGCAGGGTGTGTTTCCCGAGGATCTAGAGGAGGCCGAGCGTCGCCAGGGTGTTCGGGTGCGATCGGGCGATGCGGTGTTCCTGCGGACCGGCTATGGCCGCGTCCGGCACGAGGGCGGTGCGACGCCGAGCGTCACGCAGGCCGGCTGGCACGCGTCCTGCCTGCCATGGCTGCACGAGCGGGGGGTCGCGCTGATCGGTGCCGACACCCCCCAGGACGTTCAGCCGTCGGGGTACGACGACGTGTTGATGCCGGTTCACGCGGTGAGCCTCGTCGCGATGGGTCTGTGGATGCTCGACAACTGCGACCTGGAGGGGTGCGCGACGACGGCCGCCGAGCTCGGCCAATGGGACTTCCACCTCGCAGTTGCGCCGATCCGCTTCGCCGGCACGTCCGGCAGCCCGGTCAACCCGATCGCCACATTCTGACCACGGGACTTGCGGCCGACAGTGTCGGCACCCCTCACCTCTGGGAGTCGATCAGCCCCGCGCTGGGCGGCGACTTATAGGCTTCGGCGATCCGCACCTGTTCGCCCACCACCGCCGCGCGGCTCCCAGAACGAGAGCCGGAAACCCTTCGTTCCGCCATCTGAAGTGCTCAACCCGCCAGCTCATGCGCTCATCCGCCAACCAATACTCCAGTACGGTTTCGTGATCCATGACTGGAGGATGCGGCAAGTCGCCACGGCAACGTTCCCTGGAGCAGCAGGTGAGCGTCGGGGCTACTCGCATCCACGGTTCCGTTGGCCTTCCGTCGACTGTGTGCCTCGGATATCAGAGAACCCCCTGCACGACCGCAGGAACTGAGGGATCCTGGATGGCCGTGACCGAAAGTATGAGCGAAACGGCTCCAGACAGCGAAGTCAGAGCACTCCTCAAGGCCTTGGACGGGCAGCGGCGCCACGTCCTCGGTATCCTCGACGAGCTCGACGCAAAGGCTCTGCGACAGCCCGTGCTGCCGTCCGGATGGCACTGCCTGGGGCTGGTCCAGCACCTCGCGCTGGACGTTGAGCGGTTCTGGTTCCGCGCAGTCGTCGGTGGGAACGAGGAGATCATTCATGGCCTGACGAGTGGCGACGAAGCTTGGAACGTGCCCCCGGAAGTGTCGGCCAGCGACGTACTCGACCGATACCGGCAGGAGGCAAGGCGCGCCGACGCCGTCATCACCACTACCCCTGTTGACGCCGCTCTGGCCTGGTGGCCCCACGACCTGTTCGGTGAACCGCACCTGCACACCCTGCGCGACGTCCTGCTGCACGTCATCACCGAGACAGCGTGCCACGCCGGCCACCTCGATGCGGCACGAGAGCTCATCGACGGCCGCCGCTGGCTGGTCCTGACCTAGGCACCGCGGGGTCCTCCCTGACACGACCAGCTCCGTGGGCACAGTCCTACCCCACAGCGGATGGATCTTCGGGAGCAGCAGTGGTCTCGATGACCCGAACGCCGCCGGGACACAGCAATGAGCTGCCTGCGCCGTGCCCAATGGTGACCCTGGCCTCCGCCAGGACGATGCCGGTCATCAGGTCGCGGTGCACGAAGACGTACAGGCCCCAGTCGGCGTCACCGCAGGGCCCCTCGGTCCCTCCGCCGGCCACGGTCGGCGACTGGGCTGCCGGCCCGCAGACATCGGCCTCCGGGCCGCAGCGCATCTCCGGCCACTGTGAGCGGCTGGAGCCGCATCGCCGACAACGCGGCTCCAGCCCTTCATCCTCCCCGCCCCGGTTCGAGCCCGGGATGAATTCCCGCACACCCCGGGAGGGGTTGGGGAGAACGGTCGGTGCGAGGCGGCGATGTGAGGGGACCCCAGCGCTGTCCCTCCCCTCGTAGGGTGAAGACCGTGACTGCAGGGGAAGTTGGGAGTCATGGCGGAGAAGCGACGGAAGTTCGACCCGGAGTTCCGCGAGGGGGCTGTGCGGATCGTCACGGAGACCGGCAAGACGATCGCCGAGGCCGCCGGGGACCTGGGGATCAACGAGACCACCCTGGCGAGCTGGGTCTCCCGTGCCCATCGGGCAGGGACCGCACCGGCTGGAGGGAGTGACGAGCTGGAGCGGTTGCGGCGGGAGAACGCCCAGCTCAAGAGAGACAACAAGGAGCTGGTCATGGAGCGTGATGTCCTCAAACGCTGCATGGTCCTGTGGGTGAAGTAGCCGTGGCGGACCCGGCGTCCGTCGTCGGGGTGATCAGCGACTTCAGGACCGAGCACGGCATTTCGCACCGCGTCTCCTGCCGCGAGTTCGACCTACGGCTCGCCGAAGATCTGGATCAGGCTGGTGAGGCAGGGCTGGCGGATCTCGGTGAACACCATCGCGAAAATCATGGCCGAGCTCGGCCTGGTCGCGCGGAAGGTACGCAGACGGCGGAGGCTGACCCGCCCGGGCAAACGGCCGGCCGCCCCGGACTTCGTGCTCCGCGACTTCACCGCCGAGGCGCCCGACCTGGTCTGGTGCGGGGACATGACAGAGATCGAAACCGGCGAGGGCAAGTTGTACCTGGCCACGGTCATCGATCTGTTCTCCCGCCGGCTGCTCGGCTATGCGATGGGTGCCCGTCACGATGCCGAACTGGTTGTCGCCGCTCTGCCCATGGCCGCGGCAACTCGCGACGGGGACGTCCGCGGTGTCATTTTCCACACAGACCGCGGCAGCCGAGTACGGCTCTCGGAGGTTCCGCCGGGCCTGTCGCCGGCTGGGCGTCTTCCAGTCCATGGGCCGGGTCGGCTCGTGCTTCGGCAAGGCCGTCAGCGAGGCATTCAACAGCGTGCTGAAGGTCGAGTACGTCCACCGGCACGCCTTCGCCACACGCACCGAGGCCCGAATCCGGATCGCGACCTGGATCACCGACTTCTACAACAGCCGTCGGCTACACAGCGTGTGCGGCTTCAAGAGCCCGATCGACTACGAAAACGACTACTGGGCCAGCCTCGGCGAGGGGCTGGCTGCATAGGAAGGTCTCCGCGATTCGACAGAGCTTGGTCATGGTCCTCGACCGTGGTCGAGGAGGTCGTACGGATCTCTGTGGCAGGCCGGGCAGCACCACAGCACCGCGATCAAGGATGTCTGGAGCAGGGACACGACCTGGTAGAGGTTCAGGGCGTGTCCCCGGCTTTTGGGCTGAGCCGCTGTTCCAGGCAGAACAGGTGGGCGGCTGAGACCAGGGTGACGTGGTGGTGGAACCCTCCGTAGGACCGACCTTCGAAGTCGCCCAGGCCGAGGGCCTGTTCCATCTCCCGGTAGTCGGTCTCGATGTACCACCGGCTGGTGGCGTGCCTGACCAGAACCGCGAGCGACGTGTCCACGGGCAGGTCGGTGATCCAGGAACGGAACACGTCGCCGCCGTGCTTGCGACGCCACTGGATCAGCAGCGTGCGCTCGGGCAGGAACCGGCCGGCGGTCTTCGCGACGTACCCTCGCTCGATGATTCCGGCGATGTGTATGGGGATCGCGACGAACCAGCCGGAGCGGGCCGGATGATCCGCACTCTTGGGACGGTAGACGAATCGGCGGGCGCGGTACCGGTTGTCCCCGGCCACCTGGTTCACGCTGATGCTGGGGCGCCGACGCGCCCAGGCAGTGACCGGCACGCCGGTGGCGGGCAGAACCACCGTGTCGCCCTGGACCGCCACGAGCCAGCGGATACCACGCTCGGCGAGTCCGGTCCGGAAGGCGACATTCGTGCCGTAATCACTGTCGGCGATGACCAGTGGCGGCGCGTTCCCCCACGCGATGAGCTCATCGAGCAGGTCCAGGGCGATCTGCTGTCTGGTGCGGTGCGTGAGCCCGCCGGGGACACCCGCCCGAGCACACCGCGCCGGATCCTGCGCCCACCCCTGAGGGAGGAACAGACGCCAGTGCAGCGGTGTCGACCCGCGCCCGGACACCGCGTGCACCGACACCGCGACCTGGCACAAGTGCTGCTCGCGCTCGCCGCAGTGCTGCACGATCGCCCCCGCGGTGCCATGGCCGTAGCCGACGAAGGGATGGTCATCGATCACCCATGCCGTCGGCCCGACCACAGCGACCGCCCGCGCTGCGATCCTCCGCATCACCTCGGAATAATCCCAGGTGGACTGGGCTACGAAGTGGCCCAGATTCTGCCGCGGTATGCCCAGCCGCGCCGCCATCGGCTCGACCGACTTGCGCTTGCCGTCGAGCATCAGCCCGCGTAAGTACTGCTGCCCGTAGCCGCGTTGGCCCTTGTAGACCAGGTATTTGAAGATGTCTCCGGTGAACTCCGCGAGGTCCGCATCCAGCGCCTCAACGGCCTGTAAGTCCATGGCACTACCGTGACCCCGCCCGCCATGGTCAATCAGCTACACCGCCGAACAGACCGCGGACCATGACCAAGCTCTGTGGTTGCGTAGAGACGTTGGTTATGCGGCCCGACCTTCCTGATCGGTCAGCGCTCGCGCTTCCTGGATGATCCGTTCGAACTCGACGGGTGGCTTCCCGCCGGCCGCACTGTGACGGCGTTTCGTGTTGTAGAAGTCCGCGATCCACGTCGCGGTCTTCAGCCGGGCCTCGGCGCGGGTGGCGAAAGTGTGCCGGTGGATGTACTCGACCTTGAGGACCGAGTGGAACGACTCCGCGGCGGCGTTGTCCAGCGCCGACCCGACGCGGCCCATCGACTGCACCACGCCCCACCTGCCGCACAGCTGCTGGAACGCCTCGGACGTGTATTCGGCGACTTCAACCGGCCGTTGCAACACCGTGCTGTTGCAGTGAGCGTAGCTGTTCTTCGAAGACCTCGGCCGGTGTCCGCCAACCGAGGATTTTTCGGGGCCGGTTGTTGATTGCCATGGCGACGGCTTCGAGGTCCGTGGACGACCACCGGGAGAGGTCGGTGCCCTTCGGGAAGTACTGACGCAGCAGCCCGTTCGTGTTCTCATTTGTCGGTCGTTGCCAGGGCGAGTGCGGATCAGCGAAGAACACCTTCGTCCCGGTGCCGAGAGCGAACTGGGCATGGCCGGAGAGTTCCTTCCCCCGGTCCCAGGTGAGGGTCTTGCGTAGCTGCTCGGGCAGCTGCGTCATCGACGTGGTGAGCGCCGCGTTCATCGCGATCGCGCCATAGCCTCCGAGCGAGGGGCCGTTCTTCGCGGGTGTCCTTTCCCCCCCAGCCCTCCAGCCGGGGCAGGTGCACCAGGAGTGTGGAGCGGCTGCTGCGCTCGACAAGCGTGCCGATCGCGGAGCGGCCCGTCCCAATGTTCAAATCGCCTTCCCAGTGTCCGGGGACCGCGCGGTCTGCGGCCTCGGCGGGCCGTTCACTGAGGACGACGTCCGCGGTGACATGCGCCTGCGGCTTGTTCCGTGACCGTGCACGGGGAGTCCGCAGCGCCCGGCCGGTGCGCAGACACGCGACCAGTTCCCGCTTGAGCGCGCCACGGCCTTCGATGAACAGCGCCTGGTAGATCGCTTCGTGGCTGATGCGCATGGACTCATCATCGGGGAAGTCGACATGAAGGCGATGCGAAATCTGCTCCGGGCTCCATGCCGTCGCCCATCGTCTGTCCTGCCGGTGCGGCTTGTTCAGCCCTTTCCATGCGGGCGTCCTGGGCCCGGTGACGATCGTGCTGTCGGGGCGGCGGACGCTGCCGACGAGCCGGTCCTGTACGTATTCACGCAACCTGTCGTTGCCTGTGAGCTTCGCGGTCTTCGGGCGCTTGGCGGCCTGCTGTGCTTTCCACTGGGCGACCGTCGCGCGGTACTCCTGCTTGCCGCCGCGCGTGGCGGCGTTGCGGCGCAGTTCGCGAGAGATCGTTGCGGGGTCACGCCCCAGGGCGCGGGCGATCTCGCGCACGCCCTTGTTCATCGCCCTGAGGATCGCAATCTCCTCGCGCTCCTCGAACGCGAGGTACCGGCCCGTGGGCTCGGTCAACGAGATCGGAGGCATGCCGCCAGCGTGACGGAACCACCTCGCACCCACCGGCCATGAGACGCCGACCGCCAACGACGCCTCCACCGTCGTGACCCCCGTGGCGATCAGCCGCCAGAACTGGCGCTGCACGACTCGAGACGGATCAGGCCGCCCCGGCGAACGCATCGCCGGCCGCAACGCACGATCAGCGCGCCACTGCCGACGCCGACCCTCCGGAACATCGCTGGTCTTCAAACTCCAGTCCTCCGTGGCCACGTCGCACACCTCCGAGATCAAAGTGTTGCGACGACCAGTTGAATTCACCTTCGCTGCCGCGGTCCGTGTGGAAAATGACGCCGTCGACCTGGCCGCCCCGGGTCGCGATCGCCATCTGCAGGGCGGCGCTGACCAGCGCGGCATCGTGCCGCGCGCCCATCGCATAGCCAAGGGCGCGGCGGGAGAAGGCGTCGTGGACGGATGCGAGGTAGAGCTTGCCCTCGCCGGTCTCGATCTCCGTCATGTCACCCCACCACAAGACGTTGGGAGCGATGGCGTCGAACTTGCGTCGCACCAGGTCAGGAGCGGTCTCCCGCTTGCCGGGGCGGGTGAATGAGCGGCGCCGGCGAGGCGGCTTGCGGCCCTGCAGGCCGAGTTCGGCCATGATCTCGGCGACGGTGTTCTGCGACACCTGCCAGCCCTCCTCCCACAAATCCAGCGTGATCCTCGGCGAGCCGTACGTCCGGCCGGAGCAGTCGAAGAAGTAGCGGATCCGCTCGGCCAGCACGGCTCGCCTGGTCTCGCGTTCTGTCGGCTCGGACGGCCGGCGGCGCCACTTGTAGAACCACGCTTCCGACACGCCCAGGGCCCGGCAGGAGGTGCGGTGCGAAATACTGTGCACGGTCTTCTGGTCGCTGATCACCCCGACGAGCAACGCCGGGTCCGCCACAGCTACTTCACCCACAAGACCATGCAGCGTTTGAGCACATCACGCTCCATGGCCAGCTCCTTGTTGTCCTTCTTCAGCTGCGCGTTCTCCCGCCGCAGCCGCGCGAACTCCTCGCTCTCACCCGTCGCCGTGGCCCCGCCGGCCCTGCGAGCCCGCGACACCCAACTCGCCAGCGTGGTCTCGTTGATCCCGAGATCCTGCGCGACCTGCGTGATCGGCTTGCCGGTCTCGACGACGATCCGCACAGCCCCCTCACGGAACTCCGCGTCGAACTTCCGCCTCTTGCCTGCCATGACCCTCAACTTCCCCTGCAGTCAGGGTCTCTACGCTACGAGGGGAAGGTCAAGTTGGCTGCGCCTTGAGGATGCCGGCTTCCGACGCGCTCAGGTCGCGGCACTCCGTGGCGGCAACCTACCTCGCCGTCCGCGTCCACACGCGTCACTGTCACGTGGCAGGCGTCGAGTGTGGTGCAAACACAGCATGAACGGCCTCGGGTATGTGCCGGGTTCCGAGACTTGCCAGCGACGCCGCGATGTCAGGGGCGTGCGAGGCGAGGGCGCGACGTATCTCGTCGGCGCCCTCGGGGGTGAGAAGCTCGCTCCAGCTGTTCCACGCGTCGTACATCGCCGCGGCCAGGTTGGCTTTGGCCTCGATGTCGGTGCGCGAGGCCCACTCCTGCAACAGGCGGCACATGGCCGCCAGGGCAGTCGGCGCATCCGCAGTCCTGGCATGGGACCAGGGGATGGACCCCCTGGACGATGTCGCAATCGCCTGTGCGTACCAATCGATGCCCTGTGGTGACCCCAGGGTGAACAGGCGATAGGCGCGGTTGTGGTCCAGGACCACCTCCTTCGATGCGATCCGCGATTCCATGACGGATCGGCCAACTGCCGGGCTGGCCTTGGCCAATGCGCTCTCGTAGTCGTCGTCGTGCAGCGCCAGCTCCTTCAGACGATCAAGACCGGCAGTGTCGTTGGCGGCCGCTACGGCCAGGGCCTCGGCGACGGGTCGGTGCGCGTTCATCCTGCCGAGGACGGTCTGATTGGGCCGCCAATGCGACATGAGGTCGTACCGGCCGACTGCGATGAGTTCCAGCCCCTCACCGTGGATCGCGACCTGCTCGCGGATGTCTGTGGGGAACAGCTCCGACAGCCCCCTGAAGAAGCGGCAGGACATGTGCGAGCTGCACCGGGCGAGGTGCTCTTCCCAGCCGGTACCCGCGATCTCGGCTGCCAGGTTTCGCGCCTCGGGCGGGCTCACCCGGAGAACGGATCTCAGCAGCTGGAGTGCTCGCTCCGTGGTCGGCGCCGACTGGACCGCGTCCCGCAGTTCCTCCAATGACAGCACCTCATGGAGCATCCACTTTTCGATCTGGTAGCCGGCCTCCACATAGCTCCGCACGAACCCGTTGGGAGCCGCGTACTGCCATACCGCACGCCGTGCGTCGGGTCCGATCCGGCGGAGCGCGCGATGGATCCGCTCGCGGTCCTCGCCGTCCGCGCCGTCCCCGCTGTGGTGGGTGCGCTGAAGAAGGTCCACGACTTGCGGCTCGGTCAAGTCGATGTCGAATTCCAGCACCGGCAGGAGCCCCAGCCCGTACCTCCCGGTCTCGGCGAGAACCCGGTCGAGGACAGCGCGGGCAGCTCGGCGGCGGCCGTGCCGCGCCAAGACCCGCACGACCGCGACGCTGGTGGCCCCGGCGAGTGCGTCCTGCGCCCAGCCGAACTGCCGGTCGTACAACAGGCCGTCAAGCAGTTCGATGGCCTGTGCCCTCGACGTCGACGAACGGCAACGGTGGGCGAGTGTCTGTGCGACACACTCACTCGTCACAGCCTCCCGGGCCAATGCCTGGCCGCGTCGCATCAGTTGCAGTGCCACGGCCACCCGCATCGGCGCGGTAATCGATGATTCGTCGAGCAGCGCAGTCAGTTGGTCGGTACCGGCCTGAGCGATCGTCTCGTCAGCAGTTGAACTCAGTTCATCCCGGCTGCACTGGCTGCCGGCGGCAGGCGAGCCGCAGGTGCTGGAGAGCAGGCGCGCGGTGTCCACCGGCCCGAGATTGGCCATGAGGAGACCCAGCTCGGCGCGCCGCGCGAGTTGGGAGATGCGGACGGTGACGCCGCGCGCCCACAGTTCCGTGGTGATCGCGAACCGGGCCTCGCCCTTGATCCATGGGTGCTTGCGCGACGGGTCGTTCAGCAGGAACAGCTCGGTCGTCTCGATCCAGGGCGCTGCCGCCGCCACGATCTCGGCGGCGTTGAAGAATACCCCCATAGGCACCGCGGGGCTCACCAGGCCGGCGCACTGGCGGAACAAACGCACCGCGACCGGGAATCCGGCCCGCAGAGCCGACACGAACAGTGGGCTGAAATGATGCCGGATCGGCTCACCCGTCGAGTTGTGGTGTTTGATCTCCCATTCCAACTGCGGATACAGGAAATCGGCGACGCCACACCCGGTGAAGGCGTTACTGCCATGAGACCGCAGCAACTCCGGCACTCGTTTCAACCCGTCCGGCATCGAATCACGGTACGAATGGAAGCGTCTGGAGATGGGCACCAAAGCTGTCGCCTGAGGCCGCAACCGGGTCAAGGCATCCAGACGGGCCGGCTCCGACACCGGCACGACATGCGCACACTGCAGGAGCAGCCGGTCCAGAACGGCGAAAGGATCAGTGCGCGCCTCGGTGACCAGGAGATCAAGCAACGGTTGCGGATCGCGGGTGCACGCGAGCGTATGTATGGTGACCCGCCGCCACTGCGCGTGCTGCCACCAGCGGCGGCGTAAGAACTCTCGGGCCTTGTCCCCCGGCATGCCGTTACCCAGATGCCACCCCACCAGGAATTCCTGCACGGCCGCATGGGTCCAGGTGACGTCGTGGGTGTGCTGTTGGAGCAGCTGCGGCAGCAGTCGCTCCAACGCCGTGAGTACGCCGTCTCCGGCGACCGCGGTGGCTCTGCGGCGCACCCAGGCCGCGGACGCCGAGTAGCGCCATTCTGCCCCGTCCGTCGCCATCGCGAAGGCGACATCGGCCGCGGCGCCGAGCGCGGAGTCCATAGAGGGCGGCGCCAACTCGGCGCCGTCCTTCCACTCCCCGGCGAACAGCCGCCGCACCACACCTTCCAGAAGCTGTGAGTCGTTCTGCTCCGTGGCGCCGGTGGCCAAACCGCAGGCGGCCAGAAGCGCAGTGGGATAGCGGGCCAGGAACTCAGCGAGGTGCCCGGGCGGCAGCGGGACACGCCAGGCCCGGGCCAGCGCCACCAGTTCCGCACGGTTCAGGGCGCCGACCCTGGCCGGTTCGACGGTGGCTTTCGACGCGCCTTCGACGAACGCCGTGGTGATGCGCTCTGCGTCGGTGCCGCTGCGGACACCGAGCACGACCGAGGCGCCTTCCGCCCGCAAGAAGCGGACCACCGGGCCGGACGCCTGATCGAGCAGATGCATCAGCGTCCTGTGCGGCAGTTCGTCAAGCCCGTCACAGGCGACGACCATACTGATGTCACCGGCTCGACAGCGGGCCACCAGCAGGTCGGCGAGCCGCTCCCGCTCCTCGATGCTGATGGTTGGCGAATATCCGACAAGGAAGGCGCGAACGGCGGCCGCCCACGGATCCGCGGCTGCCACCACGCACGGCAATTGCTCCGCCTCCAGAAGCAGCGGAACGACCAACCGCACCGGTTCGGTCGCGCGCACATGCTGGACGTACCGTGCGAGCTGCTGCCTGATGTAGCGGCTCTTGCCGCTGCCCATGTCGCCGCTGACGACCGTCAGCGGTTGCCCGGTGAGCCGCGGCAGCGACGGCCGTGGGATGTCCTCGGCCCAGCGCGGTTGCCACGGGGCCGGGGCGATCATCGCGTGCCGCAGCCCCGAGAGCCAGCGATCGAAAATGCGGTGGTCGCGGACCACGCCCCGGGTGGCCTCCACCGCCGCCATGACCGAGGCCGGCCTGAACGGCGTGGCCGATGTGCTCAACAGGCGTCGGCGATCGCGGATCCACGCGGCGACCTCCGCAGGCAGCAGGAGTCCACGGGCCAGCTGGTCGAGCTTTTCCATACCGGCCCCAGGGCCGTCGAACCAGCGCCGGGTCACCTTGCTCGCCTCGGTCTCGGCGGTCCGCCATGAGGGGGTACGCCGCAGGCTCAACTCGTGAAAGCCCGCCGCGTCGAACTGGCCCAGGAGGACGTACCACTTGGCGTGGTTGTTCGCCGCGATCCCCGTGCCTCCGGTGGCCACCGTGTTCGACTCGCGGACGAGCCCGGCATCGGCCATCTCCCGGATCGACCCCGGCCCGTCCGGCGGTGCCCAGGCGCTGACCGCCCACGAGATTACTTCGCCGAACGAGCCGAGCGTCTCAAGGGCGGCGGGCGGCTCAAAGACCATGGCGCCATTGTCGTCAGCGGAGGCCCAGCACGCTACGGGGGGCGCAAGGGCCTTCTGAGGGGGTGTCCGCCGGGGGTGGGGCCGGCGGTGTCCTGGATGCGTAGCCCGCGGAGGTCCCGGCCGGGCGTCGAGGAGGAGGTACGGCTGTGGGAGCCAAACGCAAGAATCCGCCCGCACACCAGCCGGACACACGGCCATGCTCATGTGTGGGCACCGATCGCTTCCTCGAAGCGGCACGCCAGGGTTGGGGGGTCACCATCCGCTACGCGGTCCTCACGACCGTCAGGCGTTGGCCCCCGCTCGTCTGCGGCACGGGCGCCGCCACCCTCGCCGCCGGCTACGCCCGCACCCGCGGCTGGATCTGACGAGACCCCAGGTCCGGGTAGACCTTGTACGGCCCGCTGGGGGCGCCGGGTCGCGTGAGGGCACCAACCACGAACCGGCCCGGTGCACGTCGGCTGCGGTGTCTCAGGCAGGTCAGGTCAGGCCTGCCTCGATGGCTCGACGAACGGCATCGGCCCGGTCGCGGATCCCGGCCTTGGCGAACAGGTTGTTGATGTGGGTCTTGACGGTGGCCTCGCTGATGAAGAGCTTCTCGGCGATACCCCGGTTGGGCAGGCCCCGGCCGATCAGCGTGAGGACTTCGCGTTCGCGGGGTGTGAGGTCCTCGGGCAGAGCCTGTCCCACCACCGGCGCCTTGGTCCTGACGGTGGCGAGCAGCCGGTCCTGGACCTCGCGGTCGAGCACGGACTGGCCCGCGGCAGCGGCCCGGATCGCCCGGATGATGTCCTGGCGTCCCGCGTTCTTGGTCAGGTATCCACGGGCCCCTGCGCTCAGCGCGCCCAGGATCGACTCGTCGTCGGCGAAGGTGGTCAGCACGACCACCGCCACCTCCGGGTGCTCCTCGCCCAGCCGACGGGTTGCCTCGATGCCGTCCATCACGGGCATGCGCAGGTCCATCAGCACCACGTTCACCAGCCCGGAGGCAACAGCCGTCAGTACCTCGCTGCCGTCCGCGGCGGCCGCGACGACGTCGATGTCCTCGGACAGCCCGAGTACGGCGGCGAGCGGCTCCCGGACGGCGGCCTGATCGTCGGCGACGACCACCCTCAACCGCTGTGGTTTTTCGGTCGGTTCACTCATCCGGGATCACTGCCTCCACTTTCCAGCCTCCCTGATCGGGTCCCTCGGTGACCGGGCCAGCGGTGACGGTTCCGCCCAGCAGAGCGACGCGTTCGCGCATGCCTATCAGCCCCATCCCGCTGCCGACACCTGCGTTCACCTTACGAGTGGCGGGGCGGTTGCAGATCCTCAGTGTGGTCGATGAGGCGGCAAACGTCAGCTGCACGCCGACGTCTCCCCCGGGCGCGTACCGAGCGGCGTTGGTCAGCGCCTCCTGGGCGATCCGCAGCAGATTCTGCGTCACTCGGGCCGGCACCTCACGGACGGCCCCGGTGACGGTGAGAACGTCACGGTGGCCCGACGATTCGAGCATCGCGCTCAGGCTCTCCAGCAGCGGTAGCGAGTCCTCGCGCAGCGCGTGCACGGTCCACTGCGCCTGCTTCAGGCTCTCTTTGCCCAGGCCGTGGGCCTTGTTGTTGGCCTCCCGAACCTTCTCCAGGTCACCGGTGTCGAGCAGTGCATCGGCCAGTTCCAACTGCATGTTGATCCCGGCCAGCGAGTGCGCCAGTACGTCGTGCACGTCCCGGGCGATCCGGCTGCGTTCGGTCAGCACGGCGGTCTGGGCCTCGGCCCGGGCGGCACGTTCGGACGACTCGGCTGCCGTGATCGCCGCCAGGACGGCCTGGCGCTGACTGCGGTTGATGATGCCGACCAAAACGGGCGCGCCGGTGACGAGACCGAGGACCCAGGGCAACAGGTGGTGCCCCGGCCCGAGGTGGAAGTACAGGACACCCCCGCAGAGCAGACTGCACATCCCCGCGAGAACGAGCGCCGGCCTGGTCTCCAGCCGGTACCCGATGTGACCGGCGAGGAAGAAGGCGAAAAGGTAACTCGTTCCGCTGCGGCTGACCCCGACCAGGGCCAGGGTCATTGCATGATCGGGATCTGTCCGGGTTGATCACTTGAGGCCGAGAGCCGACAGTGGTCGGAGGTAGTCGTGGCTGGTGCGTCGGAGGG
>NZ_JBEZJY010000098.1:0-13878 GCF_040651415.1 Streptomyces sp. NPDC048484
GCAGCCCTCGAGGTCACACCCGCACCACGACATCCGGCCCACCACCACCGAACCGTCGAACTACCGCAGCGGAACCGATCTCCAACTGAAGGGCTAGTACTTCAGCTGTAGATCGTGATCTTGTGGCGGAAGCCGCAGGCCAGAGCGTCGGAGCACCGCACTGCAGGGGGTTTCTCGGGCTGGGAGATCAACCCAGGTCTGGCCAGTTCAGGAGGTTCTCCAGGGTGGCGCGGTCACCCTCGCTTCGCAGGCTGTCCAAGGGGAGGCGGCCGTGCAGGGCGAGCAACAGGTTGCTCGCGGATCCGTGGAGGTCGGCGTCCGTTTCATGTTGGCCGTCGATGAGGTGCGATCCCGATGTCGTCAGGTCGAGCAGCCATGACTGGCCCTCGGCGGCGTGCAGGCCGATCCGGGCCGGCTCGTGCGGCCAGGGACCGGCGGTGCCATGGCTGATGCCGATGAACTCGGCAATGCCGTCGAGTGCGACAACCGCCGGGACAGGCTGGGGAGTTGAGGTGACGAGCTGGGCGTCGAAGGCGTGGACAGCGGCCTCCTGGACCTGGTGGCGCGCCACGGCACCACTCGTCGTCGGGACGCCGGAGTCGCCCCACCAGGTCCAGCAGTCCACCGCGGGACCTGCGGTTCGCAGGGCGGCGATCAGTTCCTGGGTGGCTGCGGCCGAACGGACCAGGAGGTCGGCTGACAGTGTGTCATCGGCCGGTGCCACGGTCGGGGGCTTCTCACTGGGGCCGGCCACGACCGCCGCCGCCCAGAACCGGTGCACCTCGGTGAGGTGCTCAACGAGGTCGCGGAGCGACCAGTCGGGGCAGCTGGGGACGCGGACATCCAGATCGAGGGAGCCCGCGACGCTGCCGCGCAGGGCGGCGGAGCGGTCCCGGACCAGGGCCAGCAGATCTTCGAAGGCAAGTGTCTGGGTCATCCCAGCTTCCTATCACCCGGCGCTGACAGTGGCCCTTCGCCCTCTCCACCGACCTGCGAGTGCTCCAACAGCGGTGCGTGGTCGTGCCGTTGGGGGCCGGTCCAAGAATGGGTGCGGCCACCGGTGATCATCGGTGTGTGAAGGCAGAAGATCAGACGCTGGCCGCAGGTCACGGCATAGATCTTGCCCGCTGGCAGGAAGTGTTTAAGGTCCTGATGGGCTGTATTGCTGGGCGGTTCGCGCGGGTGGAACCACGGCGCCGGGCACGGGCGTTCGTGCTCGGGCTGTTGTCGGACCTGCCTCGCAAGAACTGCTGGACGATCGCGGAGTGGGCCGGGGGAGACGACCCCGCACGGCATGCAGCACCTGCTGTGCCGGGCGTCCTGGGATGCTGATGCCGTGCGGGACGATGTGCGCGAGTACGTCGTCGAACATCTCCACGACGAGGCGGCGGTACTGGTCGTGGACGAGACCGGCGATGTGAAGAAGGGCACCGGCACGGTCGGCGTCCAGCGCCAATACACCGGCACCGCCGGCCGCACTGAGAACTGCCAGATCGGCGTCTTCGCCGCCTACGCCAGCTCCGCCGGCCGCGCCCTGGTGGACCGGGAGCTCTACCTGCCCAGGTCCTGGACCGACGACCGTGACCGCTGCCGCGCGGCCAAAGTCCCCGATCAGCGGGAGTTCCCCGCCAAGAACACCCTCGCTGCGGCAATCGTCCGCAGGGCGCTGGCCTCGCCGCTGCCGGTTGCCTGGGTGACGGCGGATGCCGCCTACGGTCAGGACAACCGCTTCCGCCGGATGCTGGAAACATCCGGCGTCGGCTGTGTCCTGGCCGTCCCCAAGTCCCAGTTCTCCCTGGCCGGCCCGCGCATCGACAGGGCCTTCGAGCAGGCCCCCGGCCAGGCATGGGAACGCCGTTCCTGCGGCGCGGGCGCGAAGGGGCAGCGTGAGTACGACTGGGCGGCTGTCCAGTTGCGGCCAGTGGTCGAGTACGACCACCAGGACGGCGTGTTGATCCGTCGCCGGTGGGCGCTGGCGCGACGCGGTTTGAGCCGGCCGGACGAGATCGCCTACTACCTCGGATACGCACCGCTGGATGTCGCAGTGGACGAACTGGTGCGGGTCGCCGGCGCCCGGTGGGCGATCGAGGAGTGTTTCCAGGCGGCGAAGAACGAGTGCGGCCTGGACGAGTACGAAGTCCGACGCTACGTCGGCTGGTACCGACACATCACCCTGGCCATGCTCGCGCATGCCTTCCTCGCGGCGATGAGCGCGCGAGCAGCCGAAAAGGGGGATCTGTCGGTGAGGATGCCGTGGTCATCGAGCTCACCGTGGCGGACGTGCGGCGACTCCTGGCAGCTCACGCACCCCGAGCCCTTCGCGCCCACACCCATGCGTTGAGCTGGTCGCACTGGCGCCGACGACGCCAAGCGGTGGCCCGCCTCTGCCACTACCGCCGTCGTGGGCACTCCTTCGAGGGGCGTGCAGGCAGAAGCCGTCCATGACGGCACGCTGCCCGCTACACTCCCACCGCTCTACGTTCCCCCAGGTCAAGCCACGAAGTACTGCTGGAGTAGTAGGGCGCTCAGGGGCCAAGTAAAACGCTCAGGCATAGCGGCGGCGAGCGACCTGGCCACCCCCGATGACGCAGGACCAGGACGAACGCTACGGCGGCCTGGTCCGGGCGAACAACAAGTTGACGGCCGCGAATACCGCATAGGGCCTGACCGCCGACGCCGCCGGGTCATCGCGAAGGCCGTGACGGCCCGCAGACCGCGCACCCTCTCGACCGGGCTGCCGTTGTCCCCGAGGGTCCCGGCCTTTTCGCCAGGTCGGCAAGAGCAGCCCTTTGCTGGCCGAACAATGCGCCCCCGACATCGATGATGACGCTTTGTCCGAGCGTTCGGCAAGGGATTTCAGGAATTCGGAAAGTGCCCGCAAGGGGTATCCGTCAAAGTGTGCCAAATCGGTTGCAAAGCTGACGATGAGGTGCGAGCCGGGCGACGGTGAAAATTCCGTTGAGAGTTGAACAGCGAGTCTTCCCTTTCCGTATTCAGGGGCGTGACCAGGAATCCCGTAACCGTCACCGTCGCGTATCGAGTGGTGCCCGGCCGTGAGGCCGAGTTCCACTCGTGGGGGTGGGGTGTACTGCGTGCCGGAGCGGATCAACCGGGTTTTCTTGGCGGTGGTGTGCTCGTCGACGGAGAGGCGGAGTGGCATGTGGTCTACCGCTTCACCAGCGAAGATTCCGCGCTGGCCTGGGACACCTCGCCAGAACGGGCACACTGGCGGGCCCGCGGCGAGACGCTGGCCCGGGAGACCGGCCGGCGGACCGTGCAAGGCTCCAGGGTCTGGTTCGATTCGCAGACGGAAACTGCTTCCGCCACCGCGGCGGCCCCGCGCCCGCCGCCGAAGTGGAAGCTTTGGTTCGTGAATATGAGTGCGGTCTTCCCTCCTGTGCTCGTATTCAATTTGGCAATACTTCCTTATCTCGGCAGTCTCAACCCTCTCATCCGCACTCTGCTGCTGTGTCTGGCCGTCACGGCCATGGTCACGTGGATCCTTATGCCGCGACTTCAGCGTTTCTTCAAGAAATGGCTGTACCCGCCGCTGCAGGCGATACGCGGACGGCACAAACGCAGGGCTGTGCAAGGCTGAGAAAGACGAAAAAGGGGGGTGGGCGGGTGAAGACCCTGCTCATCGACAATTACGACTCGTACACGTACAACCTGTTCCAGCTGATCGCCGAGGTCAACGGCGAGGAGCCGACGGTGGTCCTCAACGACGCCTCGGCCGACGGTCTCCCGGACCTCCGGGAGTTCGACAACGTGGTGGTGTCGCCCGGGCCCGGACACCCCGAACGGCCCCGCGACTTCGGGATCGGCGCCACGGTGCTCGCGGAGTCCGTCATCCCCGTCCTCGGCGTCTGTCTGGGGCACCAGGGCATCGCGGCGGGCGAGCGAGCCCGGGTGGCGGCCGCACCGCAGCCACGGCACGGGCACCTCTCCAGAATCCGGCACGACGGCGAGGACCTGTTCCGCGGACTGCCGCAGGACTTCACCGCGGTCCGCTACCACTCGCTGTCCGTACGGGAGCCGCTGCCCGCGAGCCTCAAGGGCACCGCCTGGGCCGAGGACGGCGTACTCATGGGGCTGCGGCACCGCACCCGGCCACTGTGGGGTGTGCAGTTCCATCCGGAGTCCGTCCTCACCGAGTTCGGCCACCGGCTGTTCCTGAACTTCCGGAGTCTCACGGCAGCCCGGCCCCGCACGGTCCGGTCGGCCGAGCCCCGAGTGGCGCGGCCCCGTACCGAGAACAGCGCGTCCACGGTCTTCGTGCCCCGGCCCCGGCGGCCCGCGCCGGCCGGCTACCGGCTGCACACCCGCCGGATCGCGGCCGCCGTGGACGCCGAGACGGCCTTCACCCGGATGTGCGCGGACGCGCCGAGAGCGTTCTGGCTGGACAGCGCGCGGGTCGAGGAAAGGCAGTCCCGCTTCTCGTTCTTCGGCGACGGCACAGGTCCGCTGGCCGAGTTCGTGCGCTACGACGTCGAGAGCGGCGTCTGTGAGATCGAGCGGACGGGCCGCCCCGTACGCAAGATCCGGGCCAGCGTCTTCGACTATCTGAAGCGGCAGTTGGCGGCCCGTCATGTGGACGCCGCCGAACTGCCCTTCGACTTCACAGGCGGCTATGTCGGTTACTTCGGCTACGAGCTGAAGGCCGACTGCGGTTCGCCGAACCGCCACCGGGCCCAGACCCCGGACGCCTGCTGGCTCTTCGCCGACCGGCTGATCGCGGTCGACCACCGGGACGCGTGCACCTACGCCGTCTGCCTGGCGGAGAACACCCCGCAGGGCACGCGGGACGCCACCGACTGGCTCGACGGCGCGGTCGAGCAGCTGAGCTGCGTGTCGCCGCCCGGCCCCGCTCCGACACCGCCGTCCGCCGCCGAGCCCGGCCTCCGTGCCGCCGAACCGTGGCTGGTCCGCGACCGTGCGACCTACCTCGCCGACATCGAGGCCTGCCGGCGCGAGCTGAAGGCCGGCACCAGCTACGAGATCTGCCTGACCAACGCCGCCGAATTACCCGCACCGACCGACCCGCTGGCCTACTACCGGGTGCTCCGGCGCATCAACCCGGCCCCCTATGCCGCGTACCTGAAGTTCGGTGAGGTGGCCGTGGCCGGCGCGTCTCCCGAGCGGTTCCTGCGGATCACCCGCAACGGCGTCGCCGAGGCCAGGCCCATCAAGGGCACAGCCCCCCGCGACAGCCGCCCGGAGGAGGACGCCAGGCTGAGGGACTCGCTCGCTGCCGACGCCAAGACCCGCGCCGAGAACCTGATGATCGTCGACCTGCTCCGCAACGACCTGGGCCGGGTCTGCGAGACCGCGACGGTCCGCGTCCCCCGTCTGATGGCCACCGAGACGTACGCCACCGTGCACCAGCTCGTCTCCACCGTCGAGGGCCGACTTCGCGCGGGCACCGGCGCGGTGGACTGCGTCCGCGCCTGCTTCCCCGGCGGCTCGATGACCGGAGCACCGAAACTGCGCACGATGGAGATCATCGACACGCTGGAGACCGAGGCCCGTGGCGTCTACTCCGGCGCTCTCGGCTATCTCGGCTGCAGCGGCGGAGCCGACCTCAGCATCGTCATCCGCACCGCCGTCCTCACCGGCGACCGGATGCACCTGGGCGCGGGCGGCGCCATCGTCCTCGACTCCGACCCCGAGGCGGAGTACGACGAGATGCTGCTGAAGACCGCCGCGCAACTGCGGGCCCACCGTGAGTCCACCGCTGCCGTGCCCGTCCCCCTGCCGGAGCGGGTCCGGTGACGCCCCCGACCTCCGCCCCGAGCCCCGCCGGCACGGCACGTGCCCGAGCCGCGGAGACCGGCGCGGCCACCGAGAGCGGCAACCTGGCCGCCGCGCTCCCCGCGCTGGCCGAGCGGCAGGGCTGGACCGACCGGCCCGCCTTCCACCAGGGCCACCGGTCCTGGACCCACGGCGAGGTGCACGACCTCGCGTCGCGCGCCGCCGGTGTACTGGCCGACCACGGCGTCCGCCCCGGAGACCGGGTGCTGCTCGCACTGCCCGACTCCCTCGCCTGGGTGACGGCCTTCCTCGCCACCGCCCGGCTCGGCGCGGTCGCGGTCCTCGTCAACCCCGAGCTGACCGCGGCCAACCACGAGTTCATGGCCGACGACGCCGGGGCCGAGCTGTGCGTGACCGGTCCGGGCCTGGAGGAGAGGTTCGCCGGACGGACGCAACTGGGCGCCGACCTGCTCGTCGCGCTCACCCGCGGCGCCCCGCCGGTCACCGGCGCTCATCCGGCCGGTCCGCGCACCCCGCTCTACATCCAGTACACCTCCGGCACGACCGGAACCCCCAAGGGGGTCGTGCACTGCCACGGCGACCCCGGGGCGTACCACGAACTCGTCGGCGACCGGCTGCTGCGCATCACCCCGGACGACGTCACCCTGTCGGTGTCGAAGCTGTTCTTCGCCTACGGCTTCGGCAACGCCTTCGCCTTCCCGCTCTTCTCGGGGTCCTCGGCCGTACTGGTCGACCGGCGGCCCTCGCCCGCAGCGGTGGACGAACTCGTCGCCCGCCACCGGGTGACCCTCCTCTACTCCGTCCCCTCGGCGTACGCGGCGCTGGTCGCCGAGCGCGCCGACGGGCACGCCGGCTGCTTCGCCTCCGTACGCGCCGCCGTGTCGGCCGGCGAAGGCATGCCCGCCGGGCTCGGCGAGCGCGTCACCGAACTGCTCGGCGCGCCCGTACTGGAACAGATCGGCTCCACGGAGGCCGGACACGCCTTCTGCGCCAACAGTCTCGACGCCAACACCCCGGGCACCGTCGGCCGGCCGGTGCCCGGCTTCGACCTGGAGGTGCGGGACCGCGCGGGGCGCCCCGCGCCGGACGGCACGGAGGGCGAACTCTTCGTACGCGGACCGACGGTGACACCCGGATACCTGAACCTGCCCGAGGAGACGGAGCGCGTCCTGGCCGGCGGATGGCTCGCCACCCGGGACCGGGCGCTGCGCGAGGCGGACGGCACGTACCGCATCCTGGGCAGGGCCGACGACATGGAGCTGGTGGGGGGCATCACCGTCTCCCCGCTGGAAGTGGAAGCCGTACTGCGAAAGCATCCCGCGGTACGTGAGGTCGCCGTCGCGTCCGCCACCGACGAACGCGGTGCGACCGCACTGCGGGCCTACGTCGTCATCGGCGTGTCGGCGACGGCCGCCCCGACCTTCGCGGCCACCAGGTCCGACCTGCAGGCCGCACTCATCGCCCTGGCCCGCGAACACCTCGCCGCCTTCAAGGTGCCCAGAACCATCCAGGTCGTGCCGTCACTGCCCCGCACCCCGACCGGCAAGCTCCGCCGTCACCTCGTACGCAGAGGGGCGTGGTGACCGTGGCCGTGGTGACCGTGAACGCTCACAGCGCAGAAAGGAACGGGCCCATGCCCCGACCGCAGCCCCTGCTCCCCGACCGCGGGTTCTACCTGGGCCCGATGCTCGGGCAGGCCGCCGCCCGGCACGGAGCCGTCCCGGTCACCCTGGACCGGCCGCTGGACGTCAACCCCGGCCTCGGACTCGACCTCACCTATCCGCTCCTGGCGGCAGTGGTCGACGAGCTGTCGGGCCGGCTGTGGGAGGCCGGCGTCCGGCCCTCCGAGCACGTCGTCGTACACAAGACGGACAACGTCGACATCGTCCTGCTGGCCTGTGCCGTCTCCCGGATCGGCGCCGTACCCGTCCTGCTCTCACCGGGCCTGGCGGGCCCGGTCGTCGGCCGGCTCCTCAAGCGGCTGAGCGAGCCCTGGCTGATCACCGACCGGGCGAAGCTCACCGGCCCGCTCAAGGACATCGAGATCGCGGGACTCGTACGGCGGACGCTCAGCGTGGACGACGCGCCCGGCGCGGTCCCGCTGGACAAGTACGCCGGCGCCCCACCCCACGGGCCCGTCCGGCTGCACCCCCGCGAACCCGCGCTCATCACCCACAGCTCGGGCACGACCGGCGACCCCAAGCTCGCCGTGCACTGCGCGAACACCATGTGGAACCGGCTCGTACCGCAGAAGGCCATGGGCTGGCCGACCCGGGGCGAGACCGCGGCCCTGCACCTGTCCTTCGTGCACTCGCGCTTCTACCATCTGCTCGGCGTCCTGCTGCACTTCGGCAGCCCGCTGCTGTTCATCACCGACCCCGAGCCCGCCGCCGCCGGCCCGCTGCTGGCGCGGCACCGCCCCGGCATCGTCGAGACCCACCCCAACACCTTCGTGCTGTGGGAGGAGCTGGCGGACGCGCCCGGCGCTCCGCTGGCCCGCGTCCGCTCGTACGGCAGCACCTTCGACGCCATCCACCCGCGTACCGTGCAGCGGCTGCTCGGCGCCTCGAACCGGCGCTCGCCCTGGCTGATCCAGTTGTACGGGCAGAGCGAGACGGGCCCGGTCGCCTTCCAGTGGTACACCCGGCGCAGCGCGGCCCGCGCCGACGGCCGCCGGGTCGGCATCGGCATCCCCGGCTTCACCAGGGTCCGGATCGCCGACAGCGCGGGACGACGGGTCCGGCCCGGCGACCCCGGCCGTATCGAGGCGCGGACCAGGGGCAGGATCCTCACCTACCTCGGCGCGCAGCAGCAGTACGACCGTCAACTGGACGGCGGCTGGTGGCAGATGGGCGACATGGGGCACCGGAACCGGTGGGGCGCGCTGTATCTGATCGACCGTGAGATCGACCAGATCGACGCCGTGCACAGCAACCTGGAGATCGAGGACACGCTGATGTCCCGCCTCGACGAGCTGCGCGAGGTCGTGATCGTGCCCGGCGTCGACCGCGAGCCGGTACCGGTGGTGTGCGTCCGGCGCGAACAGCCCCTCGACCTGCGGCGCTGGCGGGAGGCCACCGCGGACCTGCCGGTGCTGGCCGACCCGCGGCAGTGGCGCTTCGAGGACCTGCCGATGACCTCCACCTGGAAGGTCAAACGGGTCGAGATCACCCGCATGCTCACCGAGAGCGCCACTGCCACCGCCGACCTGTCCGGCGGCGCCTGACATGAGCCCCGTCATCGTGGTGGGCGCCGGCCCCGTGGGAATGTCGGCGGCGCTCGGCCTGCGTGCCCACGGACTGCCGGTCACCCTCCTCGAAGCGGACCCGCAAGGACGCCAACGGCCGGGCAGCCGGGCCCTGTTCGTACACAAGGAGACACTGCGGCTGCTCGAAGACATGCGCCCCGGGCTCGCCGCCCGCATCGCGGAGCACGGACGGACCTGGCAGACCAAACGCACCCTGTACCGGGGCCGTGAGGTGTACGCCCGGACGTTCCCGCCGCCCTCGTTCCCACCGCCCTTCACCAGCCTGCGCCAGGTGGACACCGAGCGGTTGCTGCTCGCCGCCTGCGAGGCGGCCGGGGTGGAGTTCGTCTGGGACGCGCGGGTGGCAGCTGTCAAGGCCACGGACACGGAAGTCGTGGTGAGCGGCGAGGACGGACGCGCCTGGACGGGCAGCCATGTCATCGCCGCGGACGGCGCGCGCTCGGCCGTCCGACAGGAGCTGGGCATCCCGATGGAGGGCACCAGCTCGGCCGGCTTCCACGTCGTCGTGGACGTCGCCGACATCCCCGGAGCCGAACTTCCGCTGGAGCGGGTCTTCCACTACGAACATCCCGGCGTCGGCGGCCGCAGTGTCATGCGGGTGCCGTTCACCGGGGGATTCCAGGTCGATCTGCAGTGCCGGGACGACGACCGCCAAGAGTCCTACGGGACCGAGAGCGCGGTACGGGAATGGCTGCCCGCGGTCGTGGGGCAGGGGTACGCCGAGCGGATCCTCTGGGTGTCGACCTACCGGTTCCTCCGCAAGGTGGCGGCGGACTTCACCGATCCCCGGCACCGGGTACTGCTCGCCGGCGAAGCCGCCCACCTCTTCCCCCCGTTCGGTGCCCGTGGCATGAACAGCGGCATCGCGGACGCGGCGGCGGCAGCGGCAGCCGTGGCCGCCGGCACCAGGGAGGCCGTCGCGCAGTTCGCGACGGACCGGCGCACGGCCGCTCTGTTCAACAGCGAGGCGGCCGGCGTGGCCCTGGCCCATCTGCGGCCGCGGCGCCGGATCGTAAAAGCGAAACAGCGGGCGGCGGCGACCCTCGCCCCCGTACTGCCGTGGTGCGGGGCCTGGCTGGAGCACGCTCCCTACGGCCCCAGACACGGCTCACCGGCGAGTGCCGGCCGGAAGTACTGATCACGCGGACGCGCCGGCGGATGAATCCGGACGCGTCGGCGGACGTACTGACGGATGTACTGAGAGGAGAGATTCTTTGATGACACAACCGGCAACCGCAGAAGGACTGTTGGCCTGGGTGCCCGGCCATGGACTGATCGGGGGTCTTGCGGCCGACACACAGCTGCTGGTCGCGGACTCCTGGCTGCTCAGGGACGGGCAGGTGCGCGGCTTCGACCGGCACCGGGAGCGGTTCCTGCGGGCCTGCGGTGACTGCGGAGGGCCATCTCTCCAACAACTCACCGAGTTCTGGCGGGACATGACGGCCGCGCTGCCCCGCACGGGATCCTGGTTCCCGCGCGTCGAACTGGTGGCAGGCTCCCTTCAGTTGAGACTGCTCCTGAGGCACGCTCCGCCGCAGGCCCCAGAGGTGAGGGTGTGGGCGGCAGGTCAGCCCGATCCACGCACCGTGCCGCGCCGCAAGGGACCGGACCTGGACGTGCTGGCCCGGGTTAGGCAGCGGGCGTCCGGGCAGGGCGCGCAGGAGGCGGTGCTGATCGCCCCGTCCGGCCTCGTGCTGGAGGCGGCGAGCTCCAGCCTGCTGTGGTGGGAGGACGACGTCCTGTGCCTGCCCCCGCCGCAGCTGCCGATCCTGGCAGGCGTCACCACGGGGCTCGTCCAGGAGCACGCTCTGCGCAGCGGGATCCAGTTGGCACACCGCGAACGAACCCTGGACCAGTTGGCAGGCCGTGAGGTGTGGCTGGTGAACGCCCTGCACGGAATTCGTCCGGTGGCCGGCTGGGAAGGACGGCCGATGAACGCGGGTCCGGCTCCGCGTGCGAAGGAATGGCAGGAATGGCTGGACAGTCGTATGGAACCCCTGCCGGCCGACTGACCCCAGAGCGTACCGAAAAGGCACGCGCCGGACCGATCTGATGCGGCCCGGCGCGCAAAGCCATTTCCGAATCGGCTCATTCTCCGGATCTTTTCAGGCCTTCTTCTGGGCAGGCTGATAACCACCCGGAACCATCCGTGTGGCGATCGCGATGCGGTTGTACGCGTTGATGACGGTGGCCGCCCAGATCAGTGCCGCGATCTGTGCCTCGTCGAAGACCTCGGCGGCCTGTGCGTAGACCGCGTCCGGGACATGCCCGTCGTGCACCAGCGTCACTGCCTCGGTCAACGCCAGTGCGGCACGCTCCCGGCGGCTGAAGAACGGCGTCTCCCGCCAGGCGTCGAGCGCGTACACGCGTTGCTCGCTCTCGCCCTGCGCACGGGCGTCTTTCGTGTGCATGTCGATACAGAACGCGCAGCCGTTGATCTGCGATGCGCGAATCCGCATCAGTTCCAGAAGTTCCGGCTCGACCTCGGCCTCCTGCGCGGCGGACACGGCGGCGCCGTGCAGTGCGCCCATTGTCGCGGACACGTCGGGAGTTACTTTCTTGAGCGCCACGCGGGGTGTGGATACAGCGGGTTCAGCCGATTCAGCGGATTCGATGAGTGCCATGAGCCGACTCTATCTTGATGATGAGCGCAGCAAAAAGGAAACAGTGAGAGTTCACCAACATTCCGATACTGACCGCAAGTTGGGCACTCCTGCGTAACGGCGAAGTTCCTGGCAGACGGATCCTCGACCAGGGTCACCCGCGTTCGAGCACTGAAGGCATGGGGGATCAGGCGGAGGACTCGATCAGGATCAGTGCGATGTCGTCGCCGGCCCTTCCCTCGGTGCGGCGTTCCACCAGGTGGAGAACGGTCTCCACGGCGTCGCCCAGAAAGGGCAGGCTGCACGGCTGGGTGAGATCGGACAGGGCGAACATGCTGCCGGTACGGTCACGTGCCTCGACCAGCCCGTCGGTGTAGAACAGCACCCGGTCCGCTTCGGTGAGCGGAACCTGCTGAAGGAGGGGCTGGGGAGACAGGCCCAGCGGGGTGCTGGGTTCAGCCGGTTCGAGGAGGACCGGTGTACCCGCGGCAGGCAGCAGCAGTGGGGCGTGGTGGCCGCAGTTGGCCAGGGTCAGGCGTTTGGGCGTGATCTCGACCAGGACTGCGGTGATGAAGTCCTCCGGGCCCAGATCACCGGCCAGGCACTTGTCCAGCCGAGCGGTCAGGGTGGCCAGGTCCGGGGCGGTGTAGGCCTGGTCGCGGAAATGGCCGATGGCAGCGGCGGACAGGCGGACGGCCTCCAGGCCCTTGCCGCGCACGTCCCCGATGATCAGGCGCAGGCCGGCCGGTGTCTGAGCGAACGCATACAGATCCCCGCCGATTTCGGCCAGGGGCGCTGCCGAGCGGGAGCGGGCGCACACCCACAGGCCGTCGGCACTGAACGTGAGAGGGCGCAGGATGGCGCGCTGAGCGCTGACGGCCACGGCGGCCAACTGGTGCTGGACGGTGGTGAGCCGACGGGCTGTCACGACGGCCGTTCCGCCGGCGAGCGCCACCACGGTCAGGCGGGCCTGTGCGTCCGGCGAGTGGAGACTGGCCGGCCCCTGCTCGTATCCGGCGACGGCGAGGGCCGCCAGCAGGGCGTAGCCGGCGCACAGCGCGGTGGACCTGCCGTTCAGGCGGGTGGCGGCCAGCAGCGGGCACATCAGCAGGGTGCCGACCAGCGAGGTGTGCCGACCGGTGGCCAGGTCGACGACAGTAAGGAGCAGGCCCACGCCGTAGACGGCCAGCGTCCACCTCCGGTGTCCGCTGTGCATGCCTCACCTCCGATTAAGCAAGATGACCTGGCCCCTGTGGTTGACCATGGAAGCAGAAGTACCGTCCCCAGGGCGATCGCGCGCCAGAAATCGACGAAGTCGGTCGATAGGGGTTCGGCTGGGTCGGAAAATGTCCGCAACGGGCTTCGGTGTGAGCAGGTTCGGTGTGCGTGGTGCGCGCTTCTACGCCGCATGGGATTGCACGGCGCGCGGAGGCAGACTTCCTGGTCGGGCTCCTCCCAGCCGACCTCGGTCACGGTGGGTGTGGGTGGTGACAAGACCTCCATCGGCCGGTACGGCTCGACCTACCAGTCGGAGCGAATCCGCCTCGGTGACACCTGCATCCACAACGGTGCGCCGGGCCGGTCCGGCACGTCAACTGCCGGTGTGGACACGGGATTCAACCGAGAACCCGGGGGCAGGCTGAATCCAATGGCCATTTGGGAAGTCACCCGCTCCACCACCACCGAGAAGCTGACCCAGCCCGACCCCTCCGGCCAGGAAAAGAACCCCTACCTCTACGCCGAAGGCGACCCCGTCAACCGCATCGAGCCCAGCGGACAGTTCAGTTTGTCCGATGTCCTCGATATTGGCGAGAAAGTTGTCACTGGCCGCGCAGACTGCCTGGCCGCTACCGGTGCGGCAGCCGATAGCGGCACCCTCACGGCCGCAACCGGTCTTTTTGGGACACCAGGCACGGTGACGGAGAGGCTTTCCGGGTGGCGATTCATTCCATGCGGCCCGGAAAGCCGCAATTTTTGGCTTCTCTCCGACCTTCTAGCTTATGACTTATAAACAAAGCCACGCGGTCGCGAGGAGAACCCATGGCCACAAAACCTGAAGTCAAGTTGGCGTTATTCATAGTTGGGGGCATGATCTTCGGGACGCTGTGCATAGTCTTGGGGGTTCGCGGAGAAAACTACCCACTGAGTCTTTCCCGGTAAGCGCCCGTCGCTCGCTGTGATCGCGATGCTTGCGCTGCGGCCCGCGTGGTTCCCAAGTCCGGGCAGGCGTAAGGC
>NZ_JBEZJY010000099.1:0-13582 GCF_040651415.1 Streptomyces sp. NPDC048484
TGTCCGCGCAGGTAAGTGCGCGGTTCTGCCCGGTCTCAAAGGCGTATTACGACCGGAAGCGCAGCGAAGGCAAAGGGCACAAGCAGGCAGTCCTCACGCTCGCCCGTCGGCGAACCAACGTCCTGTGGGCCATGATCCGGGACAAGACGCCCTACCAAGGTGCAATTCCCCTTGCCGCAGCCGCTTGACATCGAGATTGGGAAGTTTCTTCGCGCTGTGCCAGAACGAGTTCTGGTCTTACCGGGGCTCCGCAGGCCGATACCGCCAGTCCGGCGGCCGTCTTCACATTTTTTGCGGCATTGACATCCCGGTCGTGGACCGCGCCGCAAGCGGCACACGTCCACTCCCGGATGTTGAGGGGCTTGGGCCCGTCCTTAACGCCGCAGGCGGAACAGGTCTGGGAGGTCGGCTCGAACCGGCCGATCTTCACCAGGGTCCGCCCGTACCGCTGCGCCTTGTAGCGGAGCATGTTCACGAACGACGCCCAGCCGGCGTCGTGCACGGACTTGGCCAGCCTGGTACGCGCCAGCCCCACCACCGCCAGATCCTCCACGGCGATCCCTTGGTTCTCGGAGATCAGCCTGGTGGAAAGCTGGTGGTGGAACTCATGGCGGGCGTCGGTGACCTGGGCGTGGGCGCGGGCAACCTTGAGCCGGGCCTTGTTCCGGTTCCTGGACCCCTTCTGCTTGCGGGACAGTTCTCGCTGGGTCTTCTTCAGTTTCTTCTCCGCGCGGCGCAGAAACCGGGGGGAGTCGATTTTCGTGCCGTCGGACAGGACCGCGAAGTGCCTCAGGCCCAGGTCGATGCCGATGGTCTGGTCGGTGCCGGGCATCCGGGCGGCGTCGGCGGCGGGGTCGGTGTCGATGACGAAGGAGGCGAAGAACCGGCCGGCCGCGTCCTTGACGACGGTGACCGAAGTGGGGGTGGTGGGCAGGGTGCGGGACCACTTCACCTTCACCGCCCCGATCCTCGGCAGGTTCAGCCGGCCGCTGTCGGTGATCTTCCACCGGGCGTTGGCCGTGAACCGGACCGACTGACGGGTGTCCTTGCGGGACTTGAAGCGGGGCGGACCGATCCTGGGACCCTTGCGGGTGCCCTGGAGGGAGGCGAAGAAGTTGCGGTACGCGCTCTCGGCGTCGCGCAGGGACTGTTGCAGGACCACCGCGGAGACCTCACCCAGCCAGGAGCGTGCGGTGGTCTGCTTCGCCTGGGTGATCAGACGGGTGGACAGCTCGGCGGCCGTCGGGAACGCCGCGCCCGCCGTACGGGCGTCCTCGCGGGCACGCACCGCGTCGTTGAACACGACCCGGGAGCACCCGAACGCCTGCGCCAACGCGGCGCGCTGGCCGGTGTCCGGGTACAACCTGAAGGCGTACCTGAGCTGCATGGCGGCCACGATACATACTTGGGTTATGGGTGAGATGCAGAAGATCAGAACTGGTCGGCACTGTGCTTTCGTGATGCACGTCCACTTGGTCTTCGTTACCAAGTTCCGGCACAGAGTGTTCACCGATGCCCACTTGAGGCGCATGGAGGAGATCATGCGATCGGTGTGTACGGACTTCGAGTGCGAGCTGGTGGAGTTCAACGGCGAGGACAACCACGTCCACCTGCTGGTGAACTTCCCGCCCAAGGTCGCCGTGACCAAGCTGGTCAACTCCCTCAAGGGCGTTTCCTCGCGCCGTCTGCGCCAGGAGTTTCCCGACCTGGTACGCCACTACTGGCGGGCCAACAAGCTGTGGTCCGGCTCCTACTTCGCCGGAACTGTCGGCGGCGCCCCGCTCTCCGTGGTCAGGCAGTACATCGAGCAGCAGAACCGGCCGGTATGAGCGTTCCCCGGCCCCGCCGGGGCGGGCCGTCATGACGCTTCGCGCCATGAGTGACGAATGTGCCATCTCCGGCTCCGCCGGAGCAGATGCGGCGACGCTCCGCGGCGCCACCATCAGATTCGCTTCACCCCCAACGTGAACGCCGAGGCACTGCGAATGAATCCCGGTAGCGTGGGCATCTCGACCGACGCTACGGAGGCCACCGACATGACCCGCCCGATCACCGTGGGAGCAGACGGATCCGCCGAATCCCTGGCCGCCTTGCACTGGGCGGCCAGGGAGGCGGTACGCCGATCACTTCCGCTGCGTGTCGTGCACGCCTGGGAGGAGTCCGCCGGCGAGGACCGGGCGGCGGACGTCGACAAGGCGGACGTCCGGGAGGCGCTGACCCGGACCGCGGGCGAAGTCACCGGCCGCCACCCCGGCCTGACGGTGACCACCGACCTCATCGACGGCGGCCCGGTCGAGGCGCTCGTCGCCGCTGCCGCGGAGGCCGAGACACTGGTGCTCGGCTCGCGCGGCCACGGCGCGATCGTCGGCTTCCTGCTCGGCTCCGTCGGCCAGCAGGTCATCGCCGAGGCGACGCGGCCCGTCGTTCTCGTACGGGCCGGGGACCAGGCCGGGTCGGAGGCGGACGGCCGCGAGATCGTCGTAGGACAGCAGGGCGGCCCGGACGACAGCGCGGCCGCCCTGGAGTTCGCCTTCGAAGCGGCGGCGGCACGCGGCGCCGCCCTGCGCGTCGTACGAGCCTGGAGCCTGCCCACCGTCTTCACCTACAGCCCCGGCTCGCTGGCGCTCCTCGACGAGGCCGGTGGCATGGAACCGTACGAGAAGAAGGCGCTCGCGGAGGCGCTGGAGCCCTGGCTGGAGCGGTTCCCCGACGTACAGGTGACGCGTCAGGTCGAGATGGGCAGCGCGGGTGAGGTGCTGCTCTCGGTTGCGGCGCGGGCCCAGCTGATGGTGGTCGGCCGGCGCGCGCGCCGCTCGGCCGTGGGCTCACGGATCGGTTCGGTGGCCCACGCGGTCGTGCATCACGCGCCCTCCCCGGTCGCGGTCGTCCCGCCGGTCTGAACGCCCGCCCCGGCGGCGCCCGTCGGGGGCGACAGCGAGCCCCGCACCTTGGGCAGGATGTTCGTGACGTAGTCCTCGACGACCGTGTCCAGATCGATCTCGTGCTGCGCCCGCTCGGACAGGTACCAGCGGTGTTCGAGGAGCTCGTGGTAGATCTCCGCCGAATCCATGGAACCGCGCAGCTCCACCGGTATGGCCCGCACGGTGGGCCGGAACACGTCCCGGACCCACCGGTGGGCCAGGACCTCGGGCCGGGCGGTCAGGGGATCGCCGGGCGCGTAGTCGTCCTGGGTGGCCATCCAGCTCTCCAGGTCGTTCAGCAGCCGCCGCGCCTGGTTCTCCTCGGTGTCCAGCCCGGTCAGACGCAGCAACTGGCGCTGATGGTGCCCTGCGTCGACGACCTTCGGCACGAACGTGACGGTGTCGCCGTTGGAGGAGTGCGCGATCTGCATCTCGGCGACGTCGAAGCCCAGCTCGTTGAGCCGCCGGATCCGGCGGTCGATGTAGTGGTGCTTGCCCGCCGGGTACACCGACGTCCGGGTGACCTCCTGCCACAGCCCGGTGTAGCGCTCACAGATCTCCATGCCGAACTCGATCGGGTCCACCGACGGATGCAGCGCGCCGGAGGCCTCCAGGTCCAGCAGCTCCCCGCTGATGTTGACACGTGCCAGATCGAGGTCGTACTCCCGCTGCCCGGGGCTCAGTTGCGGATGCACCTCCCCGGTCTCGGCGTCGACGAGATACGCGGCGTACGCCCCGGCGTCCCGGCGGAACAGCGTGTTGGACAGCGAGCAGTCGCCCCAGGCGAACCCGGCGAGATGGAGCCGGACCAGCAGCACGGCCAGCGCGTCCATGAGGCGGTGCATGGTGGCGGGCCGCATGGTCGTCTCGAACATCGACCGGTAGGGCATCGAGCCGCCGAGGTGGCGCGTGATGAGTACGGACTCCAGCGGCTCGCCGGCCCCGTCGGCGCGGCCGGTGACCACGGCGAGCGGGTCGACCGCCGGGATGTTCAGCCGGTCGAGACCCCGCAGCAGCTCGTACTCGCGCAGGGCGGGCCGTTCGGCCAGCTCCTTGACCGCCACGACCTCCGAGCCGGCGCGCGCGTACCGCACCACGTGCCGCGAGATACCCCGTGGCAGCGGCACCAGGAAGTCCTCCGGCCACTCCTCCAGGGGAATGTCCCAGGGCAGGTCGAGCAGGAGCGCGGGATGCTCCGGGTTGGTGGCGCTGATCTGCAATGCCATCGCTCGCTTGCCCTGCCTCACGGTCGGCCGTCATGTCGCAGGAGCATCTCCCCATCTGGACCGCCCCTGCGTCAACACGACGGTCCGATACGCCACCGGCCGGAACGCGCGGTGGAACACCAGGTGGCAGACGCTCCGGCCGTGTCCGGACGATCCCCGGGCCCGGCACGGGACGTGATGTGCAGCACGCCGGGGATACGGTCGGGACGCCCGGGACGAGGGTTCTGGCTGCGCACGGCTTGATCAGCGATCATGTGGGGCGAAATCCCTGGCCAACGCCCATTCTGCTCATTTGACACCCCGTCGCCCGCCCAGATAGGAAGCAGCCCTCTGAGGCCGAGAGGTGGACCGTGTACGAGCCGAATGTGGTCGGTGACTGGCAGGAGTACGACGACGAGTACGCCGGCCTGCGCGTTCGCGTCCATGGTTTGGAACATGCCGAGCCGTCGCGCGGACGTGACGACGCGGCCGAGGGCCTCGTCTACTTCCGGTTCCGGGTGACCGTCGAGAACAGGACGACCGAGCATTTCGGTATTCATCTTGAGGACGGCCAACTCGACATCCGTATCGGAACGGACGGCGAGAGCGCGTTTCTGGACTGGCGCAACTCCCAGTTCATCGAGGGGTTCGACGTCTACCCGCTGCGCCGGGTCACCTCCGTCCTGTACGCCGCGGCCCCGGAGGGCTCTCTGTCCCTGGTGGACATCCAGGTGCAGTTGAAGGTCGACGACGACTGGACCGAGCGGTACCTCTGGTCGGGCGGCATCGGCCCGCGCGACTCGTCCGTCGGGGTCGGTGCCCGGCCGGACTCGGCCATGGACAGCCTCGCCGCCCAGGTGACCAGCTTCCTGGAGCGGGAAGCGGGGTCCGGCCCGGCCTCCTGAGGCTCGCGAACACCGTGAGGTCGCGAGGCAGCTCTGACCTCACGAACACTGAAGCTACGTAAGAATCTTCAGCCGTACCTCTGCATGATCCGCTTCATGGCGTGGGCCCTGGCTGAACCCGCACGTCTACCTGGACACCGTGTTCCTGCTCGGCTCCATCGCGGCTGACCGCGGCCCCTGCGCTGGACCTTCGGCCTCGGCGCGGTGATCGCCAGCCTGGTCTGGTTCGTCGCGCTCGGCTTCGGCGCCCGGCTGCTCAGCCCTTTCCTGACCCGGCCGTCGGCGTGGCGGGTACTGGACGCGTCGATCGCCGCGACGATGATCGTGCTCGGTGCCATGCTGATCGCCGGGGCGTGAGCGTGCCCGCTGCCGCCGGGGGCCGTCGACGGCCTGGGCAGTCACCGAGGTCAACGAGGTCGTCGGGAGCGCCGGGAGCGCCGGCGGCGTCGAGGTCGCCCCGGTTCTCGCGGTTTCCGCGGTTCTCGCGGTCTCCGTGGTCTCCGTTGTCCCCGCGATGTACGACGGCCACGGCCAGCAGGCCGAGCGCCAGCCCTGCCACCGTCTGTGTCCCGAAGGGTTCGCCGAACATCAGCGCACCCCACACGGCCGTGACGGGGGCCATCAGGAACATGAGGGTGTTGACCTTCGTCACCCCGGACCGCCTGAGAATCAGCCAGTACAGCCCGTAGCCGCCGAACGTGGAGAGCACCACGAGCCACACCACTGCGGTCCAGAAGGAACCGTCCGCCGGGGGCGTCAGGCCTCCGGTGACGGCGGCGAGGACCGTGAACACGAGGGCACTGGTGACGGCGTGGATCGTCATGGACACCATCGGACGGACGTCCGCGCGGGACCTGCGGTCCAGGAAGGTCGCCGCGACCAGGCACAACATGCCGAGGAACGGCACGAGATACGCCCACCACGCGACGCCCGCCGCGGCGCCCGCGTCGGCCGAGGTGACGACGGCGACACCGGCCACGCCCAGTCCCAGCCCGAGCCACTGCGTACGGGACACCGCCATGCCCAGCAGCGGCCCGGCCAGCGCTCCGGACACCAGTGGCTGGGTGCCGTCGATGAGGGCCGTCGTTCCGCTGGAGACGCCCAGCTCGATGGCGTAGTACACGGTGAGGAGATAGCCGCTCTGCGAAAGTGCCCCGACGACGGCCTGCCGGAGCAGGTCGCGCGGCCCCAGCCCGCGCCAGGAGGCCCTGGTGGCGGTCAGGGCGACGACGCCGAGGACGATGGCCAGCGGCAGGAAGCGCCACATGAGGAGCGTGACGGTGGAAGCGCTGCCCGCTCCCAGTTTGGCTCCGATGAAACCGGAGCTCCAGGCCCCTACGAACGCGATCGACAGAAGGATGTTCACGACACCGCACACCTCCAGAGGTGGATGGCCGACAGGGGTATACCGATCTGTATATACGGCTTGAGTATACAGATCGGTATAGCCTTGGCGCATGAGCATCACGGGCACCCCCCACCGAGTACCGATGACCCCCGCCGCCCGCCGTGCCCTGGAGGCGGCCGGGCGACTGTTCTACGAGCGGGGGATCCACGCCGTCGGCGTCGACCTGATCGCCGCGGAGGCGGGCGTCACGAAGAAGACGCTCTACGACCGCTTCGGCTCCAAGGAGCAGATCGTCGTCGAGTACCTCGCCGACCGCGACGAGCGCTGGCGCGCCGACCTCGCCCCGCGTCTGGAAGCCTCCGAGTCGCCGAAGGACCGTGTCCTCGCCGTCTTCGACGTCGCACGCGACTGGATGGACGCGAACGGCCCCAGGGGCTGCAGCATGGTCAACGCCCATGTGGAGATCGGCGATCCGTCCCACCCGGCATACGCGATCATCATCGGCCAGAAGCAGTGGATGCTCACGCTGTTCACCGATCTCGTACGCCCTCTCGCGCCCGCCACGGCCGACTCCCTGGGCCGGACCCTGATGCTGCTCCACGAGGGCGCCCTGGTCGCCCACGGCCTGCGTATCTTCCCCGGGGCGCTGGACCACGCACGCCAGGATGCGGAACTTCTCCTCACCGGGATCCCGGCCGGGGCCGCCGAGTCGGGCTCGGCGAACTGATCGGCGCCCCGCGCACCGGCCCGTCCGGTCCCCCCGGCCGGTCCGCCCGTCCACGGACCGACCCACCGAGCGAAGATCGTTCCGCATCGGCGATAGTGAACCTCCGGTCGAAAGATGTATCGAGCAACCAGGATGGGCGTGGACACCAGCAAGGGCAGTGCGGACAGCAGCGCGGAGCGGCAGACCGGAGCCGAGGGGCCGTCGAGCCCGTCGGACCCGGGTGACCCGGGTGACAGGGAGAGCCCTGGCGACCGGAAGAGGAGCGGGTGGCGCCGCTGGGCCATGGACACCCGACCGCTGCGCCGTCCCGCGTACCGCCGCCTCTGGTCCTCGACCATCGTCACCGCCGTGGGCAGCCAGCTCACCGCCGTCGCCGTACCCAAGCAGATCTACGACATCACCGGATCCTCGGCCTGGGTCGGCTACGCGAGCTTCGCGGGACTGCTGCCCCTCGTGGTCTTCGCGCTCTGGGGCGGCGCCATCGCGGACACCGTGGACCGGCGCAGACTCCTCCTCGTCACCAACACCGGCATAGCCGTCACCTCCCTGCTCTTCTGGCTACAGGCCGTCACGGGACTCGGCTCGGTCGCCGTCCTGATGGTGCTGCTCGCGGTCCAGCAGGCGTTCTTCGGCCTCAACTCCCCGGCCCGCCAGGCCTCCATCGCCCGGCTCGTGCCCAAGGAGGAACTGGCCGCGGCGAACGCCCTCGGCTCGACCGTCATGCAGACCGGCCTGGTCGCAGGACCGCTGCTCGCCGGAGCGCTGATACCCGTGGTGGGGCTCGCCGAGCTCTACCTGATCGACGCCGTGGCCCTGTGCGCCACGGTGTGGGCCGTCTACCGGCTCCCCGCGCTGCCACCCCTGACCACCGCGGCGGCGGCAGCCGGCCGGGCGGGGCTACGGGGGATCGCGGAGGGCTTCCGCTACATCTCGCTCAACCAGGTGCTGCTGCTGTCCTTCCTCGCCGACATCATCGCCATGGTCTTCGGCATGCCCCGCGCGCTGTTCCCCGAACTCGCCTCGCAGACGTACGCGCCGTACGGCGAAGGCCTGGCGCTCGGACTGCTGTTCGCGGCGGTTCCCATCGGCGCGGTGCTCGGCGGTCTCCTGTCGGGCACCTTCTCGCGGGCGCGCCGGCACGGTCTGATGGTCATCGCCGCGGTGATCGCCTGGGGAGTGGCCGTCACCGGGTTCGGGCTGAGCGCCAACCTGTGGGTGGCCGTGGCGTTCCTCGCCGCCGCAGGAGTCGCCGACATGGTCTCCATGGTCTTCCGCGGAGCCATCCTCCTCTCGGCCGTCACCGACGAACTCCGGGGCCGGATGCAGGGCGTGTTCACGGTCGTCGTCGCGGGCGGCCCACGCCTGGCCGACGTGCTGCACGGCACGGCCGGGTCGGCACTGGGCGCGCGTACGGCGGTCGTGGGCGGCGGCCTGCTCGTCGTCCTCTCCATGCTGGTGCTGGCGGCGACGATGCCGGCGCTGCGCCGTCACAGCGCGAGCGCCTGACCCATCGGCAGCGAACGCGACGCCCGGAACGGAACCCCGGTCGGGCCCCTCCCCGCGTGGTGAGCGGGCTCAGCTCTCGACGGTCGCCGCGGCCTGCGCGATCAACTCCTGGAGGTAGAGGCCGCGTCGGGCGTCCAGCTCACCAGGCACCCCCGTGCGTACTGCAGTGGCGAAGGCCTGGCGCAGCACCGGCCAGCACTCGTCGTGGTCGAGGTCCGCGCTGTCGTACACGAGCCCGGGCCGGGGCCCGAACAGCTCGACGCGCATGATCCCGGGCTGCACGTCGACAGACCCGGACAGCGAGGCCTGGCTGACCGCACCGCTCTCGTGCTCGCAGGTCAACTCGACCCACCGGCGCGGATCGCCCGTGCCGCGGACCCGCACGACGGGCCCCATGGCGGCGTCCAGCAGGTCCAGGATGTGGGGCCCGAGATCCAGCAGCGCGCCGTGTTCCAGCCGCCAGGGGGTCGCGAAGTCGCCTCCGAGGAAGGCTCCGCTCAGACAGGCCGAACGGGCGCCCGACACCTCGATGCCGCGCGCGGCCCTCAGGAACTCCTGAGCCACGGGGTGGTAGCGATTGGTGAGGACGACCTGGGAGACGACCCCGGCCTCGTCGATCGCGTCGACGAGCCGCCGCGCGGACGGCACGTCCAGCCCGATCGGCTTCTCCAGCAGCACCGCTTTGCCCGCCTTCGCCGCACGCCCGGCGAGGTCCGCCTGAATGTCCGGCGGCACCGCGAAAGCCACCGCCTCGCACCGGTCCAGCAGCTCTTCGAAACGCGCCACGGCGACGGCCCCGTACGGCTCGGCGGTCTCCCGTGCCGCCTCCGGGCGTCGCGCCCACACCGCCGTCAGCTCCGTCTCGGGTCCGGCGGCGAGCACGGGCGCGTGCACCCCGCGCGCCCAGGGCCCGGCGCCGACCAGGCCGACCTTGACGGGGGAGTGGGGCCAGGGGGAGGCGATGTCGGCCACGGAAGTCCAATCTGCGCTGCGGGATCAGTGCCGAGAAGAGGCGACCGTGCAACGAACGGACCGGGCGAGAGGTGCCCGACGTGGCGCGTCCCAACCCCCTGGGGCCGTTCCGGCGCGGCGGAGACCTACGCCGGCCGCAGCCACACCGTCGCCAACGGCGGCAACGTGAGCCGCACACTCGCCGGCCACCCCTGCCATCCCTCCCCATCGGTCCTGACGGCGTCGGCACGGGTGACACCGCTGCCGCCGAAGCGCAGAGCGTCGGTGTTCAGGACCTCCCGCCAGGCGGGCACGTTGTCCGGAGCCCCCAGCCGGTACTCGTGACGGACCACCGGAGAGAAGTTGGAGACGGCCAGCAGCGGCTTCCCGTCCGCCGCGAAGCGCAGGAAGGCGAAGACATTGTCCTCCGCCGCGTCCCCGGCGACCCACGCGAACCCGGAAGGAGAGGTATCCCGCTCCCAGAGCGCCCCGGTGGCCCGGTACTGCTGATTGAGTTCGCGGACGAGATCGCGCACTCCCCGGTGGTCCGCCTCCGCGCCGTACGCCGGATCCAGCAGCCCCCAGTCGGGACCGTGCGCCTCCGACCACTCGGCGCCCTGCGCGAACTCCTGCCCCATGAAGAGCAGCTGTTTGCCCGGGTGGGCCCACATGAAGCCCAGATAGGCACGGTGGTCGGCGCGCCGCTGCCACCAGTCGCCAGGCATCTTCGACACCAGTGCCTGCTTGCCGTGGACGACTTCGTCGTGCGAGATCGGCAGCACGTAGTTCTCGCTGTACGCGTACACCATCGCGAACGTCATCTCGTTGTGGTGGTACTTGCGGTGCACGGGTTCATGGCTGATGTACACGAGCGAGTCGTGCATCCAGCCCATGTTCCACTTCAGCCCGAAACCGAGACCACCGGTGTCGGTGGAGCGGGTCACCCCGTCCCACGCGGTCGACTCCTCCGCGATGGTCACGATCCCCGGCACCCGCCGGTACAGCGTCGCGTTCATCTCCTGGAGGAACGCCATCGCGTCGAGGTCCTCCCGGCCGCCGAAGGCGTTGGGCGCCCACTGGCCGGCCTCGCGCGAGTAGTCGAGGTACAGCATCGAGGCGACGGCGTCGACGCGCAGCCCGTCGATGTGGAACTCCTCGCACCAGTACACGGCGTTGGCGACGAGGAAGTTGCGCACCTCCCGCCGGCCGAAGTCGAACTCGTAGGTGCCCCAGTCCGGATGCTCGGCACGCCGGGCGTCCCCGGACTCGTAGAGCGGCTCCCCGTCGAAGCGGGCCAGCGCCCAGTCGTCCTTCGGGAAGTGCGCGGGCACCCAGTCCATGATCACGCCGATGCCCGCCCGGTGCAGTGCGTCGACGAGGTACTTGAAGTCGTCGGGGCTGCCCAGCCGGGAGGTCGGTGCGTAGAAGCCGGTGACCTGGTAGCCCCAGGAGCCGCCGAAGGGATGCTCGGCGACCGGCATCAGCTCGACATGGGTGAAGCCGAGATCGGCGACGTACGCGGGCAGCTCGTCCGCCAGCTGACGGTACGTGAGACCGGGTCGCCAGGAGGCGAGATGGACCTCGTACACCGAGAACGGGGCCAGATGCACCGGTGTGTCGGCGCGGTGGGCCAGCCAGTGCGCGTCGTGCCACTCGTAGTGCGAGGCCGTGACGACGGACGCCGTGTCGGGCGGCACCTCGGTACGACGGGCCATCGGGTCCGCCTTCAGGAACCGGCCGCCGTGCCGGGACGTGATCTCGAACTTGTACCGCGCGCCCTCACCGACGCCGGGCAGGAACAGCTCCCACACCCCGGCCGCGCCCAGCGAACGCATCGGGAACTGCGTGCCGTCCCAGAAGGTGAAGTCCCCGGCGACCCGTACCCCTCGGGCGTTCGGCGCCCACACCGTGAAGCGGGTGCCCGCCACGCCCTGGTGCGTCATCGGCTCGGCCCCGAGCGCCCGCCACAGCTCCTCGTGCCGGCCCTCACGGACGAGATGCAGATCGAGTTCGCCGAGCGCGGGCAGGAAACGGTAGGGATCCTCCACCTCCAGCTCGACACCACCCTCGTACCTGACCAGCAGCGTGTACTCGGGAACCGCGTCGAGCGGCAGCACCCCCGAGAAAAGGCCGTCACCCTCACTGTCCAGCACCATCCGCAGCCCGTCCGGCAGAGACACCGCCACGGACGCGGCGAACGGCCGCAGCGCGCGAACGATGACGCCCTCCGGCACCGGATGCGCCCCGAGCAGCGCGTGCGGATCGTGGTGGGCTCCCGACAGCAGCCGCTCCCGGTCCGTCACATCCAGCGAGGACACCGGCTGCCGTCCGCCGGGTACGCCCGGCCCCGGCTCGGACGGACCGGCCTCGACGGATCGGACGTCCTCGGACGACGGCGGGGTCAGGGGTACGGAGATGTTGCGGGCTGCCACGGTGTCAGCCTCCTTGAGCGCTGTGGAAGGAGTGGAAGGAAGGGACCGGTGTGTGCGGACCGCCGGCCGGTGCGGGGTTGTGTTCGGCCAGGCGGGCGACCGCCGCCATCGGCACGGGCAGCCAGTCGGGCCGGTGCCGCGCCTCGTACAGGGCCTCGTACACGGCCCGGTCCGTCTCGTACGCCCGCAGCAACTCGGGCTCCGCACGCGGATCCCACCGCGACTGGGTGGCGTATCCCGCGCAGTAGGCGTCCCGGCAGCGCAGGGCCCACTCCGGACGCCACGGATGGCGGCTGCGGGCGGCGTAGTCGAAGGAACGCAGCATGCCCGCGACATCGCGTACGGGGGACTGCGGCTGCCGGCGTTCGGCGATGGGGCGGGCCGGTTCGCCCTCGAAGTCGATGACGGACCACCGCTCCTTGGCCCACAGCACCTGACCGAGGTGCAGATCGCCGTGGATCCGCTGTACCGGACGGCCCGAGTCGAGGACGGCGAGTTCGTCGAAGGCGCCCCGCAGCCCGTTCACATAGGGCAGCAGCTCCGGCACCGACCGGCTGGTCGAGTCCAGCCGGTCGATCATCGCGGCCGCGAGTCGCCTGCTCCCGTGCCCGGTCGGCGCGCCGAGGGCGAACGCCGCGGCCAGCGCGAGATGCACCTCGGCGGTCGCGCGCCCCAGTTCGTACGCCTCGTCCGTGAAGTCCCGTCCCGCGGTGAGCGATTCGAGCGCCAGGGTCCACCCGTCGACGGCATCCGGCAGGAACGGCTGGAGCACCCCGAGGGTCGCCACCTGTGGTTCCGAGGTCCGGAACCACGCCACGGGGGCCGGTACCCGGGTGCATCCCTGGCCGGCCAGGGCCCAGGGCACCTCAAGGTCCGGATTGATGCCGGGCAGGACCCGTCGGAAGATCTTGAGAATGTACGAGTTCCCGTACACCAACGAGGAGTTGGACTGCTCGGCGTCGAGGAGGCGCGGTGTCAGACCGGCGGGGACGGCCACCTTCGCGTCACGCTCGAACCGCAGCGGACCTGTCGTTCCCGGAGTGCGCAGCCGCTCCAGGAGCAGGTCGGCCGACCGCGGCTCCTGAAGGGCGTCGTACACCGTCAGGCCGGCCAGCGGCCCCTCGCTCGCGCGTCCGATGCGGGCGTGGGCCAGTCGTGGAGGCAGGTCGTCCCCGACGCCGAGGAGCAGTTGGTAGCAGTCCCCGGGCCGAGTCGGAGAGGAGCCCTGCCCGGTGCTCACCAGAAGGTGCAGACATGCCGGGTGCAGCTCGGTCACCGAGAGCAGGGACAGCTCCGTGACCCGTCGGCCCTTGCCCGCGAACCAGCGCTGTTCGGGCAGCCACGCCTGAAGCAGGTCGGCGAGCGACGTCAGCAGATGAGCCGGACTGTGGCCACTGGGGCGGGGTGAGATGACCATGCGCATGACGACCCGCCCTTTCAGGAGCACACCGTCAATCGGCGTTCGGTGAGCGGGATGGCGTCCTTGCGGAGTCGGAACCAGTAGAAGCCGTGGCCGGCGAGGGTGAGGAGGTAGGGGAGTTCGCCGATGGCGGGGAAGCGGACGCCGCCGATGAGTTCGACGGGGTG
>NZ_JBEZJY010000100.1:0-11701 GCF_040651415.1 Streptomyces sp. NPDC048484
TCCACCCCCGCACCCCGCCACCCAGTCGGCAAGAAACAATACAAAGTGGACAGGCCCCGACGCGGCGGAGCGAAGGAGGAGGCTTAAAGATCAAGTTTAGGGGGCGAGGAGCTGCGCGACCAGCCCGCAGCCTCCCGCAACGCCCGGACGCACCCGTCCCCGCCCCGCCCCTGCCCTGCTCTGCCCTGCCCTGCTCAAGCCCCGCGCAGCGGCCCGCAGCGGCTACCACTTGCCAGGCGCGTAATCCTTCAAGAAGACCCCGAACACGTCCTCGCCCTGTTCACCCCGCACGATCGGGTCGTACACCCGAGCCGCACCGTCGATCAGGTCCAGCGGCGCGTGGAAGCCCGCGTCGGCCAGCCGCATCTTGTCCGGGTGCGGCCGCTCGTCGGTGATCCAGCCGGTGTCGACGGCGGTCATCAGGATGCGGTCCTTCTCGAACATCTCCTGGGCGCTGGTGCGTGTGAGCATGTTGAGGGCGGCCTTGGCCATGTTGGTGTGCGGGTGGCCCGCGCCCTTGTAACCGCGGTTGAAGACGCCTTCCATGGCGGAGACGTTCACGATGTACGAGCGCCCGGCGCCCGCGGCCGCCATCGCCGCGCGCAGCCGGCTGATGAGGATGAACGGCGCGGTGGAGTTGCAGAGCTGGACCTCCAGAAGCTCGACCGGCGTGACCTCCTCGACGGCCTGGATCCAGCTGTTGGTGTCGTGCAGGTCGGGCACGAGGCCGCCCGCGTCGATGGCGGTACCGGCGGCGATCCGCTCCAGGGAGGCGGAGCCGGAGATGAGTGCGAGACCGGTGACGTCCTGAGCCGTCAGCGCGCCGCTCCCGGACACCGGCAGCGCGGACACGGCGCCGGAGCCGAAGGTGCCGATGACCTCGGCGGGCGGCAGTTCACCGGCGGGGAGCGGGCCCGACTCGGCGGCGAGCAGCTCGCTGTACGCCCCCGGGGAGCGGCGTACGGTCTGGGCGGCGTTGTTGATCAGGATGTCGAGCGGGCCCTCGGCGGCGACCGAGTCGGCGAGGGCGACGACCTGGGCGGGGTCGCGCAGGTCCAGGCCGACGATCTTCAGCCGGCCGATCCACTCGTCGCTGTCGGGCATGGCCTTGAAGCGGCGGATGGCGTCGTTCGGGAAGCGGGTGGTGATCGTGGTGTGGGCGCCGTCGCGCAGCAGCCTGAGCGCGATGTACATGCCGATCTTGGCGCGGCCGCCGGTGAGCAGCGCGCGCTTGCCGGTGAGGTCGGTGCGGGCGTCGCGGCGGGCGCGGTTCTCGGCGGCGCACTTCTGGCAGAGCTGGTGGTAGAAGTAGTCGACCTCGGTGTACCGGGTCTTGCAGGTGTAGCAGGAGCGGGGGCGCTGGAGTGTCCCCGCGATGGCGCCGGCCTCGGTCACGGACGACGGCAGGACGCCCTCGGTCTCGTCGTCGATGCGCTGGGCGGAGCCGGTGGCCGTGGCCTCGGTGACCGCCTTGTCGTGGGCGGTCTTGGCGGCCCTGCGCTCATGGCGGCGGCGCTGCTTGACCGAGCGGTAGATCCCCGCGGTGGCGCGGCGCACGGCGATCGCGTCGGGGTGGTCGACGTCGATCTTCTCCAGCTCGTCGAGCACGGCGAGGCAGACCGCCAGCCGCTCCGGGTCGATCCCGGGACCGTAGGAGCCGTACGAGCCGTCCGAACTCTCCGAGCCGTACGACCCCCCGGGAGTCTCCGAGCCGTACGGACCCTCCGGTGCCTCTGAGCCGTACGGACTCTCCGGGGCCTGTGCCGTGTCCACGGCGGGGGCCGCCTGGCTGTCCTCTGTCACCGTCATCGCCGTTGCCGTTCCTCGGGTTTTCGCGCGGCGCTCGAACCGCGCTCGCCTTCGAAGGCGGAATTTTACGGAGCGCGGGGCAAAGGCACCAAACCCGCGATGATCACCGGTCCTCCGCGGGCCCGTGGGATGCGGTCCCACGGGCCCCGCGAGCGACGGTTCAGGACACGCAGGCGGTGGTCAGCTCGGCGACCTCCGCAGTCAGCGCCTTGGCCAGCACGTCGAGGTCCGGGACGGCCTCCGCGTCGGCGACGAGCCCGTAGTGGACGCGCCCGCGGAACGTCGACACCGCGACCGCGAGGGCTTGGCCGCGGGCCAGCGGGGCGAGCGGGTACACCTCGGTCAGCGGGCAGCCGCCGAGCCTCATGCCGAGGCTGGGCAGCGGCACGCTGGTGACCAGGATGTCGAAGAGCAGCCGGGCCGCCTGGCCGACCACGGGCATGCCGAGCCGGTGGCCGAGCGCCGGGACGTGGTCGGCGAGCAGGGCGACGGCGCCCGCTCCCCGGTTGGGTCCCGCGTCCTTGTTGCGGTTCATGGCCGTACGCACGGTGGCGAGCCGGGCGAGCGGGTCCGGGTCGTCGACGGGAAGCCTCACCAGGTACCCGGAGAGCCGGTTGCCCTGCGGGTGCGCGGTGCGCGGGCGCCGCCGCGAGACGGGGATCAGGGCCCGGGGCGACACCCCTTCGCTGCCGTCCCCGCGCTCGTCCAGCCAGCGGCGCAGAGCGCCCGCGACGACGGCGATGAGGACATCGTTGACGGTGCCGCCCACGCTCTTGCGGATGGTGTGGATCTCGTCGAGCTCGACGGCCACGCCCGCGACGCGGCGGGTGCCGGTGGGCTCCGAGACCAGGGCGGGTGAGGATCGTACGCGCAAGGTGGCGCGGGCGACGGAGGCGCCGATGTCGAGGGCCCTGCCCAGGTCGGAGAGCGTGCCGCGGACGACTCCCGGCAACTTCCTCACGTCCGGGAGGAAGCCGCGCGCGGGCTCCTCGGGACGCGGGCGGGGCGCCGGCAGGTCCATGGGGTCGAGGACGGCCGCCGCGAGTGTCAGGGCCCGCAGCCCGTCGGCCAGCGCGTGGTGGAACTTGAAGAGCACAGCGAAGGAGGTCCCCTCCACGCCGGGCACGACATGGGCCTCCCACGGTGGCCTGTCTCGCTCCAGGGGTCGCTGCATGATCGCGCCGGCGGCGGCGTGGAAGTCCGCGACGGGCGCGTGCAGACGGACGTGGTCGAGCGGTTCGAAGTCGGCTACGGCCTCGCGGGCGGCGCCGCCGAAGGCGAGTGGCCTGCGCAGGTCGAAGGCGGGCGCCTGCCGCAGGTCGAGCGGCTGCCAGATGTCGCGGATCCGCATGCGCAGCCCGGGGACGCCGGCCGCGCGGGCCGCGAGCAGATCGGCGGCGTGCGCGGCCGCGGCGGGCGAGTTCGCCGTGAAGATCCCCAGTGCCGCGAGGTGCATGGGGTGCTCGGGCGACTCGATGTTCCAGAACGCCAGGTCGAGTGGTGCGAGAAGGTCAGAGTCAGAGATCCCTGCATTCAATGGCTTGGCTCTCGCGTCGACGACGGGTGAGTGAGCAGTCAATCCCGGCTGAACGATTACGGTCAAGTACGATCAAGCTACGCACAGTTAACAGCAGATTAAGTCCCGCTCCCTGCGACAGGAGCGGGACTCAGGTGACGCATGAGGCGCTGAGGAGTGGGCGACAGGCGCCGGGGAGTGGGCGACAGGCGCCGGGGAGTGGGCGACATCACCCCGGCGCCGGCGGTGCCGCGTCCGAAGCCGTGCCCCAGCCGGACAGGCGGTCGTACGCCATGAGACCGCTCGGTTCGCCCGACACGCCGGACATCCGCGGGTGAGCCGCGCCGCTGCCACTCCGGCAGCCCAACGCACCCCGCCGAAGAACAGGACTCACGGCACCTGCTGGCCCTTTCCGAGGGCGATCACGCCACCCTCGGACACCGTGTAGAGCTCCTGGTCCCGGTCAGGATTGACACCTATGGTCGCGCCCGGGGGTACCTGCACGTTCTTGTCGATGACCGCGCCGCGCACGACCGAGCCCCGGCCTATGTGCACGTTGTCGTGGAGGATCGACCCCTGGACGACGGCTCCCGGGTCGACGACGACGCCCGGGGAGAGGACCGAGCGTGTGACCTGGCCCCGGATCAGGCAGCCCGAGCTGATGATCGACTCGCTCGCGATGCCGCCGGCGTTGAACCGGGCGGGCGACAACTGGCCGGAGCTGGTGTAGATGGGCCAGCTGCGGTTGAAGAGGTTGAAGGCGGGCCGCTCGGCGATCAGGTCCATGTGGGCGTCGTAGTACGCGTCGAGGGTGCCCACGTCCCGCCAGTAGCCCTGGTCCCGGGTGGTCTCTCCGGGCACGTGGTTGTCGCTGAAGTCGTAGAGCCGGGCCTCGCCGCGGTCGGTGAGCTGGGGGAGGATCGAACCGCCCATGTCGTGTACCGAGTTCGCCTCCTCGGAGTCCCGCTGGAGCGCCTCTATCAGGGCCTTGGTGGTGAAGATGTAGTTGCCCATGGAGGCGAAGACACACTCGGGGTCGTCGTGCAGACCGGGCGGGTCCGTGGGCTTCTCCAGGAAACGCTCCACCGTCTGCCCGTCCGTGCCCGGGGTGATCACGCCGAAGGACGACGACTCGGACCGCGGGACGCGGATGCCGGCCACGGTCACGCCCGCGCCGCTGTCGACGTGCTGGGCGAGCATCTGGCGCGGGTCCATGCGGTAGACGTGGTCGGCGCCGAACACCGCGACGTACTCGGGCTGTTCGTCGTACACCAGGTTCAGGGACTGCAGGATCGCGTCGGCGCTGCCCAGGTACCAGCGCGGGCCGAGCCGCTGCTGGGCCGGGACGGGCGTCACGTAGTTGCCCAGCAGGCTGGACATCCGCCAGGTCGTGGTGACGTGCCGGTCGAGCGAGTGCGACTTGTACTGCGTCAGGACACAGATGCGCAGGATGTCGGCGTTGACGAGGTTGGACAGAACGAAGTCGACGAGGCGGTAGGTACCGCCGAACGTGACCGCTGGTTTGGCGCGGTCCGCGGTGAGGGGCATCAGGCGTTTGCCTTCTCCGCCCGCCAGCACGATCCCGAGCACCGAAGGTCCACCACGCCGCATGGTCGCTCCCCTACCCCTGGTTGATCCATGCCTGCCCCTGGGCCGGCCGGACTACGCCTGTCGGCCGGACTACGCCTGTTTGAGGATCTCCTCGTAGAGCCGGACCGTGCGCCTGGCGACGGCGGCCCAGCCGAACTCCCCCACCGCGCGCTCCCGCCCTGCCTCGCCCATCCGCCGGGCGGCCCCGGCATCCCCGAGGACCGAGTCCAGCGCCCGCGCGAGTCCCGTCTCGAAGTCCTCGTCCACGGTGACGAGTACCCCGGTTCTGCCGTCCTCAACGACCTCGGGAATCCCCCCGACCCGGGAGGCGACCACCGGGGTGCCGCAGGCCATCGCCTCCAGATTGACGATGCCGAGGGGCTCGTAGACCGAAGGACAGACGAACACGGCCGCGTGGGTGAGGAGTTGGATCACCTCCGGACGGGGCAGCATCTGCGGGATCCAGTGCACTCCCTCGCGGACCCGGCTCAGCTCCTCGAAGAGGACCCGGAACTCCTGGTCGATCTCCGGGGTGTCGGGCGCGCCCGCGCACAGCACGACCTGCGCGGCCGGGTCGATGTCGCGCACCGCGCGCAGCAGATGGGGCACGCCCTTCTGGCGGGTGATGCGGCCCACGAACAGCACGTACGGTCTGGAGGTGTCGAGGCCGATCCGGTCCAGGACGTCCGTGCCGTGATCGGGCCGGTAGAGGTTCGTGTCGATGCCGTTGTGCACGATGTGCACCTTCGCGGGGTCCAGGGACGGATAGCAGCCGAGGATGTCCTCGCGCATGGCCCCGGAGACGGCGATCACTCCGTCGGCGGCCTCGATCGCGGTGCGCTCGGCCCAGCCGGAGAGGGCGTAGCCGCCGCCCAGCTGCTCGGCCTTCCAGGGACGCAGCGGCTCCAGGGAGTGCGCGGTCATGACGTGCGGGATGCCGTGCAGCAGTTTCGCGAAGTGGCCGGCGAGGTTGGCGTACCAGGTGTGCGAGTGGACGAGTTGGCGGCCTTCCAGGGCGGCGGCCATCGAAAGGTCCACGGAGAAGGTACGCAACGCGTCGTTGGCGCCGTCGAGCACGGGCCAGGGCCGGTGCCGGACGACTCCGCCCGCGGCGCCCTCACCCCAGCAGTGCACGTCCAGGTCGGTGAGAGGCCTCAACTCCCGGGCCAGGAACTCGACATGGACCCCCGCTCCGCCGTAGACGTCCGGCGGATACTCCCGGGTCAGCAGTCCCACTCGCACCCGCGCCCCCCCTGTGTCACTGTCTCAGCGGCTGATGTCCACATGGTCACCCAGATGCGTCGGTTGGGGAAGACCGTGGTGCTCGCGTGAAGCAGCAGTCGCCGCACACTCCGCCGCCGGGTACCCGGTAATAGAGGCAGCAACTGCGCCGGCGGAAGGCTGTCCCGTCCAGGGTGCCGGTGTCTCTCAGGTCGGGGTGGTCGAGGAGTTCCGCGGCGAGGGCGCGGGCACGCTCTCCCACCTCGGCGCGGCCGTGGGCGGCGGCCCAGTGGTCGAGCTGACGTGCGGCGCCCACGAGGGCGGAGGCGGCGTTGCCCCACAGCAGGCCCGCGGCCACCGGATGCCGGGCCCGCAGCGCCGCCGAGAGGGGTTCCAGGTGGCCGTGGTGCACGAGCCGCCGGATCGTCACCGCGTCGCCGGGCAGCGCGTGCAGCTCGGACAGCCACAGGTCGTCGGGGGCGCTGCCGTCCGCGTCCCAGTGCAGCAGGAGCGGGTCGAGATCCGGTACCTGCCCGTGGAGCACGGCCGAACCCAGCGCCACCGACCACAGCCGGGCGGCAAGCCCCTGCTGCGCCACCGAGACCCCGATACGCACCTCCGGCGCGGCCAGCGAGTTCACGACCTTATGGACACGGAAAGTGAGCGGATCCGGATCGGCGGTGACGTTTCGTGTCGCATAGACCTCCGCGAGCGTCGGCAGCACACGCCTCTTGCGCTGCCCTTTGCCCTGTTCCGTGCGCTGCCCTGTGCGCAGGGCGAAGAACCCCCCGAGCGATTCGAGCGCGGCAAGCCCATTGAGGTCGAGGTCCGGATCGAGATTCACAAAGACCAAGTACACCAAGGGGGCATAACGGCGCCACAAGGCGGGTTGAACCTGATGTCACCCGACCTGGGGAGGACACGACGCAAGACGTACTCCATCGGCAGTAGGACCCAATGACTGCTCAGGTACGACGACACGGGACCTTTTGCGAGGGATCGTATTAACCATGGAAGCCGACCGTTCGCCGCACCGGACACTTCGCTCGACTGAGCACGTCCGCCACACACAGAGGAGCGACACATGAGCGCACTCGTGCTGTCTGTGGTGCTCTCTCTCGTCTCCGCCGTCGCCTACGCCGGCGGGGCCATCGTGCAGGAACGCGTCGCGGCGACCGCGCCTGACCGTACGTACGCCCCCATGCGCCACCTCGCCTGGTGGGCCGCGGTGGGTCTCAACGCCCTCGGCGCGCTGCTGCACGTCGTGGCGCTGGCCTACGGGCCGCTCAGCCTGGTCCAGCCGCTGGGCGCGCTGACCATCGTGTTCGCACTGCCCATGGCGGCCGTCTTCGTCCGCCGCAGGGCCGGGGCGACCGCCTGGCGCGGCGCGATCATGGCGGCGGTCGGCCTGGCCGGGCTGCTGGCCCTGGTCGGCACGGCCGACTCGCAGTCCCTGAGCAGCACCCAGCGCGTCGTGGTGGCCGTGGTCACCGGCGGCGCGGTGGTCGCGCTGATGACGGCGGCCCGCGCGGTGCACCGTCACCCGGCCGTGCGCAGCGTGCTGCTGGCCATCGCGGCGGGTGTCGCCTTCGGTATGTCCTCGGTGTTCACGAAGACCGTCGCGGTGGACTGGACGGGGGGCGTCTCGCTCGCCGACCTGCCGAGCCTCGCCGTGATCGGTGTCCTGGCGACCGCGGGAATGCTGCTGTCCCAGGCCTCCTACCGGGGCGCCGGACTCACGGCCCCGCTGGCCACGCTGACCGTCGTGAACCCGATCGTGGCCGCCGCGGTGGGCCTCACGATGTTCGGCGAGACGTTCCGCTACGGCGAGACGGGCACGATGCTCGCCCTGGGCTGTGGAGTCGTCGCCGCGGGCGGTCTGATCCTCCTCACCACGGAGCGGCTCGGCGGCACGGAGCGTACGCGGCCGGTTCCGTCGGCGGCGCCGGCGTCGGCGACGGCAACCGGAGCGGCGTCCCTGGCCATGGAGACACCCGTGGAAGCCGCGCCGAGCCCGTTCGAGAAGACCGCGGTGCTCCCCGAGCAGACCGTTTCCGCGGAGCGACGCGTCTCCTCGGCAGGGGTGCGGCACAGGGCGCTCACGGCGGCGGGCGTACGAGAAGAAGCGTTCACGGCGGCCGGCGTACGGGAGGAGTCGACGCTCGCGCACGCCGGCGTACGGGAGGAGACGCTGACCTCCGCCGACGTACCCGGTATGCGGGAGGGAGCACTCACGGCAGCGGCCGGGATGCTCGCGTCCTCCGGGCGGGAGGGTGCCCTTGTGCCGCCGCCCGGATCCAACGGGCCTCCGCCGCCCGGCGGTGCGCCGGGCGGCTCGGGCGGCTCGGGCGGGAACGCGTGGCCCAACGGCGCCTATTACGGCATTCCGTGCCCGCCCCTCCTGCTGCCCGCCCCGATGATGCGGCGCTCCTGCGTCAAATCCTGACGCCACCCGCGCGCAGGTAGGCGACGGGGTCGACGTCGCTGCCGAAACCGGGCCCCGTCCGCACCTCGAAGTGCAGATGTGGGCCCGAGCTGTTGCCCGTGGAGCCCGAGCGGCCTATGCGCTGGCCGCCCCCCACGCTCTGCCCCGCCTTCACGGAGATCGCGGACAGATGGGCGTACTGGGTGTAGCGGCCGTCGCCGTGCCGGATCACCACCTGGTAGCCGAAGGACCCGCCCCATCCCGCGGTCACCACGCTGCCCGCCCCGACCGCCTTGACGGACGTGCCGGTCGATACCGGGAAGTCGACGCCCGTGTGGTAACCCTTCGACCAGGAGGAGCCGGCGGCGTGGTACGGCGTTCCGGTGCCGGCGCTCACCGGGGCGGTGAGGGTGTCCCTGACCGTCTGGGTCTTCTTCTCCGCCTTCTCCTCGGTCTTCTCCTCTTTCTTTTCCTTCTTTTCCTTCGTCTCCGTCTTCTCCACCTTGTCGGGCGAGGACGTGGAGGTGCCGCTCGTCCCGGACCCGGCCTTCGTGCGCAGGCTCAGCCGCTGGCCGGGAACGATCAGATCGGGGTCGGCGCCGACGGTCTTGCGGTTGGCCTCGTACAACTGCCGCCAGCCGCCCGGTACGTCACGGGTGCCCGCGATGCCGGAGAGCGTGTCGCCGCCGACGACCGTGTACATCTCGGCGGTGCCGGCCCGCGACTGGGGCGTGGTCTGCGGCTGTACGTCGACCTTGCGCTTGGTGGTCTGCGTGGAGGTGCCCGAGGGGCTGATGTCGGGGCTGTCGCCACCGCGGGTGAGCCCCGCCTGTTCCGAGCAGACGGGCCAGGCACGCGGCCCCTGACTCTTGAGGACCTTCTCGGCGACGGCGATCTGCTGGTCCTTGGTGGCGAGGTCGGCACGTGCCGCGTAGGCCCCGCCGCCGTAGGCCCCCCAGGTGGACTGGCTGAACTGGAGCCCGCCGTAGTAGCCGTTGCCCGTGTTGATGTTCCAGTTGTTGGTGGACTCGCAGGCGGCGACCTTGTTCCACGTGTCCACATCGGCCGCGTTCGCGACGCCGGTACCGATGAGCGGTATCGCCATACCGACACCGCCCACCGTGACGGTGAGTGACGCTCGGTTGATCCTGTTGGGCTGATACCGGCGGTGCCTGCCGCGTACGACCATGATGGTGCCCCCTCGACAAGCGTCAGGAGCGGCAAAAGTAAACGCTCCTAACAGGCCATGACAAGAGGGCAATCAGCCTCCCTATCCCGCCAAGTGACCAGGAATGCACCTTCGTTCATGACTGTTGGTGTGTATGCCGGTGGCAGGCGTGACGGCGAAGTTCCCCCGAGCACTGAGGCGGGGGCACCTCTTCTGCGTACACACCATCGGCAAGGCAGGATGTGCGGTCGGAGAACCGGCAAGTCAGGATGGTCGAGCGGGCAATACTGGCGGGCAGGACCGGCACCACTGATTCAGGATCTTAGGAGCCAAACCGTATGAGCAACTCAGCGCAGATCGGCGTCACGGGACTCGCGGTGATGGGGCGCAATCTCGCCCGTAACTTCGCGCGGAACGGATACGCCGTCGCCCTGCACAACCGGACAGCGGCGCGCACGCACGCGCTGGTGAAGGAGTTCGGCAGTGAGGGCACCTTCGTCGCGACGGAGACCGCCAAGGAGTTCGTGGACGCGCTGGAGCGGCCCCGCCGCCTGGTGATCATGGTGAAGGCCGGTGAGCCGACCGACGCGGTGATCCAGGAGTTCGCCCCGCTCCTGGAGCCGGGCGACATGATCATCGACGGGGGCAACGCGCACTTCGCGGACACCCGGCGCCGGGAGCACGACCTGCGCGAGCAGGGCATCCACTTCGTCGGCGCGGGTATCTCCGGCGGCGAGGAGGGCGCGCTCAACGGCCCGAGCATCATGCCGGGCGGTCCGGTCGAGTCGTACGAGTCGCTCGGTCCGATGCTGGAGAAGATCTCCGCGAAGGCCGAGGACGGCGCGCCGTGTGTCACGCACGTCGGTCCCGACGGTGCCGGGCACTTCGTGAAGATGGTGCACAACGGCATCGAGTACGCGGACATGCAGCTGATCGGCGAGGCGTACCAGCTGCTGCGTGACGTGGCCGGCTACTCCCCCGCGCAGATCACCGACATCTTCCGCACCTGGAACACCGGACGGCTCGACTCGTACCTGATCGAGATCACCGCCGAGGTCCTGTCGCACGTGGACGCGGCGACGGGCAAGCCCTTCGTGGACGTGGTCCAGGACCAGGCCGAGCAGAAGGGCACCGGCCGCTGGACCGTACAGATCGCGCTGGACCTGGGCGTGCCGGTGTCGGGCATCGCCGAGGCGGTCTTCGCCCGGTCGCTGTCGGGCCACAGCTCGCTGCGCGAGGCCTCGCGCGGGCTCGCGGGACCGACGGCGAGCGCGCTGAGCGAGTCCGAGGCATCGGCCTTCGCCGACCAGGTGGAGCAGGCGCTGTACGCGTCGAAGATCGTGTCCTACACGCAGGGGTTCCACCAGCTCTCGGCCGCCAGCGCCGAGTACGACTGGAACATCGACCTGGGCGCGGTCGCCTCGATCTGGCGCGGGGGCTGCATCATCCGGGCGGCGTTCCTCGACCGGATCCGCGCCGCCTACGACGCCCGCGCGGATCTGCCGAGCCTGCTCTCCGACGACACGTTCGCGCAGGAGATCGGGGCGGCTCAGGACGACTGGCGCGCGGTGCTCGTCTCCGCCGTGCAGCAGGGGGTGCCCACGCCCGGCTTCGCGGCGGCGCTGGCGTACTACGACGCGCTCCGTGCCGAGCGGTTGCCCGCGGCGCTCACGCAGGGACAGCGGGACTACTTCGGGGCGCACACGTACCGGCGGACCGACCGGGAGGGGTCGTTCCACACGCTGTGGGGCGGGGACCGGTCCGAGGTCTCTGGCTGACGCGCCTCGCGCGCGGGCTGCGCGGCGCGGGCGCGAGGCGCGGGCTGCGGGCGGGTGGCCGCACGATGTCGCAGCCCCGCGCCGCTGAAAACCGGCGGCGGGGGGGGGGGCGGGGGCGGGGGGGGGGGCGCCCCCGCCCCGGCGGCGGCCGGCCGCCCCCGCGCGGGGCACGCGCCCCGCCGGCGCGCCCCCCG
>NZ_JBEZJY010000101.1:0-10667 GCF_040651415.1 Streptomyces sp. NPDC048484
CCGGTCGGCAGAGGCCCGTGAAACAGGAACCCGTGGTGGTACTGCGTAGCAGTACGGACCGGAATCGCCTGCCCTCGGGCAGGCGAGGGCGTCAATGCGCTCTCAGGCACCCCACAAGAAACGGCACGGCCGTGGCGGGAGAACTCCACGGATGCCGACCCGGTGACGCCCACCGACTCCGGACAGGTCCTTCGAGGGCTGAGGCGGGGCCCCTCCGGCGCAGGGGGCGCTCCCCGCCGGATCGGGGCCCCGCCGCCGTGTCGCGGGGAGACCGGTCAGCTCTGGGAGGCCGCGGCCTGCAGAGCGATGCGGTGCTCGCCCGCGTACACGTTCATGGAGGTGCCCCGCAGGAAGCCGACCAGGGTCAGGTTCGACTCGGCGGCCAGGTCCACCGCCAGCGAGGACGGTGCCGAGACCGCGGCGAGCACGGGGATGCCGGCCATCACCGCTTTCTGGGCCAGCTCGAAGGAGGCGCGCCCCGAGACGAGCAGCACCGTGCGGGAGAGCGGCAGGGTGCCGTTCTGGAGGGCGCGGCCGACCAGCTTGTCGACCGCGTTGTGCCGGCCCACGTCCTCCCGGATGTCGACGAGCTCGCCGTCCTCGGTGAACAGGGCCGCCGCGTGCAGACCCCCGGTCCGGTCGAACACGCGCTGCGCCGCGCGCAGCCGGTCGGGGAGGCTCGCGAGCAGATCGGGTTCGAGCCGTACCGGGGGAGTCGTGTCGCCGTGCGTGTCGTCGATCGTCCAGCGGGCCGTCGTACGGACCGCGTCCAGGCTCGCCTTGCCGCACAGGCCGCAGGACGACGTCGTGTACACGTTGCGTTCGAGTGTGATGTCGGGGATGACGACGCCGGGCGCGGTCCGCACGTCGACGATGTTGTACGTGTTCGAGCCGTCCACCGTGGCGCCCGCGCAGTAGACGATGTTCTGCAGTTCGTCGGCCCGGCCGAGGACCCCCTCGCTGACCAGGAAGCCCGCCGCGAGCGCGAAGTCGTCGCCCGGGGTACGCATCGTGATCGCGAGGGCTTTTCCGTTCAGCCGGATCTCCAGTGGTTCCTCGGCGACGAGCGTGTCCGGGCGGGTGGAGACCGCCCCGTCCCGGATGCGGATCACCTTGCGTCGTTCCGTGACTCGTCCCATGTCCTGATCAGTCCCGGTTCTGTACGTGCTGGTAGCCGAAGCGGCCCTTGATGCAGAGGTTGCCGTGGGTCACCGGGTTGTCGTGCGGCGAGGTGACCTTCACGATCTCATTGTCCTGTACGTGCAGGGTGAGATTGCAGCCCACTCCGCAGTAGGCGCACACCGTGGTCGTTTCCGTCTGCGCCGACTCGTCCCACGTACCCGCCGCACGCATGTCGAACTCCGACTTGAACGAAAGCGCCCCCGTCGGGCACACCTCGATGCAGTTGCCGCAGTACACACAGGCCGAGTCTGTGAGGGGACCGTCGTGCTCGACGGCGATCCGGGCGTCGAAACCGCGTCCGACGACCGAGATGGCGAAGGTGTTCTGCCACTGGTCGCCGCAGGCGTCGACGCATTTGTAGCAGAGGATGCACTTGCCGTAGTCGCGCACGTAGAGGTCGTTGTCGACCCTCGGCTCCTCCTCCAGGCGGGCGGCGTCGGGGCCGAACCGGTCGGGCTTCGCCTCGTACTCCTTGAGCCATCCGGCGACCTCCGGTGTGGTCGACATGTCGACCGAGGACGCCAGGAGTTCAAGGACGACTCTGCGGCTGTGCCGGGCCCGCTCGGTGTCCGTCCGCACCTCCATGCCCGCCTCCGCCTTGCGGGAACAGGCCGGGACGAGGGTGCGCGCGCCCTCGACCTCGACGACGCACACCCGGCACGCGTTCTTGGGGGCCAGGGTGTCGCCCTGGCACAGGGTCGGGACCTCCTTGCCCGCCGACCGGCAGGCGTCGAGGATCGTGGCACCTTCCGGTGCCCGCACGGGCTCACCGTCGATGGTGAACTCCAGCAGACGGCGGGGGATCCCCAGCGTTGTCATGGTCATTCGTACGCCCCCAGGCGGTCGATGGCGGATTCCACGGCGTTCCACGCGGTCTGTCCGAGACCGCAGATCGAGGCGTCCTTCATGGCCCGGCCCACGTCCCGCAGCAGCGTGATGTCGGCGGCCGCGTCGGCTCCGGTCCGCTCGACGATGCGGTGCAGCGCCTCCTCCTGGCGCACGGTCCCGACCCGGCACGGCACGCACTGCCCGCACGACTCGTCCCGGAAGAACTCGGCGATCCGCAGCAGCAGGCGCGGCAACGGCACGGTGTCGTCGAAGGCCAGCACGACCCCGGAGCCGAGCGTCGCGCCGGCCTCCCGCGTGCCCTCGAAGGTGAGCGGGATGTCCAGCTCGTCGGGCCGTACGAAACCACCGGCCGCGCCCCCGAGGAGCACCGCGCGCAACCGGTCGCGTACGCCCGCGAGGTCCAGCAGCTCGCCGAGCGTCGCGCCGAACGGCAGCTCGTAGACACCGGGCCGGTCCACGCTGCCCGACACACAGAACAGCTTCGGTCCGGTGGAGGCGCCGCTGCCGATCGCCGCGTACGCGGCGGCCCCGATGGTGAGGATCGGCAGGACGTTGACCAGCGTCTCGACGTTGTTCTCCGCGGTGGGTTTGCCGAACAGACCCTTCTCCACAGGGAAGGGCGGTTTCGACCGCGGCTCTCCTCTGTACCCCTCGATGGAGTTGAAGAGGGCCGTCTCCTCGCCGCAGATGTACGCGCCCGCGCCGCGCCGGATCTCGATGTCGAAGGCGTACCCCTGACCGAGGACGTCGTCCCCGAGCAGCCCGCGCGCGCGGGCCTGCCCGATGGCGTGCTCCATGCGGTGCAGCGCGCGCGGGTACTCGCCGCGCAGGTACAGATAGCCCTTGTGCGCCCCGACCGCGTACGCCGCGATCGTCATCGCCTCCACCAGGGAGTACGGGTCGCCCTCCATGACCACGCGGTCCTTGAAGGTGCCGGGCTCGGATTCGTCCGCGTTGCACACCAGGTAGTGCGGGTGGTCGGGCTGCGACGCCGTGGCCTGCCATTTGCGGCCGGTGGGGAAGGCGGCGCCGCCGCGCCCGACCAGGCCCGCGTCGCCGACCTCGCGGATGACCCCGGCGGGGCCGATCGCGAAGGCATGCCGCAGGGCCGTGTAACCGCCGTGCGCCCGGTAGTCGTCGAGCGACGCCGGATCGACCAGGCCGATCCGGTTCAGCAGCATCAGCGAGGGGTCCCCGGCCTGCGGGACCGCCAGTGCGGCGGGCGGCTCCTCGGGCGCAGAGTCGGGTGAGCTCGCCGCGAGCACCGCCCGCTCGACGGTCGCGGGCGCCGACACGGCCGTACGCACCAAGTTCCCGGCTTTGACGGCGAGGGCGGCCGGAGCCCGCTCGCACAGGCCGAGGCACGGGCTGCGCTCGACGCTCACCCCGCTGCCGGGGCCGAGCCGGGCCTCGGCCCCGGCGCACAGCTCCGAGGCGCCCGCCGCCGCGCACGCGAGGTCCGTGCACACGTGCAGGACCGTCGTGGGGCGCGGCTTCACCGAGAACATCGCGTAGAAGGTGGCGACCCCGTACGCGTCCGCCGGCGGCACCGTCAGCCGCCGGCACAGGTAGTCGAGGGCGCCCTCGCTGATCCAGCCGATCCGGTCGTTGACGGCGTGCAGCGCCGGCAACAGCAGGTCACGACGTTCCCGGGCCTCTCGCCCGCCGCGTGCCCACCTGAGATCGGCGTCGGAACGGTCGGCGCCCTCCCACGAGGACTCCGGAGGTCCGAGCAGCGCGTCGACCGCCGCCCGCTCCTCGTCCGTCGGCTTGCTGTCACCGAAGTGCAGGTCCACTTGACATCACCTCACTTGAAGAGCAACCGGCAGTTTCTCGATGCGGATCGCCGACGCCTTGAACTCCGCCGTCCCCGCGATCGGGCAGTTCGCCTCGATCGTCAGCTGGTTGGTGTCCACCTCGTCGGGGAAGTGCATGGTCATGAACGCGAGACCGGGCCGCAGCGCGGTGTCGACCCACACCGGCGCCACCACCGAGCCGCGCCGCGAGGAGACCTGGACCTGCTCGCCGACCATCACGCCGTAGCGCTCCGCGTCCTCCGGGCACAGCTCGACGTACTCACCGCGCCGCATCGGCGAGGCGAAACCGCCGCTCTGCACCCCGGTGTTGTACGAGTCGAGCCGCCGCCCGGTGGTCAGCCGGATCGGGAACCGTTCGTCCGTCAGGTCGACGGGCGGGTCGTGCTGGACGAGCCCGAAGGGCGCGAGGCGGCCGCGCGCGGCCGGGTCGGACGCCCACAGCCTGCCGTGCAGATAGGTCGGTTCGATCCGGTCCGTCTCCGGGCACGGCCACTGGATGCCCTGGTGCTCCGCCAGCCGCTCGTACGTCATCCCGTAGTGGTCCGGGGACACCGACCGCAGCTCGTTCCAGACGGCCTCGGAGTCCGCGTACTTCCACTCGTGGCCCAGCCGGGAGGCGAGGTCGCAGAGGATGTCGACGTCCTCGCGGGCCTCACCGGGCGGGACGACCGCCCGGCGTACCCGCTGAACGCGCCGCTCGCTGTTGGTGGTCGTGCCCTCGGTCTCGGCCCAGCCCGCGGTCGCGGGAAGGACGACATCCGCCAGCTCGGCCGTCTTCGTCAGGAAGATGTCCTGGACGACGAGGAAGTCGAGGGCCCGCATGCGCCGTACGGCCTGCTCGCTGTCGGCCTCCGACTGGGCGGGGTTCTCCCCGATGCAGTAGACGGCCTTGAGCGAGCCCTCCTCCATGGCCTCGAACATCTCCGTCAGGTTCAGCCCGTAGTGGGGCTGGATGACGGTGCCCCACACGGACTCGAACTTCACCCGGGTGTCCGCGTCGAGGAGGTCCTGGAAGCCGGGCAGCCGGTTCGGGATGGCGCCCATGTCGCCGCCGCCCTGCACGTTGTTCTGCCCGCGCAGGGGCTGCAGTCCCGAGCCGAAGCGCCCCACATGGCCTGTCAGGAGCGACAGGTTGATGAGTGCGCGGACGTTGTCCGTGCCGTTGTGGTGCTCGGTGATGCCGAGCGTCCAGCACAGCTGGGCGCGCTCCGCGCGGGCGTAGGCGTGCGCCAACTCCCGTATCGCTGCGGCCGGTACGCCCGTCACCTTCTCGGCGAGCGACAGCGTCCACGGTTCGACGAGCTGCTTGTACTCCTCGAAGCCGGTGGTCGCCCGCTCGATGAACGCGTCGTTCGCGAGCCCCGCCCGGATGATCTCGCGGCCGATCGCGTGGGCCATCGGGATGTCCGTGCCGACGTTCAGCCCGAGCCAGCCCTCGGCCCACTCGGCCGTGGAGGTGCGGCGCGGGTCGACCGCGTACATCCGGGCGCCGTTCCTGATCCCCTTCAGTACGTGCTGGAAGAAGATCGGGTGCGCGAAGCGGGCGTTGGAGCCCCACATCACGACGAGGTCGGTGTGCTCGACCTCGGCGTACGAGGAGGTCCCGCCGCCCGAGCCGAAGGCCGCCGACAGGCCCGCCACGCTGGGCGCGTGACAGGTGCGGTTGCAGGAGTCGACGTTGTTGGTGCCCATGACCACGCGGGCGAACTTCTGCGCCACGTAGTTCATCTCGTTGGTTGCGCGGGCGCAGGAGAACAGGCCGAACGCGCCGCGTGCGGCCCCGAGGCCCCGGGCGGTACGGTCCAGGGCCTCGTCCCAGGTGGCGCGCCGGAAGGGCTCGTCACGGGAGTCACGGACCAGCGGGTACTGAAGTCGGTTGTACACCTTGGGAGTTCGGTCGCGTTTCCTCATACGGCGGTCCTCAGAATCCTGGTGGATGTCCTCATGTGGCGGTCCTCAGTGCGAGCAGGTCCGAGATGGCGTGGACGGTGCGGAGCGTGGGCACCGGGACGTCGGTGATCTCCGCGAGTTCGACGACGGCGGCGAGCAGCACGTCGAGTTCGAGCGGCTTGCCGCGCTCCAGATCCTGGAGCGTCGAGGTGCGGTGGTCGCCGACACGCTCCGCGCCGGCCAGCCGCCTCTCGATGGAGACGCCCACCTCGCAGCCCAGCGCCTCGGCGACCGCGAGCGTCTCGGTCATCATGATCTCGATGACCCGGCGGGTGCCGCCGTGCAGGCACATCTGCCGCATGGTGGCGCGGGCCAGGGCGCTGATGGGGTTGAAGGAGATGTTGCCGAGCAGCTTGAGCCAGATGTCGTTGCGCAGGTCGGGCTCCACCGGACACTTGAGCCCGCCGGCCACCATGGCCTCGCCGAACGCGGTGCAGCGCACCGAGACCGTACGGTCCGGCTCGCCGATGGAGAACCGGGTGCCTTCGAGATGGCGGACCACTCCCGGTCCCGCCAGCTCGGTCGCCGCGTAGACGACACAGCCGACGGCCCGGGACGGCGCGATCACCGCACTGACCGCGCCGTCCGGGTCCACGCTCTCGATGCGGTGACCGTCGTGCGGGCCGCCGTGCCGGTGGAAGTACCACCAGGGAATGCCGTTCTGCGCGGCGATCACCGCGGTCCTGTCGTGGAGAAGCGGCTCGATGAGCGGCCCGCACGCCGCGTACGAGTTGGCCTTCAGGCCCAGGAAGACGAAGTCGACCGGGCCGACCTCGGCCGGGTCGTCGGTGGCGTGGGCCCGGGCGGTGAAGTCACCGCGCGGGCTGAGCACTCGCACTCCGTGCTGCCTCATGGCCGCGAGATGCGGTCCACGGGCGATGAGGTGCACATCGGCACCCGCGCGATGCAGCGCGGCTCCGACGTAGGCGCCGATCGCACCGGCGCCGAGAACTGCCACTTTCACTTGAGGGGCTCCGTTCGGTCGAGGGTACCGAGGAGGTGCTCAGTAGTACTGAGCAGTGTTGAATCGTGTCGACTGAATATTGTCTACAGTATGGAAGTTGGAGCAGCAAGGGTTCGCGCAGCACCTGGCGCAAGGTGACCGCCGCCCCGGGATCCGCCGAGGCCGCTTGTGCGATCCGCTGGGGCCGCCCACGGGATCCGCCGGGGTCGTCCTCGGGGATCACCTCCGGAGGTCGCTGAGTGTCGCGTTGCGAACACCCTTGGTAGAGGCGCCGAGTTCGGCCGGAAACACCGTTCGTCGCCCGAAACCGACCGTTCACCGCACTCCGCGTACCGTTCACCGCATACGGTCGACGAGTTGGGCCGGTCCCGCTTCCCAACCGAACAACCGCTTCCTATCGTCCGGGATCATGAGTCCCCCTGTAGCCCCACCGGGCTGGAGCCGCTGGCTGGTCCCGCCCGCGGCCCTGTCGGTCCACCTCTCCATCGGACAGGCCTACGCCTGGTCCGTGTTCAAGCCCTCCCTGGAGTCCGCGCTCGACCTCAGCGGCACCCAGAGCGCGCTGCCCTTCCAGCTCGGCATCGTGATGCTCGGTCTGTCCGCCGCGTTCGGCGGCACGCTCGTGGAGCGCAACGGGCCGCGCTGGGCGATGACGGTCGCCCTGATCTGCTTCTCCTCGGGCTTTCTGCTGTCCGCTCTCGGCGCCGCCACCGAGCAGTACTGGCTGATCGTGTTCGGCTACGGCTTCGTGGGCGGCATAGGCCTCGGTATCGGCTACATCTCGCCCGTCTCGACGCTCATCAAGTGGTTCCCGGACCGGCCGGGCATGGCCACCGGCATCGCCATCATGGGCTTCGGCGGCGGCGCGCTGATCGCCTCGCCGTGGTCCGCGCAGATGCTGGACTCCTTCGGCTCCGACAGCTCGGGCATCGCGCTGGCCTTCCTCGTGCACGGACTGACGTACGCCGTCTTCATGTCGCTCGGCGTGCTGCTGGTGCGCGTGCCGCGTCCCGCGAAGACCACGGCCGACGGCGCTCCGGCCCCGCTGGAGGGCGTGCAGGTCTCCGCGAAGAGTGCCGTGCGCACCCCGCAGTTCTGGCTCCTGTGGATCGTGCTCTGCATGAACGTGACCGCCGGCATCGGCATCCTGGAGAAGGCCGCGCCGATGATCACGGACTTCTTCGCGGACACCTCGACACCCGTCTCGGTGTCGGCGGCGGCCGGATTCGTCGCGCTGCTCTCCGCGGCCAACATGGCGGGCCGGATAGGCTGGTCGTCGACGTCCGACCTGATCGGACGCAAGAACATCTACCGCGTGTACCTGGGCGTCGGTGCGCTGATGTACGCGCTCATCGCCTGGGTCGGGGACTCGTCGAAGCCCGTGTTCATCATCTGCGCGCTGGTGATCCTCTCCTTCTACGGAGGAGGCTTCGCGACCGTCCCCGCCTACCTGAAGGACCTCTTCGGGACCTACCAGGTCGGCGCGATCCACGGACGGCTGCTCACCGCCTGGTCCACGGCCGGTGTGCTCGGCCCCCTGATCGTCAACTGGATCGCGGACCGGCAGGAGGACGCCGGCAAATCCGGAGCGTCCCTCTACGGACTGTCACTGATCATCATGATCGGGCTGCTCGTGGTCGGGTTCGTCGCCAACGAACTCGTCCGGCCCGTCGACGCCCGCCACCACATCCCCGCCCAGAAGGAGGCCACCGATGTCGGCCAGCGACAGCAGTCCGCCTGACAGCGCCCCTCCCGGCCGCCGCGGGCTGATCGCCTTCGCCTGGGTCTGGGTGGGAGCGCCGCTGCTCTACGGTCTGTACGAGCTTGTACAGAAAGCAACCCAGTTGTTCACGGGATAGTCCCGTTCACGGGATGGCCGACGGGGCAGTCGCCCGAATGTCCGCAGATCGGGCGTTCGGGCGTCCCGGGGTCTGACGGAAGCCAACAAGGGTGGCACGCCAATCCTGTGACTTTACGTGTCCTCGTATCCGTGAGTACCTGATCAGACTGGAGAGTCCTGCTACCCAGGCAACCAAGGGGACCGCCCATGAACGGCTCACGCATCGCCGCCGTCGGCCACTACCAGCCCGCCAGGGTTCTCACCAACGAGGACCTGGCGGAGCTGGTCGACACCAACGACGAGTGGATCACGAGCCGGGTGGGCATCCGTACGCGCCACATCGCCGGGCCCGACGAACCGGTCGACGAGCTGGCCGCGCACGCCGCCGCCAAGGCCCTCGCGGCCGCCGGCCTCGCCCCCGAGGACATCGATCTCGTCCTGGTGGCCACCTCCACCGCCATCGACAAGTCGCCGAACATGGCCGCCCGGGTGGCCGCCCGCCTCGGCATCCCGTCAGCGGCCGTCATGGACATCAACGTGGTCTGTGCGGGCTTCACCCACGCGCTGGCCACCGCCGACCATGCAGTACGCGCCGGTGGCGCGACCCGGGTGCTGGTCATCGGCGCCGACAAGATGTCCGACGTGGCCGACTGGACGGACCGTACGACCTGCGTGCTCGTCGGGGACGGGGCGGGCGCCGCCGTGGTCGAGGCCGCCGACGAGGCCGCCATCGGGCCCGTGCTCTGGGGCTCTGTGCCCGAGATGGGGAACGCGGTACGCATCGAGGGCACCCCTTCCCGGTTCTCCCAGGAGGGCCAGAGCGTCTACCGGTGGGCGACAACCAAGCTGCCCGCCATCGCGCGCAAGGCCTGCGAGCGCGCCGGGCTCACCCCCGAGGACCTCGCCGCGGTCGTGCTGCACCAGGCGAACCTGCGGATCATCGAGCCCCTCGCAGGGAAGATCGGCGCCGTGAACGCCGTCGTCGCGCGTGACGTCGTCGAATCCGGCAACACCTCCGCCGCCAGCATCCCGATCGCCCTGTCCAAGCTCGTCGAACGCGGCCAGATCTCCAGCGGCGACCGTGTGCTCCTCTTCGGCTTCGGCGGCAATCTCTCGTACGCGGGTCAGGTCATCCACTGCCCGTGACCTGCGGGTCTTTCACGGTGTGACGAGGTCGACCCCCCCTTGGCCTGGTCATTGTGCGCCGTAGACTGTAGACGAAAGACAATTGATACTGGCTTTCAGGCTGCCGTGCTGCCGGCGCGTACGCCGCCACTGCCCAGGAGGGGGACCGCGATGTTGTCGACCGGACTGCCGCAGGGGTCGGTGCCGAGGCTCGAACGGCCGGGTCCGCTCAGGGACCGTGTCTACGAGGCCCTGCTCGAACTGATCACGACGCGCGCCCTCCAGCCCGGCCAGCACCTCGTCGAGAGCGAACTGGCCGGGCACCTCGGGGTCTCCCGGCAGCCCGTGCGCGAGGCGTTGCAGCGGCTGAACACCGAGGGCTGGGTCGATCTGCGGCCCGCGCAGGGCGCGTTCGTGCATGAGCCGACCGAGGCGGAGGCGGACCAGCTCCTCACCGTGCGTACGCTCCTGGAGGCCGAGGCCTCCCGGCTCGCGGCGGCCAACACGGGCACATCGGGCATCGCGGCCCTGGAGGAGCTGTGCGCCGAGGGCGAGGAGGCGGTCGCCGCCGACGACGTGGACGGCGCGGTCGCGACCAACGCCCGCTTCCACGCCAAGGTCATGGAACTCGCGGGCAACGCGGTCCTGGCCGAACTGGCCGCACAGGTCGACCGGCGCGTCCGCTGGTACTACACGCCGGTGGCCCGGCAGCGCGGCCGGCAGTCCTGGATCGAGCACCGCGACCTGATCGCCGCGATCTCGGCCCGCGACGAACAGCGCGCCACCGAGGTCATGCGCGCCCACACGGAGCACACCCGCAGGACATACCACGCGCGGCCCCGTGACTAGTAGGGCTTGGTCAGGTTTGTATTGGTGTGGGTATGTTGCGGTGGCAGGTGGGGCAGGCGCCGGTCCAGAGGGCGAGGAGTGTCTGTAGCTC
>NZ_JBEZJY010000102.1:0-10373 GCF_040651415.1 Streptomyces sp. NPDC048484
GCATCCACCAGCTCTGCCTTCGTCCCCTCCGACACCCCCGCATCCTACGACCCAACAGCCCACGAAAACCGAAGAGTTATTGATCGGCAGGCCCCTGGTGACGGCAGGATCCTCAATACGGCTCCGGTGTCTTCGGTGACGTTCCCGCCGCGATGATCCGCCGCAGGCCTTCGGTGAGTTCGCCGGCGCCGGTCGCGGTCTCGGGGTCGAAGGTCCACTGCGCGATGAGCCCGTTCATCAGGGTCATGTAGAACTTGCCCAGCGTGTCGACGTCCTCCTCCGGGACGTCCTCCTCCCGGCCACCCATCAGCAGCGGGATGATGCCGCGCGCCGCTTCGCGCTGCGCCTTGGCCAGATGGTCGCGCACGCCCGGCAGTTTGTCGCCCATGACCGTGATCTCCATGCTGAGGTGCCACGACGAGCCGGGCTTCCGCATGGTGCCGATGATGTTCGACCAGACCACGTGGAACCGCTCCAGGGAGCCCGGCTCGGTGTCGCCCGTGGCCCGCTCGCCCGAGTCGAAGTCGTCGGCGAGTCCTTCGACGATGGAGATGTAAGCCTCCGCGAGCAGTGCGTCCTTCGACCCGTAGTGGTAGCCGATCGACGCCAGGTTCGTCCCCGACTCCTTGACGATGTCGCGGGCCGTCGTGCGCATGAAGCCCTTCTCCAGCAGGCAGCGCTTGGCGCCTTGGAGCAGATCCTCACGGTGTCCCATGCGGGTCAGCCTACCCCTGCCACATACGATCGTCCTAGACACTTGTCTTACGCATACGCGCTGAGGGCACTGTGTGACAGGCCAGTTGGCATGGTGGCAGAGATCATGCCAGGGGCGATGGTGGTGCCGTTGCGTCCGCAGAGGAGTCCGGGGGACCGGTCAGGACAGCTTGGGCAGTGTGGGCTGAGTGCCCGAAAGGGATGGCTGTAGTGGGTCGTCCCGTCACGTGGGAGTAACGGTCACCTGGTTGCTATCGAGACCCGCGCGACGCGGAGACTCGGACAGATCCTCCAGGCCTATCCCAGGGCCGCGGCTATTGCCCACCTGGCGGCCGTCTGTCGGCGACGAAGTCTCGCAAGTCGCGGATCACCCGCGGTTGCCGACGAGGTGATTCGTCGCTATGCGGAACCATCAACGGTCAAGTAAGGGGGGATAGGGGTATCGCCCGTGTTGCGCGGCCCGCACACTCACCATGTGCAGGGTGGGCGCCGACCGGAATCCAGGGTCGGCCAACGCGTCCGGCACGTACTATCTGCCAATTTCTTGGAGCCAACGTGTGGAACCACGAGCACAGAATCGAAACCGACACCTCGCCGGCCTCGATCTGGGCACAGTACGCCGACGTCAGCACCTGGCCGGGGTGGAATCCCGGGACAGGTTCGGTGGACCTTGAAGGGACGTTCCGAACCGGTGCCAGAGGCGTCCTCACCTCCCTGGAGTACGGTCCCACTCCGTTCACCCTCGTTGAGGTGATCGAGCACGAGGGCTTCACCATGGAGACCCAGGTCGACGCGCATGTCGTCCTGCGGTCCAGCTGTCGGGTCACCGCCCTGCCCGGCGATGGGTCCCGCATTGTCCACCGGTCGGAGCTCTCCGGTCAGGGTAGCGAGCAGTTGGGGTCGGCGATCGGCCCGGCCATCGCCAAGAACCTGGCTGAGGGGGCTCAGGCCCTGGTTGCGGCCTCCGGAGCCGCCGCATAGAGGACTGAGCGACGACACCGAGTTACTCCTGGCTCGTTCAGTGATTCCTGCCTCTGAGGAGACCGTCGGGAACGTACAGCCCTTCCGCCGCTTGCTCGTCCTTGCCCCCCCCCCCGCATGGATCGGGTGACGGGTCCCGAAGCCTCCGCCGGCCACACCCGGCGGAGGCTTCGGCTTACCGAACACGGCATACCCATCAGGAGTTCAGGCACTCGATGATCTCTTTGGTGATTGCCGGGGCGTGGTCGTTGATGAAGAAGTGACCGCCGTTGAAGACGCGAAGGTCGAACGGCCCACAAGTGTGCTCGCCCCAGGCGCGGGCGTCCTCGACGGACACCCTGGGATCTCTGTCGCCGGTCAGAGCGAGCACCGGGCAGCTGAGCCCAGAACCCTCCTGGTAGTGGTAGGTTTCCGCCGCCTTGTAGTCGTTGCGTACGTAGGGCAGCACCATCCGGATCAGCTCGTCGTCGTCCAATATCTGTGACCCTGTACCGCTGAGACGCTTCATGTCGGCTATCAGTGCGTCGTCGTCAAGAAGGTGGACCTGTTCGAGGCGGTATCGCGAAGGTGCCCGCCGACCCGAGGCGAAGAGATATACAGGCGTGATGCCGGCATCCTCTAGCCGCAGGGCGACCTCGAATGCCAGCGTGGCCCCCATGCTGTGGCCGAACAGAGCGAGGGGGCGGTCGGCCCAGGGTAGCAATTGCTCCACCACCATGTCCGCCAAGGTACGGATGTCGTCGATGAGTGCCTCGTGACGCCGGTCCTGCCTTCCGGGGTACTGGATAGCCAACACCTCCACTGCCGGAGGAACCGCCCGGGACACCGGAAAGTAGAATGTCGCCGAACCGCCCGCGTGCGGAAAGCAGATCAGACGTGTGCCCGCGTCAGGGGCCGAATGGAACCGTCGAAGCCACGCGCCTGTCTCTTCGAATTCTCGGGTCGCGCTCATAGGATCGTTCCTCCTCGTCATCGCACCTGACTCACCCCGACGCGTACCAAGGCCGACCTGCTCCGACGGGCGGGCACTGAAGAACGTCTGGATCGACAGCCGAACAATCCACAATCCTGACGGCACGTCTTCCAGTAGACCACCCCTGAAATTGAGGGAATGACCCCTATCTATTTCCTTCGGTGTCAGGGTAGTCCGAACGTTGCGCTCGATGCGGTTACAAGTCGTTTACCGGAGGGGACGGGGGGAAGCTCTCGGGTGATAGCCTTCTCGTCCGGTATATCTCACCCCGGCCGGGACGCGCGCCGTCGCATCCCCTATTAGGTAAGCCCGGTGCACGCCAGGAATATCCGTCCGTCAGATAGCCTAAATCAGCCAATTGCCGTGCGATCCGCGAGTGATTCCACCGCCGCAAGGGCGAGTCCGCGCTCCTTACGGAAAATGCTCTTGGAGCTGGTGACACTGGCAACCTCTTCCGCGTCGGGAGCCGGATTGGTTTCGGGTGCGGAAGATGTCGTGTCGGAAGCGGATGGCGGATGGCGGATGCTGCAGGAATTGCCCGATGGGTCACCAGGTCTAAGTCGTTAAGCATGCGACGGTATCAGAGTCACTCAAATGGCTAGTATGAGGTATTGATGCCAATCCGACCCGCGAGTAACATGACGATTAACGTAATGGAGGACGGGCAGCTGGAATTTGCCTTTGAATGGGCCGACACATCGTATCGCTATCATCCCGCGGCCACGGCCATGTGGATCGCGCTCCAGCAGCACGACGGTCTGCCTGATCTCGCAGCCGCCGAGCTGGCCGCGGCGTGGGACGTCGACCTGGATTGGGTTCGTGCGGGCTTGGACGCATGGCTGAGTGAGTTGGGCGCCGCAGGACTGATCCAGGACGGCGCCTGATTTCCGGGTCAGTGTCATCCCGTCATGAGGCAGTGGGGGAGTCGATCCGGAACTGCGTGGGCAGCTCTTCACGGTTTCGGATGCTCAACTTGCTGTAGACGCGAGTGAGGTGCTGCTCGACCGTGCTGACCGTGACGAACAGTTTCGCGGCGACATCGCGGTTGGTGTACCCCTGAGCGGCGAGGATGGCTACGCGCCGTTCGGAGTCACTCAGTTTGGCGAAACTGTCGTGCTCCTCGGGGGACCCATTGGCCGACTGAGGCTTGGCCGTGGCCAAGGACGTCGGCATCAGTGCTTGAGTCAGTTCTCGGGCGGAGCAGCTCTCGGCGATTCGTCTGGCTCTGCGAGCTGCGGTCCGTGCCTTGGCCTTGTCACCCAAGGTCTGGCAGGCCTCACTCAGATCCGCAAGCGTACGTGCGGATCCGTAACGGTCACCACTGACCTGGAACGATTGCAGCGCCTTGTAGAGAGTCGCCGGCCGCTCCTTGACGGTCTGAATGGAGGCCAGACAGCGCAAGGCCGCTCCGCGGGCCCGCGGGAACCCGTCTGCGGTGCGGGCCAGCTGCTCATCCACCAACTTCGCGGCACGTTGCCGTTCGCCGAGGCGCAACCACGCCTCCGCCGCGCCGATTCGCCACTGGGCCAGGGAGGGCGAGTCGATGTCCCACTTGGTCATCCGCCCTCCGCAGGCCGAGAAATCTGCGAGTGCGGCATGCGGTCGGTCCGAGGCCAGATGGTGCTGTCCTCGGGCGAACATGTAGTGCAGGCCTGGCACGGTCTGGAAGACCTCCGGCGGTACCGGACGGGCGAAGTGCTCGGCGGCCGCGTGGTGTTGGCCGATCCCTGTGTGGGCTTCGGCGAGGGTGGCCACCGTCAACGCCGTATACAGGCTCCAGGAGTCGGCACGACGGGACAGGGCCCGCTCGGCCTCATCGGCCGCGACGTCCAGGTAACCCCTGCGCAGCGCCACCAGTGAGGAGAAGGTGCCGAATAGCTCCTGCGAGAGCGGTATGTCGAAGGCTTCGGCCTCCGTGGTGTAGAGGTCGCACCAGACGGCGGCGGAGTCCAGCAGGTCCGCGTAGATGAGACTGAGGAGCGCGGGTGCGATGGCCTGGAGCGATCCGTGTGCCAGGCTCTCGTCCTGCAGCACCTGCTCGGCTTGCGCCATGGTGTGCTCGTTCGCGGTTCGCGTCAGTACGGCCGACAAGGTCTGCGCGGCCCGGACCGCCGACGAGCAGATGGCCGGGTCGACGCTCTTCGCGGACGGGTCCATGCTCACGTCCGCCTTGATCCGGGGCAGCACGCCGGGGTAGCAGGTGGCCACGTCGGACCGCAGAGTGCGCATCCGGGTTTCGCACTCCGTCATGGCGTCCCCCGCGGACGACATGACGTGGTCGATGACCTCCACCGCATCGTCGAGCTGCAGATGCCACAGCATGCCCTCGGCGACCTGGAGGCCTTCATCGGCGTGCATCTTCCCTGCCAGTACTGGTGCTTTCAGGGAGCGGAGACATGCGGTTGCCGACACGGAGTCCAGCAGCAGCCACTGGGTGTTGGCGGTTCGCACCTTGAGTGAAAACCTCCGGTTCTCGTCCGAGCAGCACTCACTGGCGAGCTTGAGATACTGCAGGGCCAGCCCTGCTTTGTTCTCGTCGAGCGCCCGGCGCGCCGCGTCCTCCAACACGGAAATCAGCCACTCCTGGCCCTGGAGCGGCCCGGTTCTGAGCAGCAGCTGAGCGACGGACTGGGAGGGTGCCCCCTGATCGTGCAGAAGTCGGGCGGCGCGATACTGGAGATCGGCTTGTTCGTGCTGGGGGATTTCGCGGAGCAGGGCGGACTGTGCCGCCCTGTGCCGGAACTGAATCCCTTTCAGTAAACCGGCCTCTGTCATGGCCCGGACGACCTGCTTCGCCATCCCCGTGTTGATGTTGTTAAGTAGGCTCAGCAGATGGAGGTCGGCTCCGCCATCCAGTAAAGCGATCGTTCCGGCGACTCTCGTGGCCAGTGGTCCCATCCGGTGGGCACAGACCAGGATCGCCTGCTGGAATGCGCTCATGGCCGTCGCGTGCTTGTCCAGCGCGGTCTCCTCCCGGGGGGAGGGCGCCTCCTGCCGAGAAGAGAGGTCGCGGACGGGCTCCTCTCTCAGCATCGCTTTGATCAGCAGGGGATTTCCTCCGCTGAGCGTGTAGTACGAATCAGTCACCTCCTCCGGCTCGGATCGGCCGGAGCATTCGCTGATCAGTTGGGCCACCCCTTGACGAGTCAGCGGATTGAGGCGGATGTGGTGGACGTCCGGCCGGTAGACGAGTTCCTGCAGGATCGGTGGGGGTGTATAGCCGGGCCGCGGTTCCCAGGTGAACGCCATCCCCAGCGGGCCCGAGGCCGAGTCGTGCGTGAGATGCAGGTACTGCAGGCAGCGTAGCGACTGGACGTCGGTGTTCTCGACGTCGTCGACAGTGATCAGGACGGCACCATGCCGTGCAAGTTCGGCGACGACCCTGTGCGCTTGTCGCGCGACCTGGATCCACTCGCTCTCCGTGTCCACCCCCGCGGTGGGCATGGGCAGCGTGAACCCGCTTTCTGTGGACAGCAGTTTCCCGAGCGTGGCGTACGGTGAGCTGTTCTCGCCCGGTGGGCTCGTGGCGCTTAGAACGGTAATACCGGAGGACAGGGCCTGCTCGTTCAATGCCCGGAGGACGGTGCTCTTGCCCATAGCGGTGGATCCGCTGATCACAGTGAAGATTTTCTTCCGGTTTGCTAACTCGAGCACCAGATCATTCAGTTGCTTAACAACGTGCTCACGCTCCACCAACAACATGCTGACGCTCCCCCATTTGAACACCACGCCTTTACGGAAGGCCCTTGCCTATGTGTTGCGTACGCATTTGTGAATCGCGTCTGGGAAGAATGACCGCCGTGACTCTGATCCTGAGCAACGTTCTGCGGTCGGATGCACGGCCGCGACTGGTTTCCGTACCCCGGCCATCGCGTCTCGGGGCGGTAGCCTCTGTTCCGTAGAGAAAGGGTGCTCCTTTACGGATTCTGACGCTCGGTTCGGGAGTGTGCGGTGCCCGTTCCGGTCGCCTGAACAGGCTCCGAGAGTGATCTCTACGCGCGTCATGCTTGGCTACTGCCGCTCGCGCTTGAGGTGGCGCTGCTACGAGAGGGTGCAGCGACCCCTGTCATGCCCGAATGTCGCCCCGTGCGCCCTTAGGTGATGTGGAGGTGAGAGGAGGCGCGCCGGCCTGTGGAATTTTCCCATTCTTGGGAAACCTATGGGGTACCCGAGGGTTAACATTTACCGGCGCATCCCCGAACGATCCGGAATGTCGAATTCCAACCCCCACTGCCACTACAGTCCTCACTCTTGTGCTCTGCGCGTGACGTGCCTGAAATGTTCCGCCGTACCGGAAAGTGGCCTGCTAGAAACTGTGTACGGGTACATGCTAAGCACGGGCGGGGTCGGCCGGTCAAGAGGGTTCGATGGTGCTGACGGTGATCGTCAATTGTGCGGAAAGGCTTCCTGTTGTGATTTGTTCCGCTCGCTGAAGTCCGGTGATCCGGTGTGGATGAGGCCTCGGTGTAACAGGTCAAGGCAGTAGATGACGCCCTTCTGCGAACTTGCTGCACGCTGCGCTATGCACGGTTATGCGACAGGTAAGGTATGTCCGGATTGGCCACTCCTGCGATGCGTGTAGTACGGATAACTCCCGAACGGCAAGGGGCCGCCCCGACGGAGCGGCCCCACTGTGTTCAGGTGTGCTCACATCGACTTTGCCGCGTCTTTCCTCGCAGACGGCGACGAGAGCGCGCGGCTCGGTGCGGTCGCTGCCCGGAGCCCGCATTCCTGGCGCGCGCCCGGGGCAGGGATGCCGGCCTCCTCTCCGCAGAACCGCAAAGAGACGGACCCGACGGCGCAGCGGCGGGTGCGCGGACTCAGTCGGCCACCCGCATCGAGATCTCCAGCCCATCGCCGAAGGGCAGGTCTACCGAGAGGTATCCCGCGCCGCGGACATGGCTCAGATAGGGAGCGTGCACGTCCTGCCCGACGTGCGTGTCATCGGCGATCACTATCGCCCCAGGAGCGAGCACGGGCTCGAGGAGGCGCAGCACCGGCAGATTGAGGTCCTTCCATGCGTCCAGCAGGACAAGGTCGATGGGCCCGTTGACATCGCTCAGCGTCTTGAGAGCGTCACCTTCCCGGATCTGCACGAGATCATCGAGACCTGCCTCGGTGAGGTTCTCCTGGGCTACCCGCGCTTTCGTGGACATCAGCTCGGTCGTGATCACCTCGCCACCGCCGTTGTCCCGCACGGCTGACGCCAGGAAGATCGTCGATATTGCAAACGATGTGCCGAACTCGACGATACGAGTCGCCTGCTTCGTCCTGGCGAGCATGTACAGCAGATCGCCGACCTCCCGCTGCACAGGCAGGTAGGAATCGGCGAACAGGTCGTTGAGCTCCTTGTGTGTGAACTCCTGCAAAGGCCGCCCGTCAGCAATGATGGCGGCGATCGCCGGTTCGTCCTTCACTTTCTCGTCGACGTACAACTTGTCGAGCACTGCGCTGACGCGATCAGAGGCGAGCGTGGTCATTTCATGCCTTCCTGCCGGACGTGGGGAATGATCTGGCGCCCACTGCGCGCCGGGTCCGCCCAAACCGCGGCCGAAGCGGCGGACACGGCCTGGACGCTATGCACTCAACCAGCAGATGCCCGCTCGGCGGTCTTAGCTGAGCCCATTGATAGGGGGGCGGGTTCTGCACTTAGGGGGCGATCGCACTGGCGACAGACATGCGCCGATGACTTGAATCGGACCAGATCCACAGCTGCCTTCGGCCCTCAGCCGGCCCGTCGAGCGGTCGGAGCCTTGGCCCCGCCGAGGCGGCGGTTGGACGGACGTACACCCACCGCAGCCACGGCGGGGCCCGGTGAGATTCGCGCCGCTCGCGCGGCCCTTGACGGTCCGCGCAGCCGGTACCGGCGGATTCCAGAAGATCGAAGAGGAGACGACGGATGAGTATCCGGGACCAGCAGAACCCGTTCTTCGGACACCTTCACCTGACCGGCGCACCGTGGGACAAGCCGGCGCGCCATCTGTTCGAAGACCGCGTCGCGGCAGCCGCGGAGGCCGGGGCCACGGGTATCGGCTTCGGCGCGGAGGAACTCGACCAGCTGGTCGGGACCCGCTCGCCCGCCGAACTGCGCGGCATCCTCGACCACCACGGCCAGCACATCGGCGAGTTGGAAGTCCTGATGGGCTGGCACCTCGACGGCCCCGAAGCCGAGGGACCGCGCGCGGTCGAGAAGCGCATGTACGCCCTGGCCGGCATGTTCGGCACGGCACGGATCAAGGCCAGCGCCGTCTTCGTCCCCGCCACCGCGATGCCTCCGCTGGACCTGCTCGTCGAGCGCTTCGCCGCCCTGTGTGACCGTGCCGCCGCTCACGGGGTCGTGATCTCACTGGAACCGCTGTCGGTGTTCCCAGGCTTCGATTACCCGACTGCGGCGGAGGTCGTCCAGCGGGCCGACAAGGCGAATGGCGGCCTGCTGATCGACAGCTGGCACTTCTTCCGCGACCCCGGCGCGTTCGCAGCGCTCGACAAGCTCTCGGGCAGGCACATCAACGCTTTCGAACTGGTCGACGGGGCCGCCGAACCCAAGGTTTCACGGCTCGAGGACTGTGTGGATCATCGACTGCTACCCGGTGAAGGTGACTTCGACCTGGCGCGCCTCGTACGTCTCCTGGACGACAAGCAGGTCGACGTCACGCTCTCGGTGGAGGTCCTCTCCGCAGAACTGCGCGCATTGCCCCTGCGGGAGAACCTGAGCCGAACAGTGACCGCGGTCCGGACCTTCTTGGAGGCCCTGCCGCTGCGGTGAACCGCCGTACTGAGGAACGACCGACTCCTTCCTGCCGCTCCGTGAGGACGGTGCCGGCGCCCGCATCCCATGCCGTGGCGGGGCCGGTCGGGCGGAGTCAGGGGTGAGCTGGGGTTGGGGCGGTCCCCAAGCGATGAGTAACGTCCCATTGCAGCGTCCCGGACCCCTCACCCGTCTGCTTACCGGGAAGTTCGCCCGAAGCCTTCCCATCGTCCGGCTCTGCCAGGAGCACTCATCCGCCGGGATTGCTCAGCCGATGGCCGTGGGCCGTGGGCGGTGCGCCGCTCAGGGGACCGGCCTCTTCGGACCGAGACCGTCTTGAGATTGGTTGGTGTGTGTTGGCGAACGACGACAAGCTCCGCGATTACCTCAAGCGGGCCACGGCTGAACTGCAACAGAGCCGGCAGCGGCTGCGCGAAGTACAGGCGCGCGAGCACGAGCCGATCGCCATCGTCGCCATGGGGTGCCGGTACCCGGGCGGTGTCTCCTCGCCGGAGGACCTGTGGAAACTCGTGACGGCCGGCCGCGATGGCACCTCCGGGTTCCCGGTGAACCGCGGCTGGGACATCGAGCGTGTATACGACCCGGAGCCGGGTAAGCCGGGTAGAACTTATTCTCGCCGAGGCGGATTCCTGCACGAGGCAGGGGATTTCGACGCCGAGTTCTTCAAGATCAGTCCCAGGGAAGCGAAGGAAACAGACCCGCAGCAGCGGCTGTTGCTGGAGACATCCTGGGAGGTCCTGGAGCGGGCGGGGATCGACCCACGGTCGATGAAGGGCGCCGAGGTCGGAGTCTTCACCGGGATCGTTTACCACGACTACCCGTACAACGCGAACACAGGATCCATCGCTTCGGGGCGTATTGCTTATTCGTTGGGTCTTGAGGGTCCTGCGGTGTCGGTGGATACGGCGTGTTCGTCGTCGTTGGTGGCGTTGCATC
>NZ_JBEZJY010000103.1:0-10061 GCF_040651415.1 Streptomyces sp. NPDC048484
GGGTCGCGGATGTACCGGTCGGGCGACCGGGTGCGCTGGCTGGCGGACGGCCAGTTGGACTTCCTGGGACGGGCCGACGACCAGGTGAAGGTGCGTGGCTTCCGTATCGAGCCGGGTGAGGTGGAGGCGGTACTGACCGCGCATCCCCGGGTGCGGTCGGCGGTGGTGGTGGCCTGGGGCGATGATGCGGACCGGCGCCTGGCGGCGTATCTGGTGCCGGATGATGCGTCGGTGGGTGTGCCGGATGTGGGGGAGTTGCGGGCGTTCGCTTCGGGCCGGTTGCCCGGTTTCATGGTTCCGGCGGTGTTTGTGGAGCTGGCGGCGTTGCCGTTGACGCCGAACGGCAAGCTGGACCGGGCTGCCCTACCCGTGCCGGATGGCGCCCGGTTGGGGTCGGGTGTGGAGTATGTGGCGCCGCGCACGGAGACGGAACGCGTGCTGGCCGAGGTGTGGGCGCGGGTGCTGGGGGTGGAGCGGGTCGGTGTCGAGGACAACTTCTTCGAGCTGGGCGGCGACTCGATCATCAGCATCCAAACCGTCGCACGCGCACGCGAGCGCGGAGTCCACATCACGGTCGTGCAGGTCTTCGACCATCAGACGGTGGCGGCATTGGCAAGCGTGGCCTCCGCCGAAAGCACGGCGGATGCCGAGCAGGGTCTGGTGGTGGGTGATTTCCCGCTGTCGCCGATCCAGCGGTGGTTCCTGGAGCGGGAGACGCCCGAGCCGTGGCACTTCAACCAGTCGATGGTCGTGGAGATCACCGACCGGGTCGAGCCCGAGGCACTGCGCGCTGCTCTGCGGGCGGTGGTCGCGCACCACGACGCGCTGCGCTCACGGTTCGTGCGTGAGGCCGACGGCTGGCAGGGCCGGACGGTCGCGGACGAGACCGCCGAGCTGCTGCGAGTGGTCGACGGCGAAGACCAGGCCTGGGGTGCCGACGCACACACGAGCCTTGATCTCGCGGACGGGCCGCTGCTGCGCGCTGTCCTCATCGAACGCGGCGACGCACCGCAGCAGTTGCTGATCGTCGTGCATCACCTCGTCGTCGACGCGGTGTCCTGGCCGATCCTGCTGGAGGACCTGACCCTGGCCTGCGAGCAGTCCGCACTGCCGGCCAAGACGACCTCGTTCACGGCATGGTCGGAGCGGCTCACCGAGTTGGCCGACACGATCGACACAGCCGAGACCGACTACTGGCGTCAGGTCGAGGCCGCTGTCACCGGCCCGTTGCCGCGCGACCACCACGGCCCCAACACCAACGCGCTGGCGAGGAGGGTCTCCGTCGCCCTCGGCGCCGAGCAGACCCGACGGCTTCTGCACGAGGTGCCCGGGGTGTTCCGGACGCAGATCAACGATGTGCTGCTGACCGTGCTCGGGATGGTGCTCGCGCCGTGGGCCCGTACAGGGCAAGTGGTGGTCGATCTGGAGGGCCATGGCCGTGAGGACGTGGGCGCCGACATCGACGTGTCGCGGACGGTCGGCTGGTTCACCAGCGTGCACCCCGTGGCACTCGACGCGGTCACCGACGGCGATCTGGGCGCGGCCCTTCGCCGTACCAAGGAGAACCTGCGGGCCATCCCGCGGCGCGGCCTGGGCTACGGGCTCCTGCGCCACCTCACCGACCGGACGCCCGGTGGGCCGGTGCCGGAGGTCAGCTTCAACTACCTGGGCCAGACGACGCAGGCGGTCCGGTCGGCCGGAAGGTTCCGGCCGACCGGTCAGCGGATCGGCGAGCCCGAACCGGCCCACGCCGACCGTGCCCACTTGCTCTCGATCAACAGCCAGGTCGTCGCGGACCGCCTGGAGATGGTCTGGACGTACGGCGGTCAGGTTCACGACGCGACCACGGTCGACCGGCTGGCGCGGCGCTACATCGAGGTCCTGGACCAGCTCGTCGACCACTGTCTGCGGCCCGGCACCGGCGGCTACACACCGTCGGACTTCCCCCTCGCGGGACTGGACCAGGACGCCCTCGACGTCATCCAGCGGCGCTTCGACACCGGAGGTTCATGATGACGGCGTCCGAGACGGCCACCGGCGCGCGCAACCGCACCATCGAGAACATCTACCCGCTGACGGGGCTGCAGCAGGGGATGCTGCTCCACACCCGGCTCGCCCCGGAACCGGGCATGCACTGGGCGCAGTACGGCTACCTGCTTGAGGGCGCGTTGGAGCTGAGCGCCCTGCGCCGGGCCTGGGAGCTGGTGTTCGTACGGCACGAGGTGCTGCGCAGCGCGGTGGTGTGGGACGGCGTGCCGGTACCGGTGGCGGTGGTGTCACGGGAGATCTCGCTGCCTTGGCAGGTGGTGGACGCGTCCGATCTCGACGAGGAGGGTCGCCTTCAGGCGGTCGACCACTACCTGGCCGAGGACGCAGCACGCGGTGCGGACTTCACCGCGCCCTCACTGACACGCGTCGCGGTGATCCGGCTGGCTTCTGACCGGCACCAGCTGGTGTGGAGTCACCACCAGATGATGCTGGACGGGTGGAGCGTCCCGATCGTGATCGGGGAGGTGCTGGAGGCCTACGACGCCTTCCGCTCGGGCCGACCGCCGCAGCTTCCGGCCCGTGCGCCGTTCCGGGAGTTCGTGGCCTGGGCGGCGCGGCAGGACGAGGACGAGGCGCGGCGCTACTGGCGGCAGTATCTGGCCGGAGTCGGTGAGCCGACGACGCTCGGGGTGGAATGCGCCACCGGGGACGAGGGCCAGGCCCTGTACCCGGTGGAACTCTCCCCGGCTGTGCGGGGCGACGGACTCATGGAGTTCGCACGACGCCACCGGCTGACCCTCAACACCGTCGTGCAGGGCGCGTGGGCGTTGCTGATGTCGGTCTACAGCGGCTTCGACGACATCGTGTTCGGTGTCACGTCCTCGGGACGCGGCGGTCAGATCGACGGTGTGGACTCCATGGTCGGCCTGCTGATCAACACCACTCCGGTACGGGTTCGCCTCGACCGGGACCGGCCTCTGACCGAGTGGCTCGCCGCGTTCCAGGAGGAGCAGGTGCGGGCTCGGCAGTTCGAGCACACCCCCCTGGTGACGATCGCGGCGAGCAGCGGCCTGGCTGCCGGGCGGCCGTTGTTCCACAGCCTCTTCGTCTTCGAGAACTACCCGGTCGCCGACCTGGAGGAGGGTACGGAACGGTCGGCAGCGAGCGGTCTGCGGGTGGACCGCAACCTGGTCGGCCAGCAGGCCGACCAGCCGCTGGTGGCGATCGCCGGATGGCGGTCGGAGTTCACGATGCGGATCGCCTACGATCGGGCCCGTTACGACGCCTCCACGGTGGCGCGTCTGGCGGAACACCTGGCCGCCGTCCTCGACGCCATCGCCGCCGACAAGGCACACCGGGTCGGTGACCTGCCCGCCCTGACCGCGGCCGAACGCGCGAAACTCCTCGGTGCGTGGAACGACACGGCCACCGGCCTGCCGGGTGTGGGCGGGGTGCATGAGCTGATCGCGGAGCGCGCGATGGCGCGTCCGGACGCGGTGGCGGTGGTGTGTGACGGCGTCTCGCTGACCTACGCCGGCCTGGTGGAGCGCGCGGGCCGGGTGGCGTGCCACCTGCGTGCGGCGGGGGTGCGTGCGGAGTCGGTGGTGGGGCTGCGGCTCGGTCGTGGAGTCGACATGATCGTAGCGGTGCTCGGGGTGTGGCAGGCGGGTGGTGCCTATCTGCCGCTGGACCCGGAGTATCCGTCCGACCGGCTGGAGTTCATGGTCGCCGACAGCAGGGCCGGGGCGGTGATCGGCCCTGCCGAGATGGCCACCGCACTGGCCGGACCGTCCAGTGCGGTTCAGGCCGTGGTGCACCCTGACCAGCTGGCCTATGTGATCTACACGTCGGGTTCGACGGGCCGCCCCAAGGGCGTGCAGGTCACGCATGGGGGTGTGGTGAACCTGGTGGTCGGCCAGCGCCCGTCGTTCGCAGTGCGACACGGCGACGCGGTCGTGCAGTTCGCCTCGTTCGGATTCGACGCCGCCGTGTCCGAGATGTGTGTGACGCTGGCCGGCGGCGGGACCTTGGTCGTGGCCACTGCCGAACAGCGCCTGGAACCGCGGGCGTTGACGAACCTGCTGCGCTCCGAGGGCGTAGCGTTGGCGACCCTCCCCCCATCGCTGCTACGGGTACTGACACCGGCCGCCCTGGACGGCGTACGCACGGTGGTGGCGGCCGGGGAGCGGCTGGACACCGACCTGGCGGCGACCTGGGCCCGGCGGCATCGTCTGCTGAACGCCTACGGCCCGACCGAGACGACGGTGTGCGCGAGCATCGGTGTGGTCGAGGACGGTGTGGTCGAGGACGGCGTGCCTTCGATCGGCACACCGATCGCCAACACCCGTGTCTACGTACTGGACAAGAGGTTGCACCCGGTCCCGGCAGGAGTGGCGGGGGAACTGTTCATCTCCGGCAGGCCGGTGGCACGGGGCTACGGCGGACGGCCCGCCTTGACCGCGGAGCGCTTCCTGCCCGATCCGTTCCGGGCCGACGGATCGCGGATGTACCGGACCGGCGACCGCGTGCGATGGCTCCCGGAGGGGCGCCTGGAGTTCCTGGGCCGCGCCGACGACCAGGTCAAGGTGCGAGGTTTCCGTATCGAACCGGGCGAGGTCGAGGCGGTACTGACCGCTCACCCCCGGGTCGGTTCGGCCGCGGTGACGGCGTTCGGTGAAGGCACGGCACGGCACCTGGTCGCCCACCTGGTCCCGGCCGACCCGTCCGAAGGCATCCCGGATGTCGCCGAGCTGCGCGCGTTCACGCAGGAGAGCCTCCCCGCTCACATGGTTCCGTCGGCGGTCATTGAGCTGGCCGCCCTTCCGCTGACCGGAAACGGCAAGACCGACCGTGCCGCGCTCCCCCCTCCGGACGGGGTGCGGCCGACGCGGGCGGGATACGCGGAACCCGCCACCCCCGCGGAGGAGTTGCTCGCGGGAATCTGGGCGCAGGTACTGGGCCTGGACCGGGTGGGCGCCGAGGACGACTTCTTCGAGCTGGGCGGGCACTCACTGCTGGCCACCCAGGTACTCTCCCGGGTCCGTGACGTGTTCGGGGCCGAGGTACCGCTCGCGGCGCTGTTCGATCAGCGGACCGTGCGCGGCCTGGCGGGCGTGGTCGAAGGGCGGGCGACGCAGGGAGAGGCGCCACCACCGATTCTGGCCGTCGACCGGGACGAGCCGCTGCCCCTGTCGTTCGCCCAGCAGCGGCTGTGGTTCCTGAACCAGATGGAGCCCGGCTCCGCCGAGTACAACGCCCCGTCCTCCATGAAGTGGTCCGGCGCGCTGGATGTGCGGGCGCTGACCGCCGCGCTGACCGCCGTCGTCACTCGGCACGAGATCCTGCGCACCCGTCTGGTGGCCGGGCCCGACGGCGTTCCCCACCAGGTGATCGACCCGCCCGCACCCGCCCCGCTGCCGGTGATCGACGTGTCGGCGGCGACCGACCCGCTGTCGGCGGCCCGGCGCCTGACCACCGCCGACGCGACGACCCCCTTCGACCTGGCGACCGGGCCGCTGCTCCGCTCCGCGCTGATCCGGATACGTCCGGACGAGCACCTGCTTGTCCTGACCCTGCATCACGTCGTGGTCGACGACTGGTCGGTACGCATCCTGCGCCGTGAGGTATCGGCACTCTACGAGGCGTTCGCCGCGGGAGAGCCGGACCCGCTGGCACCTCTTGCGGTGCAGTACGCCGACTTCACCGTGTGGCAGCGCCAGTGGTTGTCCGGCGAGGTGATGGCGCGGCAACTGACGTACTGGCAGAGCCGGTTGGGCGGGGCACCTGTGTTGGAGCTGCCGACGGACCGGCCACGTCCGCCCGTACGGTCGAACGAGGGCGGGGTCATCTCGTTCACGGTGCCGGAGACGGTCGCGACTGGGCTGCGGGCGGTCGCGTGCGACGCCGGCGCCACGCTCTTCATGACGTTGCTGGCGGCCGTCGCCGTGGTCCTGGGGCGCTACGGAGGCGGGCACGACGTGGTGATCGGTACCCCGGTGGCGGGCCGCAACCGGGTGGAGACCGAGGACCTGGTCGGCTTCTTCGTCAACACGCTGGTCCTGCGTACCGACCTGTCCGGCGACCCGGCGTTCAGCGAACTGCTCGGCCGGGTGCGGCGGACCGCGCTGGACGCCTATGCCCACCAGGACCTGCCGTTCGAGCAGCTGGTCGACGCCCTGGCCACCGAGCGGGACCGTTCCCGCACGCCCCTCTTCCAGGTGCTCGTCAGCCATGTGGTGGGCGAGCCCGGCGACGACGACGCGGCCGTCACGTCGGGCGGTGACACGGCGGATCGTGACACGTGGAGCGGTGACACGTCGGGCGGTGACACCCCGGACGAGGCGCTCCCGGTGAAGTACGACCTGCTGGTGACGCTGGCGGGCACAGCCTCCGGTGGCTGCCTGACCGGGGTGATCGAGTACAGCACCGCACTGTTCGACGCGACGACGGTTCAACGCCTCGCCGGGCATCTGGGCACCGTACTGGAGGCGGTGGCCGAGGACTCGGGCCGTCCGCTGTCGCGGCTGCCGATGCTGACGCGGACCGAGCGGGCCGCCCTGACGGACGAGTGGAAGGGCATACCCGCAGCCGCCGCCGGGGTGCCCGAGCGGATCGCCGCGCGGGCGGCGGCGGACCCGGACGCGGTGGCGCTCGTGTGCGACGGCGCCTCGCTGACGTACGGCGGGCTGATCGCGCGGGCCAACCGGCTCGCGCACCACCTGCGGGCCGCCGGTGTCGGAGCCGAGTCCATCGTGGGACTGTGCCTGCCGCGGAGCATCGACATGGTCGTCGGGATGGTCGCGACCTGGCAGGCCGGCGGAGCCTATCTGCCCCTGGACCCCGGGTATCCGGCCGAGCGGCTGACCTTCATGCTGGCCGACAGCGGCGCCCGCGTCCTGGTCGCCCGAGGCGGCCTCGAAGCCGGTCTGGCGGCCGGTGGGACGGTGACGGTACGGCTCGACGACCCGGCCGTCACCTCGGCGTTGGCCGCCTCGCCCGTCACCGCACCGGACGTGACGAGGCACCCGGCCCAACTGGCGTACATGATCTACACATCGGGCTCGACCGGGCGGCCCAAGGGCGTTCAGGTCGAGCATGCGGGCGTGGCCAACATGGCGGCCGCGCTACGGCCGGTGCTGGGTGCCGGGCCGGGCGTGCGGGTGCTGCAGTTCGCCTCGTTCAGCTTCGACGCCGCCTCGCTCGATGTCGCGGTCGTACTGGCGGCCGGCGGGACGCTCGCCGTGGCGACCTCGGCGGAACGGGACGATCCGGAGGCTCTGACGTACTTGATCAACGACGGCGCGCTGCAGGCCACCAGCGTCACGCCGTCGCTGCTCGGCGTGCTCGACCCGGCCGGCCTCCCCGGTCTGCGGACGCTGCTGCTGGGCGCCGAACGGCTGACCGCACAGGTCGCCGCCGAATGGGCGCCGGGGCGGCGGCTCGTGAACACCTACGGCCCGACGGAGGCCACCGTCATGGTCACGAGCGGGGCGGTCGATCCGGGCGCCCGAGCGGCGCCGCCCATCGGCACGCCGCCCATCGGTACGGCGGTCGAGGGCAACAGGCTCCTCGTCCTGGACGAGTGCCTCCGGCCGGTTCCGATCGGAGCGCCGGCCGAGTTGTTCATCGGCGGAGTACAGGTGGCGCGGGGCTACGGGGGCCGGCCGGCGCTGACGGCGGAACGGTTCGTCGCCGACCCGTTCGCCGGTGACGGCTCGCGCCTCTACCGCACCGGCGACCGGGTACGCCGCCGGGACGACGGGCAACTGGACTTCCTGGGACGCGTCGACCAGCAGATGAAGGTGCGCGGGTTCCGGATCGAGCCCGGTGAGATCGACGCGACGCTCGTCACCCATCCCGGCGTTCGGTCGGCGCTCACCACGGCGTGGGACGAGGACGGCGAGCGGCGGCTGGTGTCCTATCTGGTCCCCGCGGACCACACGACGGGCGTCCCGGGGTTCGGCGAACTTCGCGCCCATCTACGGCGGTCCCTGCCGGAGTTCATGATCCCCACGTTGTTCGTCGAACTCGCCGCGCTCCCCACGAACCCGAACGGCAAGCTCGACCGGGCCGCGCTGCCCGCCCCCGACGGAGCCAGGCCGGCCCCGGCGGGCAGCTACGTGGCACCGACGGGCGAGGCCGAGGAGACGATGGCGGCGATCTGGGCGCGCGTACTGGGTGTGGACCGGGTGGGGGCCGAGGACGACTTCTTCGAGCTGGGCGGACACTCGCTGCTGGCCACCCAGGTGATCTCCCGTGTCCGTACCACCTTCGGGACCGAGATCCCCCTCTCGGCCTTGTTCGACCGCCCCACGGTCCGCGCGCTCGCGGCGGACGTCGTGGAACGGATCCTGGCGGAGATGGAGCAGCTGTCGGAGGCCGAGGTGCTCCAGTTGCTGGACGCCGACTCCCCGGACGCGACGACTGACGAGGATGGTGTTACCCGATGACGGTCTCCCCTGCGGACCTGCTCGACGAGCTCGAGGGCCGCGGTGTGCGTTTCGAGGTCACCGACGGGCGGCTGCGCGCGTCCGCGCCCAAGGACACACTGACGCCCGACCTGCGGGGACGGCTGCGGGAACACCGCCAGGAGATCATCGAACTGCTGAGGAACCGGAACGACGGGCGGGCCCTGCCACTGACCCCGGCCGCCCGGGAGGGCGCGTTGCCGCTGTCCTTCGCCCAACAACGACTGTGGTTCCTCGATCAGCTCACCCCGGGCTCCACGGCGTTCAACCTGCTGTCGCCGCTGCCACTCGGCGGGGACGTGGACGTGGCGGCACTCGACGCGGCGCTGAACGCGATGGTCGCGCGGCACGAGGTGTTACGCACCCGGCTGGTGGCGGACTCGGACGGCGTGGCACAACAGGTGATCGATGCGCCGGTGCGGGTCGCCTTGCCGGTGGCGGACGTCTCCGAGGAGATGGGCCGGTACGACGCGGCGGAACGACTGGCCTTCCAGGTCGCCGAGACACCGTTCGACCTCGCCGCCGGACCACTCCTGCGCGGCCTGCTGATCCGGCTCGGAGCCGACGAGCACCTACTGGCCCTGTCGATGCACCACGTGATCTTCGATGACTGGTCGACACAGATCCTGCGGCGCGAACTGACGGCGTTGTACGAGGCGTTTCGCGTGGGTGAGCCGGACCCGTTGCCGCCGCTCGCCGTGCAGTACGCCGACTTCGCGGTGTGGCAGCGCCAGTGGCTGACCGGCGAGGTCCTGGACGGCCAGTTGGCGTACTGGAAGGAACGGCTGGCGGGACTGCCGGTCATGGAATTGCCCCTCGACCGGCCGCGTCCACCGGCGCGGTCGAGCGACGGAGCCTGGCTGGCGTTCACCGTTTCGCCGGAGACAGCCGAGGGGCTGCAGCGGATCGCACGTGCCGGTGGCGCGTCGATGTTCATGACGCTGCTGGCAGCGTTCTCCGTCGTACTCGGCCGGTCGTGCGGCACCGAGGACGTGGTGATCGGCACACCGGTGGCGGGCCGCAACCGGGCCGAGATCGAGGGCCTCATCGGGTTCTTCGTCAACACGCTGATCATGCGGACCGACCTGTCCGGCGACCCGACGTTCACCGAACTGCTGGGCCGGGTCCGTGGGTCCGCGCTGGGCGCCTACTCCCACCAGGACCTGCCGTTCGAGCAACTGGTGGACGGGCTCGGCGCCGAGCGGGACCGCTCTCGTACGCCGCTGTTCCAGGTGCTGTTCAGTCATGACGCCACCGACGCCGAGGGACGCGGCGGCGGAGGTCAGCAGAACGACGACAACCCACCGCCGGACGGCGCCGTCGCGGCGAAGTTCGACCTGACCGTGCGGTTCTCGGGCGGTGCCGGTGGCCTGGCGGGTGAGATCAAGTACAGCACCGACCTTTTCGACGCCGCGACGATGGAACGCATGGCTGGGCACCTGGTCACCCTGCTTGACGCTGTCGCGGCGGGTCCGGAGCGGCCGTTGTCGATGCTGTCGATGGTGACGGCGGCGGAGCGTGGGGTGCTGGTTGGGGAGTGGAATAACACGGCTGTTGCTCTGCCGGGTGTGGGTGGGGTGCATGAGCTGGTCGTGGGGCGGGCGG
>NZ_JBEZJY010000104.1:0-8507 GCF_040651415.1 Streptomyces sp. NPDC048484
CCGGCAAGATGCTCGACGAACGCCTCGGAAAGATCACCTTCTGGACGCTGTTCATCGGCTTCCACGGCACCTTCCTCGTCCAGCACTGGCTGGGCGCCGAGGGCATGCCGCGCCGGTACGCGGACTACCTCGCGGCCGACGGCTTCACCGCACTGAACACGATCTCGACGATCAGCTCGTTCGTACTCGGCCTGTCGGTCCTGCCCTTCTTCTACAACGTGTGGAAGACGGCCAAGTACGGCAAGAAGGTCGAGGTCGACGACCCGTGGGGTTACGGCCGTTCGCTGGAGTGGGCCACGTCCTGCCCGCCGCCGCGGCACAACTTCCTCACGCTGCCGCGGATCCGTTCCGAATCCCCGGCCTTCGACCTGCACCACCCTGAGATCGCGGCTCTCGACCAGCTCGAGAACGCCGGTCACGGTGAGAAGGCCCTCGCCGGCGGCAAGGAGGCGGGCAAGTGAAGGTCCAGGGCAAGATGTTCATCTGGCTCGCCGTCTTCATCCTCGTCATGGCGATCGTCTATGGCGTGTGGTCGAAGGAGCCGGCCGGCACCACGGCGCTCTTCCTGGGCTTCGGCCTGAGCGTCATGATCGGCTACTACCTGTGGTTCACGGCCCGGCGGGTCGACACGGGCGCACAGGACAACCTGGAAGCCGATGTCGCGGACGACGCCGGTGAGGTCGGGTTCTTCAGCCCGCACAGCTGGCAGCCGCTCTCCCTCGGCATCGGCGGCGCGCTCGCGTTCCTGGGCATCGTCTTCGGCTGGTGGCTGCTCTTCTTCTCGGCCCCGATCATCATGATCGGCCTGTGGGGCTGGGTCTTCGAGTACTACCGCGGAGAGAACCAGAATCAGTAACACGCGCTGAGCGCACGGAAGCCCGGAACCCCGTCAGGGGGCCGGGCTTCCCTCTTTTGCCACGCCCCGCGTCCCTCGCACGGCCCAATCGGCGCGCCGCGGCCGACCGCGGTTCCTACGCTCGGCACATGAGCCACTCAGTTTCCTCCAGGAGCGCCGACGCCGGTACGCCGCACCCGCGGCACCGCACCGCCGCCGGCTGCACGGCGCTGATGGTCGCCATAGGCGCGGGCGTGACGGCCTGCGGCTCCGACGGTCACCCGCTCTCGGCCAAACCGTACGACGCGGCACAGGACATCGCCTTCAGCGCCGCCGTGAGCGACGGGAAGAAGGCCGACCCCGACAAGCCTCTGGAGGTCACCGCCAAGGACTCCGGCGGCCGTATCACCGACGTGACGGCCACGGACGCCGCAGGGCGGTACGTCGCGGGCGAACTGTCGGCCGACGGAGGCCGGTGGCACAGCACCTCACCGCTCGCCGCAGGCGCCCACTACACGATGCGGGTGAGCACCGAGAACGAGGACGGCGCGCCGGGACGCGAGGTCGTCGGCTTCGAGACCAGCGTCCCCAGGACCAAGAAGCGGCTCGACGTGACGTTCGGGCCCGACAAGGGCACGTACGGCGTCGGCCAGCCCGTCACCGCCGAACTCAGCGTCCCGGTCAAGGACAAGGCGGCACGTGCCGTCGTCGAGCGGACCCTCAAGGTCGAGTCGCGGCCCGCGGTGAAGGGTGCCTGGCACTGGGTGGACGACAAGAACCTGCACTATCGCCCCAAGAAGTACTGGCCCGCCCACGCCACCGTCCGGGCGTACAGCAACCTCGCGGGCATCAAGGTGGCCGAGCGCCTCTGGGGCGGCAGGGTCAAGCCCCTGACACTCACCACGGGCGACCGCCTCGAAGCCGTGACGGACGCCGCGTCCCACTCGATGACGGTCTACAGGAACGGTGACGTGATCAACACGATCCCCGTCACCACCGGCAAACCCGGCTTCGACACCCGCAACGGCGTCAAGGTCGTGCTGGGCAAGGAGTACTTCGTACGGATGCGCGGCACCACCGTCGGCATCGCGGAGGGCAGCTCGGACTCCTACGACCTGCCCGTGTACTACGCCACCAGGGTCACCTGGAGCGGCGAGTACGTGCATGCCGCGCCGTGGTCCGCGGGCTCCCAGGGGGCGGCCAACGTCAGCCACGGCTGCACCGGCATGAGCACCGCCAACGCCGAGTGGTTCTTCGACACCGTCCGGGCCGGCGACATCGTCAAGGTCGTCAACTCGTACGGCGACATGATGGATCCGTTCGGCAACGGCTTCGGTGACTGGAACCTCAGCTGGAAGAACTGGCGCAAGGGCAGCGCCCTGGTCGCCGATGCTCCGGAGGGGCCGCCCCCCGAGGACCGCCTGAGGCTCAGCCCGGAACCGGCGTAGTCCACGTGAGAGCCCCGCAGAGGCCCGGGAGGGACGCGGGGAACGGCGCAGGCTTTTTCAGGGGCGCGGGGAACTGCGCGCCCAGCCACACACGGCCCGCACACGCCCCCCCCCATGACACCCCACGCCACCCCAACGGCGACTAACTCCAACGGCGACTAGGCGCTCAAAGCACGCTTGCTACGAAGCAGCCCCGCCAGGGCGGCGGCGAACTCCACAGGCTCAACCGGCAGGGTGACCGCGGCCTCGGCCCGGCTCCAGGTGGCCAGCCACGCGTCCTGCGGCCGCCCGATCAGCAGCAGCACCGGCGGGCAGTTGAAGATCTCGTCCTTGATCTGCCGGCAGATGCCCATCCCGCCCGCGGGAACCGCCTCGCCGTCCAGCACGCACACGTCGATGCCGCCGCGATCCAGTTCCTTGATGACCGCGGCAGGGGTGGCGCACTCGACGAACTCCACCTGGGGGACGTCGGTCGCGGGCCTGCGCCCCGTCGCGAGCCGCACCTGTTCGCGGGTGTTGGAGTCGTCGCTGTAGACCAGCACCGTTGCGGTCGGCTGCATTCTTCCTCCGGGACGTCAGCGTCGTAGAGACAGGGACGGAACAGGGTCCGATGCGCGGATGCTACTCCCTCGACCCCGTGGTCAACACCGGTTCGGACAGGGCTTCGATGGGCCATACGGGCTGGACACACCCCGCAGACACCCCGAACGGCACCCCCGGGAGTGAGGGCGGGATAAGCGACCGACATAATGTCGGTCGTGGCGACAGCAACGACAGTAGATACCGGGCACGCGCACCCGTCGGTCAATCGACCGAACCTCACCAGCGTCGGAACCATCATCTGGCTGAGTTCCGAGCTGATGTTCTTCGCGGCCCTCTTCGCGATGTACTTCACCATCCGATCGGTGACCGGTCCCGACCATTGGAAGGAAATGGCGTCCGCCCTGAACTTCCCGTTCTCGGCGACCAACACCACGATCCTGGTGCTCTCCTCTCTCACCTGCCAGCTCGGCGTGTTCGCGGCCGAGCGCGGGGATGTGAAGAAGCTACGGATGTGGTTCATCGTCACCTTCGTGATGGGTGCGATCTTCATCGGCGGCCAGGTGTACGAGTACACCGAGCTGGTCAAGCACGAGGGCCTGTCGCTCTCGTCCGACCCGTACGGCTCGGTGTTCTACCTGACCACCGGCTTCCACGGCCTGCACGTGACGGGTGGTCTCATCGCCTTCCTGCTGGTCCTCGGGCGCACCTACGCGGCCCGCAGGTTCACGCACGAGCAGGCGACCGCCGCCATCGTCGTGTCCTACTACTGGCACTTCGTCGATGTCGTCTGGATCGGCCTCTTCGCCACGATCTACATGATCAAGTAGCCGGGCCCGTTCCCGCGTACATTCCAGCAGCATCGACGCAGAAGATCCTGACACCGGGGTAATCCGTGAAAAAGCTCTCCGCACGACGACGCCATCCGCTGGCGGCGGTCGTCGTCCTACTCCTCGCGCTGGCGGCCACCGGGGGGCTGTACACCGCGTTCGCGCCCGCGGACAAGGCACAGGCCGATACATCCGCCCAGTCCCTCGCCATCGACGAGGGCAAGAAGCTCTACGCCGTCGGCTGCGCCAGCTGCCACGGCACCGGCGGTCAGGGCAGCAGTGACGGTCCTGGTCTGGCGGGCGTGGGCGCCGCGGCCGTCGACTTCCAGGTCGCTACCGGCCGGATGCCGGCCCAGCAGCCCGGCGCGCAGATTCCGAAGAAGAAGAACATCTACTCCCAGGCCGAGATCGACCAGCTCGCGGCGTACGTCGCCTCGCTGGGCGCCGGGCCGAACGTGCCGACCGCGGAGCAGTACGACCCCGCGAGCGCGGACATCGCCGAGGGCGGGGAGCTCTTCCGCACGAACTGCGCCCAGTGCCACAACTTCACCGGTAAGGGCGGCGCGCTGACGAACGGCAAGTACGCCCCGACGCTGGAGGATGTCGACCCGAAGCACATCTACGAGGCCATGCAGACCGGCCCGCAGAACATGCCGTCCTTCCCCGACACCACGCTGACGGAGAAGAACAAGAAGGACATCATCGCGTACCTCGACGCGGTCAACAGCGACGACTCGGAGAGCCCCGGCGGTCTGGAGCTGGGCGGCCTAGGGCCGGTCAGTGAAGGCCTCTTCGGCTGGATCTTCGGTCTCGGCGGACTGATCGCCGTCGCCGTGTGGGTCGCCGCCCGGACCGCAAAGGCCAAGAAGTCATGAGTAGCCAAGACATTCCAGAAGAGAACCTGCCCGCCGAGCGGGCCGACGACGAGTACGCGCACGGTGACATGAGCGTGGCGGACGAGAAGCATCCGTTCGCGGATCCCGGTCTGCCGCCGCACGAGCACCGCATCCAGGACATCGACGAGCGGGCCGCCAAGCGCTCCGAGCGTACGGTCGCCCTGCTGTTCACGCTCTCGATGCTGGCCACGGTCGGCTTCATCGCGTCCTTCGTGACGATCCCGGCCGACCGGATCGTCTACATCTTCCCGCTCGGCCACATCAGCGGTCTGAACTTCGCCCTGGGCATGACGCTCGGCCTGGCGCTGTTCTGCATCGGCGCGGGCGCGGTCCACTGGGCCCGCACCCTGATGTCCGACGAGGAGATGGCCGACGAGCGTCACGCCATCGCGGCGGAGCCCGAGGTCAAGGCCAAGGTGCTGGCCGACTTCAAGCAGGGCGCGAAGGAATCCGCGCTCGGCCGCCGCAAGCTCATCCGCAACACGATGTTCGGCGCGCTGACCCTGTTCCCGCTGTCCGGCATCGTCCTGCTGCGCGACCTCGGTCCGCTGCCGGAGGACAAGCTGCGGCACACGATGTGGCGCAAGGGCCTGCTGCTCGTCAACGTGAACACGGACGAGCCGCTGCGTCCCTCCGACGTCGCCGTGGGCTCGCTCACCTTCGCCAAGCCCGAGGGCCTGGAGGAGCACGACCACGAGTTCCAGACCGAGATCGCCAAGGCGGCCCTGATGATCGTCCGGCTGCAGCCGGAGAACATCAAGGACAAGCGTGAGCTCGCGTGGTCCCACGAGGGCATCGTGGCGTACTCGAAGATCTGCACCCACGTCGGTTGCCCGATCTCCCTGTACGAGCAGCAGACGCACCACGTTCTCTGCCCCTGCCACCAGTCCACCTTCGACCTCTCCGACGGTGCCCGAGTGATCTTCGGCCCGGCCGGTCACGCCCTGCCGCAGCTGCGTATCGGTGTGAACGACGAGGGCTATCTGGAGGCGCACGGCGACTTCGAAGAGCCCGTCGGTCCTGCATTCTGGGAGCGCGGATGAGCACTACGACCACCCCGAACCCCTCGGGCGCCGGCGCGCCGGGGCGTTCGCGAGAGAAGGCACCGGCCGGCGAGAAGATCGCCGACTGGGCAGACGGCCGGCTGGGGATCTACTCCCTGGCCAAGGCCAACATGCGCAAGATCTTCCCGGACCACTGGTCCTTCATGCTGGGTGAGATCTGCCTCTACAGCTTCCTGATCATCATCCTCACGGGTGTGTATCTGACGCTGTTCTTCCACCCCTCGATGAACGAGATCGAGTACCACGGAAGCTATGTCCCGCTCCAGGGGCAGCTGATGTCGGAGGCGTTCGCCTCCACGCTGGACATCAGCTTCGACGTGCGCGGCGGACTGCTCATCCGGCAGATCCACCACTGGGCGGCGATCGTCTTCCTGGCCGGCATGTTCGTGCACATGATGCGCGTCTTCTTCACGGGCGCGTTCCGCAAGCCGCGTGAGGTCAACTGGCTGTTCGGCTTCCTGCTGTTCGTTCTGGGCATGTTCACCGGTTTCACCGGCTACTCGCTCCCGGACGACCTGCTCTCCGGCACCGGTGTCCGCTTCACCCAGGGCGCGATCCTGTCGATGCCGATCGTCGGCACGTACATCTCGATGTTCCTGTTCGGCGGGGAGTTCCCGGGCACCGACTTCGTCGCGCGGTTCTACTCGATCCACATCCTGCTGCTGCCCGGCATCATGCTGGGGCTCGTGGTCGCCCACCTGATCCTGGTCTTCTACCACAAGCACACCCAGTTCGCGGGCCCCGGAAAGACCAACAAGAACGTCGTCGGCATGCCGCTGCTGCCGGTCTACATGGCCAAGGCCGGAGGCTTCTTCTTCCTGGTCTTCGGGTTCATCGCCATGCTGTCCGCGGTCGCGTCCATCAACCCGATCTGGGTGCTCGGGCCCTACCGGCCGGACCAGGTGTCCACGGGCGCCCAGCCCGACTGGTACATGGGCTTCGCCGAAGGTCTGATCCGCGCCATGCCGGGCTGGGAGATCAACATCTGGGGCCACACACTGGTCCTGGGCGTGCTCATCCCGCTGGTGGTCTTCGGTATCTTCCTGGCGCTCATCGCGCTCTACCCGTTCATCGAGGCCTGGGTCACCGGGGACAAGCGCGAGCACCACATCCTGGACCGCCCGCGCAACACCCCGACCCGTACGGGCTTCGGTGTCGCCTGGGTCACCGCGTACATGATCATGCTGATCGGCGGCGGCAACGACATCGTCGCCACGCACTTCCATCTGTCGATCAACTCGGTCACCTGGTTCGTCCGGATCGGGTTCTTCGCCGGACCGGTGCTCGCGTTCATCGCCACCAGGCGGATCTGCCTCGGCCTCCAGCGCCGGGACAGGGACAAGGTGCTGCACGGCCGCGAGTCGGGCATCATCAAGCGCCTGCCGCACGGTGAGTTCGTCGAGGTGCACGAGCCGCTCAGCCAGGAGGCCATGCACACCCTCACGGCGCACGAGCAGTACCAGCCGGCCCAGATCGGCCCGACGGTCGACGAGAACGGTGTCGAGCGCAAGGTGAAGGGGCCGCAGAAGCTCCGGGCCAAGCTCAGCACCGCCTACTTCGGTGAGGACGGCCAGATCCCGAAGCCCACCGCCGAGGAGTACAAGGAGATCACGAGCGGCCACGGCCACCACTGATCTTCGACCTGTTCGCCACGGCAGGAGCCCCGTCCATTGCATGGACGGGGCTCTTTGCCGTCCCGGGGGCTGGATAGGGTGGACGTCTACTACGTATACGAGCCCAGGAGCGGCAAATGAGTGCTGTGACCCCCGCTGGAGGCGACTTCGCGGCGGCCCGTTCCTGGCCCGCCCTCCTGAACGGCCTGCTGGACGGACGTGACCTCAGCGCTGACGACACGGCCTGGGCGATGGACCTGATCATGCGGGGCGAGGCGACCGACGCGCAGATCGCCGGGTTCGCGGTGGCTCTGCGGGCCAAGGGCGAGACCGTCGACGAGATCTCCGGCATGGTGCGCACGATGTACGCGCACGCCAACGTGATAGAGGTGCCGGGGGAGACCGTCGACATCGTCGGTACGGGCGGGGACGGGGCGAAAACCGTCAACATCTCCACGATGTCGGCCGTCGTCATCGCCGGTACGGGTGCCAAGGTCGTCAAGCACGGCAACCGCGCGGCCTCCTCCGCGTCCGGGGCCTCGGACGTGCTGGAGAAGCTCGGCGTCAATCTGGAGCTGACGCCGCAGCGGGTGGCCGAGGTGGCCGAGGAGGCCGGGATCACCTTCTGCTTCGCGGTGAAGTTCCATCCGGCGCTGCGCCACGTGGCCGCGGCGCGGGGGCAGCTGGGGATCCGGACGACCTTCAACTTCCTCGGTCCGCTCACCAATCCGGCGCGGGTGAAGGCGCAGGCGGTCGGGGTGGCACACGCGCCCATGGCGCCCATCGTGGCCGGCGTCCTGGCCGAGCGCGGCAACTCGTCGCTCGTCTTCCGGGGCGACGACGGGCTGGACGAGCTGACCACCACGGCCACATCCCGGGTGTGGGTCGTACGGGACGGAAAGGTGCACGAGGAGGCCTTCGACCCGCGTGACGTGGGGATCGAGCTGGTGCCGGTGGAGGCGTTGCGGGGGGCCGACGCCTCGTACAACGCGGATGTCGCGCGGCGGCTGCTTCGTGGGGAAAAGGGGGCAGTGCGGGACGCCGTTCTGCTGAACTCGGCGGCGGCGCTGGTGGCCCTCGCGCCCGGCGCCGGTTCGCTCGCGGAGCAGATCCGGGCGGGGATGGAGCGGGCCGCGGAGGCCATCGACTCCGGCGCGGCGCTGCGGACGCTGGAGCGGTGGGTGGCCGCCACCAAGGCGTAGCCGCCGGCCGCGTGTGGTGTCGGGTGCGGGCCGGTGGGGGTTGAGCGCGCAGTTCCCCGCGCCCCTTCTAGGGGCGCGG
>NZ_JBEZJY010000105.1:0-8106 GCF_040651415.1 Streptomyces sp. NPDC048484
TGAGCGCCGTCCTATCAGGCAGAGGGAAAGGAAAGCTGCCAGACACCAACCTCCCGACCCGACACACCGGAACTAAGCAGCGACACGCTACTAGGCAGTTGAGCAGAGCAGTGTTCCGAGTCAGCGCTATTGGGGGATGGTGAGCAGGATGCGACCGTGGCCACCGCCGGCGTCGACGCGGTCGTGGGCCTTGGCGATGTCGTCCAGCGGGTGGCGGTCGCCGACGGCGACGGTGAGGGCGCCGACGGCCGCGGCGGAGGTGAGGTCGCGGGCGGCCTGGCGCTTGGCCTCAGCGGGGAAGTCGTCGCTGCCGAGCAGCCGCAGGGTGACGTTGTTGAACAGCAGAGGCCAGAAGGGGATCTCGGTGCGGTCCGCGCGGGTGGCGTAGGCGGCGATGACGGCGTTGTTGGCGGCGACGGCGTTGTCGAGATCGGCGTTGTCGGACAGCGCGACCTCGATGATCCGGTCGACGCCCCGCGGCGCGTACGAGCGGATGGCAGCGGCGGGCTCGCCGGTGTCCAGGGCGACGGCGTGGGAGACCACGGTCGGGTCGACGCGGTCGAGGTCCGCGGTTCGGCGGACGGTGGCGAGCACGGTGGCGCCGGCCCAGTGGGCGAGCTGGGCGGCCAGGGAGCCGACGCCGCCGAGAACTCCGTGGACCAGGACCAGTTGGCCGTCGACCGGGCCGTCGGCGAAGACGGTGCGGTGGGCTGTGATGCCGGGGATGCCGAGGCTCGCGCCCAGATCATCACTGAGGTGGTCGGGCAGGGGTGCGGCCTGGTGGTCGGGTACGACGGTGTACTGGGCGGCGGTGCCGAAGGGGCGGTAGGACTGGGCGCCGTATACCCAGACCCGCTGTCCGACGCGGCGGGCGTCGACTTGGGCGCCCACGGCGTCGATGACTCCGGCGGCGTCGCTGTGCGGGATCACCCGTGGACAGGGCATGGACGAGCCGAGCCAGCCGCGCCGTTTCTTGGTGTCGCCGGGGTTGACACCCGAGACGATGACGCGGACGCGGACCTCGCCGGGGCCGGGGACGGGATCAGGCAGTTCACCGACGTGCAGGACATCGGCGGCGGGGCCCTGGTCGTCGTACCAGGAAGCAAGCATGGGGGTACCTCCGTGGACAGTCAGCTCGCGGGAGCGGCGGGCGCATGCGGATCGCTGTCGGTGCATCCGGTGTCGAATACGGGTGGTTCCTCCCCGAGGGTCTCGCGCAGCCAGGTCCGTTCGGCGCGACTGGTGGCGCGGGCAGTGAGCAGCATGCCCCGCCGGTAGGGGTCGGCGATCTCCTCGGCACGCAGGGGCCGCTCGTTGTCGTAGAAGAAACTCGCCGGTTCTTCCAGGAACTCCAGCCGTCTGCGCAGCACCGCGTGCTGTTCGGCCACGTCGGGCAGGTGGGAGAGGAAGGCCAGGACGACGTAGAACCGGGTGAAGTCGGTGATCTCGTGGTCGGCGGGCTTGCGCAGGCGCTGAAGCATGTCGGCCCGTCCGACCGCGGTCAGGCTGAGCACGTACCGGGCCGCCCCCGCGGCCGGGTCGGCGCGCCGCTCGATCAAGCCCGCCCTGGTCAGGCGATTGATCGCCGGATACAGGCTGCCGTCACTGACCGGCCGCGTATAGCCGGTCAGCTGTGAGACGCGGCGGCGCAGCTCGTGTCCTGGCAGGGGGCCCTCGGCGAGGAAGCCGAGTATCGCGAGTTCCAGCATGAGTCCATCTTCGCACGCGAACATCGAATCGATGTGAACATCGATTCGATGTTACGCTCGCAGGTACCCGCCCAAACGTCCCTGGAGAGGCACAGCAAGATGCCATCGCAGTCCACCGAGTCAGTGATGAACCGTTTCGTCGAGTTCATCAACACGGGCAACGAGGATCTCGCCCGCGAGGTCATTTCTCCGGACGCGGTGTTCCACGCGCCAAGCCACCCGGAACCACTGCGGGGGCCCGATGGGTACTTGGAAGTCATCGGGATGATGCGCAGCGCCTTCCCCGACGTCCAGTGGACGCTGGAGGAGACGGTCACCGAAGGCGACACCGTGGCCGCGCGGTTCACCATGCGGGGAACCCACGACGGTGAATTCTTCGGGATCCCGGCGAGCGGCAACAAGATCTCGGTGCAGGCCATGAACTTCTACTACCTGGCCGACGGCCGGATCGTCGGCGAACGGGGCCAGCCCGATCTCCTCGGGGTGATGCAGCAGATCGGTGCCGTACCGGCGCCGTGAACCTCGCAGCGCCGGGTGAGCCATCTGCCGCGCGGGACTGCCGCTGCCGGGAGGGGGCCGTACGGCGCGGTGGCAGAGGGCGAAGGCCCGCACCGGAGCGCGGGCGGCCGGCGCGGGTTCACCGCAAGAGGCCGGTCTTCTTCTTGCCCCGGCGTCTTCGCGCAGACAGCGCCCGTTCGGCGAGAGCTCTACACCTTGTCACCGCTGACGTGACCGAGCCGGGTACGGAACTGCTCGCTCTACGGCGATCGTCCCGGAAGTGTGATGCCACCGCGAACGCTTCACGCCGGAGGTCGTGATGCAGCAGACTCGTTCCTCCACGGCCTTCGTACTGGTCAAGTGCCTCTTTGGTCGGAGCACAGGGTCAGATGGAGGCCGTGTTCACGTCCCCGGGATCCCCGTACGAGCGATCACGTTCGGGGCATCGTTCGACTCACCTCATGCTTGGCGGTGACCGAACTCATCTCTGATGGCCGTGAGTTCAGGTTCGCCGAACTGGACCTGCAGTCGGTGGAATGTGCTGACTTTGTCGCTTCCAAATCTCTGCAGGTACGCGGCGTAGAGGCCGGCAGTGAGAAATTTCGGCGGGCTGGTCTTGCTGTGAAATTTGTCCGCGTACATCACCAGTTGCTCTTCCGCGGTCACGGCCAAGTAGTCGGCCACAGGTAGATCCAGCCGCTGTTCACGGATGTCGTGCCTGGTGAGACCGACTCCTGTGTGGCAGGAGCAGAAGCGGCGGAGGCGCTCTGGGAAGCCTTCCTGGCGGAGGATCTCGTGGCCGAGGACTCCGTGGCGGATGTAGCTGCTGTGATCGAGACGTCCGGCATGGTCGTAGAGCCGGTAGACACCGATGTCGTGGAGCAGTGCGCCTGCACGCACAAGGGCAGTATCAAGCTGGAGGACAGTGCGAGCCATGAGTTGCTCTGCGATGCGGCAGATGATCTCGCAGTGCGTGTACACAAGGTCGAGAGCCTCACGCGTCGGTGCGTACTTCTCGTGCAGTGCACGCGCCTCTTGAACCGTCGGCAGGGTCACCGCGGCAGCGTAACAACCTTTCGCACAGCAACCTTTCGCACAGCCCAATGAGCCGTTCACCCCACAAGTGAGGGCAACCTGAGCAGCTCACGCTGAAGGTTGAAAGACAAAGGGAAGAAGCTGTGCCATATTTCATGATCTGTAGCTCTCTGTGCATAGCAAGTGGTGCGGGAGGAATCGCAACTAGATCTTCCGGGAAACGAGAGCCTCTCCACCCGCCTCGGTACTGTGACTTCGCATGACCGACACCGAGATCGAGATCGATGCAGACCTGGTCCGTGACCTGCTGCGGGAGCAGCATCCAGACCTTGCGGGGATGGCCATCCGTGAGGTGGCGGGCGGCTGGGGCAACCAAATGTGGCGTCTCGGGGACGAGTTGGCCGTGCGCATGCAACGCATGGACCCCACCCCGGAGCTCCAGCTCAAGGAGCGGCGGTGGCTACCCGTACTGGCCCCGCGTCTGCCGCTCCCGGTGCCGACCCCGGTGCGGTTCGGCGAACCGTCCGAGCGCTTCCCGAAGCACTGGACCGTGATGACGTGGGTTGATGGCGAGCCGCTGGACCACGGCTCGATCAGCCGCGGCGACCACGCGGCCGACACGCTGGCGGGCTTCCTGCAGGCGCTCCATGTGGAGGCGCCCGCCGAGGCGCCGATCGCTACCGACCGCGGCGCCCATCCCAGGAACTCCACGGACGGCTTCGAGAAATTCTTCCAGGCCGTTGCCCCCGACGACGACATCGCTGCCGACGTCCGGGCCGTCTGGGACGACGCCGTTGCGGCCCGCGCATGGGAGGGACCGCCGGTGTGGGTGCACGGCGACCTCCATCCCGCGAACGTCGTCGTCTCGGACGGAACGCTCTCGGGCATCGTCGACTTCGGTGACATGTTCGCCGGCGATCCGGCGTGGGATCTCGCCGCCGCATGGGTACTGCTGCCCGCGGGCACGGCCTCACGGTTCTTCGACATGTACGCGCATGCAGACGAGGCGGCGATCCGGCGCGCCCGCGGGCTGGCCGCCATGAAGAGCCTCTTCCTGATGCTCATGGGTCAGAACGGAGATCAAGGCCTTCCCGGCGGCAAGCCGCACTGGGGGCCTGCAGGCCGGGCGGCACTTGATCGTGTTCTGAAGGGCGTCTAGCCTCGCGCTTTCATGAACTAGCCCGTCGGAAACCTGATCAAAAAGGAGATGGGTACCTATGACCTGGGACGATGGGACTTGTGCAGGGTCCTGCTCGTCATCAGGAAAGCTGCACTCCTCAGGTGAAGAAGCGTATCGGGTCGTATCCGTGTGTCCGTATTGAGGGCGACGGTCGTGGAGTGGTCAGGCCAGGCCGGTGGCGTGTTGTTGGTCGAGGCGGTCCGCAAGTTTGGGCTGGATCAGGCGATATCGGCGGCCCTGATGCCGTAGCGGAAGCAGCGGACGGTGCATGGTCCGGGCGAGATCCTGCCGGAAGATCGTCGTCCGGCCCCGCCCAGGTCGTGGCGCGACGGAGACGCAGGGCTGCTTCGACTTGCTTCACGGGCCGGTCACCACACGCTGGAAGACGGACTTGGAGGGCTTCCGGCTCGCGGTCTCCTCCCGCCAACACCACCGCGGAGGTGTGGATCCCCGCCGGCGAGGCGGCGGCCCGCGCGGACATCGCGTACGGAACCGCTATGTTCCTGCGGAGAGAGGACAGCTGCGTGGTCTTCGCCACTGGATAGGGGACGTACCACCTCATCGGCTGACCGACGGCGACCTGAGCCGTCCGATGCTGGTGGGTCGATGGCCCGGCCGCGGTGTCAGTGGGTGTCTCTAGCATGGACGATGCCAGGGTGTTGGGCCGAGCGTGCTGAACAGGCCCAAGGCCCCGGCGTGTTCAGCGACCATACAGGCATCGGGACATCAGAACGTCAGGAGTGCTGTGCGATCAATCTTCGGGGATTCCGCCGCCGACCCGGAAACCGGGACGGTCGCGGAGCGGCTCAGGACCGTCGAACAGTGGCGCTCCTACCTGGCTGAGTACGGTGCCGACGTTCTGCGGGTGTCGGCCGAGGGCGAGTTGTTCAACGTCAGCGACGAGCAGCGGGCCACCGGGTGGCTGGGCTACGAGGGCGCGGACGAGCAGCGGATCGCGGCTCTGGAGGACCGGCTCGGCACCCGGCTCCCGCCCAGCTATCGCTCGTTCCTGGGCGCCTCCGACGGCTGGTCGCGCCTCGGCCCGTTTATGTATGAGATGTGTACGACCGGCGCCCTCGACTGGCTCGACGACGATGACGCCGACATGTACATGGACACCTATGACGATGAGCCGGACGACGCGAGCAAGCGCGTCAGGGCCCCCGTCCTGCTCATCGCGGACGAGGGCGACGCCCAGTTGTGGCTGCTGGACTCCGGGGACGTGTCGCAGGACGGGGAGTGGGCCGCGTACACCTGGTCGAGTTGGCAACCGGGTCTGAGCGACCGGTACGGGTCCTTCGCCGAGTTGGTCGCGGCGGAGCGCAGCTCGTTCGAGAGGCTCAAGGGCTACGAAGGCAGCGCCGTACATCCGGATGGTGCCGAGCAGCTGGTGGCCGAGGGCCGCGCGCAGGCCCTGCGGGGCGAGGCCGAGAGGGCGGTGGCCACCTTCGAGCAGGCCGCCGTCAAGGGGTCGGGGGCCGGTGCCTACCTGGCTGTCATACTGGGTGCCTTCCTCGATCTGGCCTACGCGCATCACCGGGTCCGCAACGGCATCCTCGGGCGCCCGCATGTCATGGAGGCGGTCGGCCTCGAACAGGTACGTGCGGAGGCCGTGCCGCTGTATCTGCGTCGCACGGTGGAGGAGTACGGACCTGGGAGGGACTTCTCGTCGGTGCTCGTGCTAGAGATCCGTATGTCCGAGGGCAAGCCCGTCACGGACTGGATCCCCCACGCCGCCGCGTCCGCCCCGCCGACGCTTCCCGAATCCCCCGTCTTTCAGAAGGCCCTGGACGCGGCCCGGACGATCGCCCTGTCCGGCGCCACCGACGACGCCTGGACCGTCATCGAGACCGCTCTGCCCCACTGGCACTCCGAGTCGCCGCACCGTATAGCCCCGGTCGTGCTCCTTACCGACCCGGCCTTCCGTGAGGTGATCACCGCACCCCGGGCCCGTCTCATCGTCACCACGCCGCGGGGCGAAGCACGCGAGCGGCAGCAGCCCGGGTGACGGCGGGAGAGCTTCAGCCTCGCGCTTCGCGAGTGTGGGTGTCCGATGCTTGATCAAATCAGCCGGAAGCGCCTCTGACCTAGGACGATGGGACTTGTCAAGGGTCCTGTTCGTCGTCAGGAAAGCTGCACTCCTCCGGTGAAGAAACGTATCGGGTCGTACCCGCGTGTCCGCGTCGAGGGCGGCGGCCGAATGGTGGTCTCGCAGGCCGGTGGCGTGCTGCTGGTCGAGACCGTCCGCAAGGCCGGTTTGGACACCGCTATATCCGCGGCGCTGACGCCGTGGCGGAAGCCGCGGGCCGTCCACGATCCGGGGAAGACGTTGCTGGACGTCGCCCTGACGGTGGCGCTGGGCGGGGACTGCCTCGCCGATGTCGGCATGCTGCGGGCCGAGCCGGCCGTGTTCGGGCCGGCCGCCTCCGACCCGACGGTCTCCCGCCTGATCAACACCCTTGCCTCTTCCGGCGACCGAGCTCTGCGGGCCATCCGTTCCGCGCGGGCCGAAGTCCGCAGACACGTCTGGCAGTTGGCCGACCGGGAAGCGCCCGATGTCGACGGGACGGTGACCGTCGATCTCGACGGGGTGCTGGTGATCGCGCACTCGGACAAGGAGGACGCGGCCCCGACCTGGAAGCGAACCTACGGCCACCACCCGCTGATGGGGTTCGTCGACCACGGACCGGGCGGCACCGGAGAGCCGGTGGCGGCCCTGCTCAGGCCGGGGAACGCGGGCTCGAACACCGCCACCGACCACATCACCGCCACCCAACTGGCCCTGGCCCAACTGCCGAAGGAGTACCGGCGCGGACGTCAGACCCTGATCCGCACGGACTCTGCGGGCGGCACCCACGACTTCGTCGCCTGGCCCGCCCAGCGGGGACGGTGGTTGTCCTACTCGGTCGGCATGGTGATCACCGACGCGATCCACCAGCATGTGCTGAAGGTTCCGGCGTCGGCCTGGACGCCGGCCGCCGAGGCGGACGGCGAGATCCGTGACGGCGCCTGGGTCGCGGCTCTGGGAACCCCGCCGCCTGCGGCTCCGGCTGTTCAGCGCGGCCGGACAGCTCGTCACCACCGGCCGCCAGCGGTTCCTCCGCCTGGCCCGGCACTGGCCCTGGGCCAGCTGCATCACCGCCGCCCTCGACCGACTCACCGCCCTGCCAGACCCTGACTGACCAGCGGATTCCCCGTCCCTACGAGAGAACCCTCCAGCCGGAGCAGTGGAACCCGGCGTCCACCCGAGACGACACTCGGGCCCTCAACCTGCCCCACCCTCAGCTAACGGCACGAAAACGGGTCACCGACTCCGTCGGCGACCCGTCATGAAAGCGCGAGGCTAGTGCACGCCTGGTTCACCGCCAGGACGGGGAAGACCTCCGGAGCAGGCGCCGGTGACCGATCAGCCGCCGTATGCGGTCCGACCCTCCCTGGTGTTCGCGTGGGCCAACGACCTGGTGTCCCACCCCGCCGAAGAGGCCGACGGCGAGATGAACAACATGGGTCACCTTCTCGACGTCAGGCGTCGGATCATCATGACGGTCAAAGCCATACCACCCCCGACTGCAAGAATCCCGGCTCCAAGCAGTGAGTCTTTGTCAGTAACGGATCATGGCGTTGTGTGATCGTTCAGATGGTGCGGTCGTACTCGAGCTGGAGCAGGACGAGGGCTGCGGCGGC
>NZ_JBEZJY010000106.1:0-8054 GCF_040651415.1 Streptomyces sp. NPDC048484
ATGCCGGATACGGTGACGCCGCCGCGTTCCGGCACGGACTGCAGGAGCGCGGCCTGAACTACGTGGTGGGGATCTCCACCACGCTGTCGGCCCAGCCCGCCGACGCGGTGCCGGTGGCCGGGCCGTACTCCGGGACCGGACGCCCGCCGGTGTCGAAGTATCCCGGCAAGCCGCAGTCGGTGAAGGAGCTGGTCATCGCGGCGGGCCGGAAGGCAGCCCGGCCGGTGCAGTGGCGTGAGGGCTCCCGGCCCGGCACCGGCCGCTCAGGCCGCAAGCGGATGTACTCCCGTTTCGTGGCCCTGCGTATCCGGCCCGCCGGGCGCGAGGTCCGCCAGAACGCCCACGGCCCGGAACTGCCCGTGTGCTGGCTGCTGGCCGAATGGCCGGCCGGTGAGAGCGAGCCGGTGCAGTTCTGGCTGTCCGACCTGCCCTCCGGCATGCCCCTGACTACGCTGGTCCGCCTCGCCAAGCTCCGCTGGCGCATCGAGCACGACTACCGGGAGATGAAACAGGCCCTGGGACTTGCCCACTTCGAGGGCCGGACCTGGAACGGCTGGCACCACCACGTCACCCTCATCTCCGCCGCCCACGCCTTCTGCACCCTGCAACGACTGGCCAAGGCCCCAAAAGACGCGGCGCCGGCCTGAGCCTCTACCAGATCGTCCGCGAGCTACAGACACTCCTCGCCCTCTGGACCGGCGCCTGCCCCACCTGCTACCGCAACATACCCACACCAATACAAACCTGACCAAGCCCTACTAGAGCCTTGACCGCCTTCTCGACCAGCTCTCCGATCCGGATGACCTCGGCACGTAGGGCAACCAACTCGTCGTAGCGCTCCGCCTTGTCCTCACCGCACCACTCCCGCACCGTGCGCAAGACGCCCGCCTCCGCGTCCAGCTTGCGGTCGTCCCGACGCTGGTACGAGTAGTAGGCGGGGCGAGCCCGCTCCTCGTCCAGTGCCTGCTGCTTGCGGTCCACCTCGGGCAGGATCTCCTCGGCCAGGCGTCGGGCGACCTGCCGTGCGACCCGCTCGGTAACCGGCCAGCCCGCCGTGTAAAAGCCGTTGCGGTCCTCGTGGACCATGGGATCGCCCCGTAGGCCGGTGGGATCCGCGCCAACAAGTGGTGCCGTCTCGTCGAGGTGACCCAACTCCAGGACCCCCGCATCAGCCACCGCTCTACGCAGACGCAAGCGGCCCTTGGGCCGGACGAAATCGAGGATCATCCTGGCCGCCTCGAACTCCGCGCTGCCCCGGACCTCCCTCGACGCCTCGGCCAGAGCCAGCTCCGCCATGTCATCCGCCCTGAAGGACTCGACGTCATTCCAGAAGGCCACCAGGCAGGTGGGGCTTACCCACTCCTGCAGGCCAGCCTCATCACCATCCAGGAACCGCACGTGTACCCGCCCTGATCTTCCAGAGCTGCGGACTCGGACGATCTCCACTTGGCGCACCGCGCCACCCAGCTCCTTCGGTGCGGCCCGATACGCCCAGCATTCCCCGGTCTCCATACGTCCATTGAGCCAGGTCGACGACACCGCCACGCACCAATCAACAGATCCTAGATATGTCTGATTTCCGCCGTCTCACCGGCAGGAACCTGAGAGAAGATCACGGTCAGCTGCTTCCAGGGGGATCTCACATGACCGACCAACACAACCGCACCTGCGGGCGCCCGACCCGCTCCGGCAACCCGTGCAAGGTCCGGATATCGGGCTCGGACGTGGCGTGCGGCACGCATGCCACGGAGCAGGACAAAGCCGTGGCCGAGGCCCACCGACGCGGATGGAGCGAAGGCTACAAATCCGGCAGCGAAAGCAGCGCGAGCCTTTCCAAATCTCGGATCGAACGACTGGAACAACGCGTCAAAGAGCTTGAGGAACAACTGGACGACGCGAAGCGCGTGTACGAGATCGACGGCCATCAGGTTGTGGATGTCGGCGGATACGCCTACCGCTGGCGCGGGAGCACACCGCTTGAGGTCGGCGACCGGGTACTGCTGCCCGAAAACTACGTGAGTCGCATGAAGAACGGGCCCGGCTCCACCCTGGGCGTAGTGAGCAAACTCGGCACCACCTATCGCGGGCCTCTGTCCGACATCGTCAGGCGAGCGCCCGCAACGGGCGAGTAAGGCGAAGCCTCCATCAGTTGGGCCCAATACGAGCACTAATCTTCGAGGAAGCGCCCTCGGTGGACGTCGCGCTCTGTCCCAGGACGCGACGCCTATGCGGCTCCCATGAGAGCAAGATCATTAACTGTCAAGGTTCTCCCCCAGCGTGGAACGTGTCCTGGCGATCTCGGACTCGGCATGTTCGTGAGCATCGTGGGCCCGGTCTGCAGCCCTTTTCCCGATGGCCAGGAACCCGAAGAGCCCCGTGACGAGCCCAACCAGGACTGCGCTGACGCTCGCGACACGGGCAGTTGAGACCGCGTAACGAAGATTCAAACGGGCTGCGCCTCGCTGTCCCTGCACCCATCGCTTCCTCGCGGAGTCGGCAGCATTGGCCGCGCCCGCAGCGCAGACCTCGGTCAGAGCCGCGAAAACGAAGGCCAATGCCATGACGCCGCTCAAGGCCGAGCCCACGCCGACGAGAACTCCTCCGACACGGTCTCCCGTCGACGGCCGGTCCGTAAGAAGAGCTGCACCGATGCAGTAGCCAGACATCCCGAATAGCGAGACAGCGAGACAGGTCCAGCCGAGCAACGCCCCTCCCGGCCCCGCCTCTCCCACTTCCTCCGATTGATCCCCACCAGGACGTTCCTTCTCGTTACGCTGGTGTCCCTGGGACGCCTGAGACTCGTGATCCCGCCCGTGGTCCGGTCTTGACGTCTGGTGGTTGTTGACGTCTCCGTACACATTGCCCGCGATGAACACGCCGGGCCCGCGATTGTGCTGCCCGCCCCGGCTCTCAGAGTCAGTCGTGTCTGCCATGACCCGCACCGTGGTTGATGGTCAGACCGCCTTCAACATTTCCGTTGATGAAGGTGCCCGTACCGTGATTGTGCTGCTTGACCACGGCGGTCGGGCGATCCTGCCGGGCCAGAGCCAACAGCTCCGCATACGCGACCGGTTCCGACTCCGCGAGTCGTACGAGCACGGGAGCCCACGTGATCGCGGCGGCCCGTACGACGGCCTCACGGTCACCCGCCGGGGTCTGGGCCACAGCGGTCCGATCTCGGTCCAGACGCTCAAGCTGAGCCGCTGCCTCGTCCTCTTGGCCGCTGCGTCGGATCAGACGGCCAATGGCCTCACGGACCCTCTGGTACCCGTCCTGGGTCGCCTGAGCGAGGAAGGCCGCGGCCATGGTGGTCGCCGCGAACGTCACTTCGTCCACTTCGTATCCCCCCAACTGGTCGCAGCACTGTACCCACGCGTGCCGCGGGTGGCAGCCGGAACGGTTCATCCCGCATCTCGGACCGGCTCAAGGGGTAATCGGACTCAACTCAGCAGTCCGCCAATGGCGTTGGCGAGCGCTTCGCCTCCTTGCTGGACTGCGGTGTCCACAACCAGCGCGGGCAACGCCTGCGCGATCCCGCGCAGTGTGCCGGCCTGTGGCGCATCGGGAGTGGCGAGCGAGGTGTCGACGGTGTCCGCCATCGCACGCAGGACCGTGGCGTTCTGCAAGTCCGCTGCATTGCGGTCAACGTCCGCGCGGAAGGCAGCGAGGAGGCCGCGCACAGCGTCAATGTCGACAGTGCCTTGCACCGAGGCGGACTGATGGATATTGGAGATGTTCTGTCCCACCACGTTCTGTAACGGTGCGTTGTTGGTACCGCCGATGCTGATGCCCGAGCCATGGCCCGGGTCGGGTTCGGGTCGACGCCGTCCCACAACCATTACTTGCCTCCCTGATTCTTGTTGTCCTGGCCGACGCCACTGATGCCGCTGCCGGCGACGTTCTGGATGGGGGCGTTGTTGTCCCCGTAGACGAGGATGTTGTTGGTCACGGTGGCGACCTGCCGTTCGTACGCGGCCAGGTCGATGCCCTGCTCGTCGAGATACTCGGCGACGGTCCGGAAGACGCAGGACTGCATCAGAACGACGTGCCTCTTGGCGTCGTCGCTCTGGTGCATGTCGGTGACTTCCTCGGTGGAGTACCGGTCGCGCAGGCTCACCGGGTCTTCTTCCTCCGCACGGCCTTCGGCCTTCTCGCCGAGGCGGGCGACCAGTCGCCACACGGCCAGGGGGCCCATGGCCGTGTCCAGGAGCGACTGCGCAGCAAGCCACCTGAGCAGACGCACTCCGCGTGTCCGGGCCGGTTTGGCGGTCACCCGCAGCTCGTTGTAGAGCGGTGTCATCACGTGTGGACGAATGGTCAGCCGCAGCTCTCCGGCCTCCAGTGCGGCATGCACGAAAACGCTCACCACGATCTGTCCGTCCCAGCTGATGCACTGGGCCCGCAGATACAGTCGGTCCGGCACACCGGAAGGGGACCTGCGTCCCAGACCGCTCAGGTCGGGCAGCTCCACCTTCGTCTCGCGGGTGCGCTGCAGCCATCGGGCCGCCGGAAGGCCGAGTATGCGCTCCATAGAGAACCCGGGGAGCGGATCGGTGATCTCCCTGGCACCGCGGCCCAGTTCATTGAGGGCGGTGCCCACGCGTCGGAGAAGTTCCGCTTCTCCGAACGGTCTGACCGACTCCTCGGCGTCCTTGGCCTTCAGGGGGATGCTGATGCGAGCGGGCCCCCAGACATCGCGTCCGGCGCCGACGAACTGCTCCGAGGCGTCGTAGGGCAGCGCCAACTGCGACTGGTCCTTGCTGATGTCCGACATCCTGCGTCCGGCCTTCGCAGCGACCCACGGCAAGCCATCGGACGACACGCCCTCTCGCGCCAGGGCACCCAGCGCAGCCCTTGCCACCAGCCGGTCGGCCGCATACGCCAGTGCGACGACAGCCGCCAGCCCGAAGGGGAGTAGAGCCAGTTCGAGTCGCAGCTCGAACACGTCGCCGCCAACGGGTCCGTACGGCAGGAGTGCGAGCAGCCACGGGGTGAGCAGCACGGCATACGCCAGGCGTCGCGAAGGCGCCCACCGTGTCCGGCCGACCCTGCGGAGCGCGCGGAAAGCAGCCCACCGCAGGAACAGAGCGACGACGACAGCAGCCGCCCAGATCGCGAAAGCCCACGGCACCGTATAAGCGACCAGCCCACACAGGACCAGGATGCATGCGCACCGTGCCCACCTGCGCCGCCGCGCACGAAGACCGTGCGCCATCACCGGAACAAGATCGAAGCCGTACGACGGCACAGGCAGCGGCGGCCCCTTCAGCACATGGTCAACAACCCATTGCGCAGTCGGTTCGCCCAGGGACGGGCAGTTGTCGCTGCCCTCCAGATAGATCGGCCGCCTGGTACTGCGCCGCGGCTTCTTGGGCTTGCCCGCCTTGCCCCGGATCCTGCGCCACCACGCCTTGGCGGCCTTCACCCGATCAGGTCGCACATAGACCGCCTGACACAGCAACCGCGTCACTTCGGACGATGTGGGGCCCACCTCCGCAGGGCGGTTGGCCCCAGAGGCAACAGGATTCGTCTGAACCGGGACAGCAGGCCACTCGGCCTCCTCCGCCCGCGCCCTCCCCCGAGCACGCACACCCCACCCAACCGCCATCCCGCTCCCCCGTTTATCGACAGGCGGGCATCCTCACGGTGGACAGCAAGAACCGCCAGACCACAAACGCGACAATGTGCGCAACCTCGCCGGATAGCTGATAATTGGCCAAAACTGCCTCCGGTTTCCTGGCAATCTGACCGGGCCATTGGCGCCGCCGAAAACTTCAAGACTGAGCCTCTCACTACACCCAAAGACCCAATGAAGGCTCAAAAGCCATCCGCCTCCGGCAGCCGATCCCGTGAATCGGCTGCCGAACATCAGCTACTGGCGGGCCAAACAAGGAAGGGTGTAGCTCTCCTGCAGTGAGATCGTTCAGGCCGTCAGGCGGTAATCGGCCTGGTCGAGGCGGGGATAGAGACGTGTGTGTTCCTGATGCACGTGGCAGCGCCAGTAGGCGGTGAAGTCGCCGTTGCTGATGATCGCGCGGAGTTGGAGGAGGGCTTCGGGTCCGGGGACGCTCCAGCGGCTGCCGGTGATCGCAAGTCGGTCGGCGACCAGATGCCTGGCCGCGCCCTCGATCACGCCGCTGCCGATCGGCCGGCCCCGGGCGAGCGCCCGGTCGTAGCGGAGGAAGCCGCGGGCTTGGTGCGTTTGGATCTGAACGGTGATGAGGTAGCCGACGGTGCCGCCGATGAAGGCGGGGATTGCGGCCCAACCTGCCAGGGACAACGGCCACGCCATCCATCGTGGGTCGACCTTGGCTGGTGAGGTACTACCGATCAGGACCTCATACGCGGCTGCCCGGCCGAGACGCACACCGTTCAAGACGAAGAGGAACCTCCACCCCGGCAAGAGGACTTCCGCCGGACGGAAACTCCTTGGTCAGCCGTCTGTCGCCCGCCACCAGGACAGGAGGCGGGCGACGCTGGTGTCGACGGGCGCCGCGGAGGCGCCCGTCGCGGGGGTCAGCTGTAGGGGACGGCGTCGGCGGGGTCGGCGTGCCAGTTGGTGGCGAGGGGGCGGTCGACCTGGACGGTGTGGGGGAGGTTGAGGGTGACGAAGTTGTCCTCGTCTCCTGTGACGGAGAGGTGGAGCTTCTCGAACAGCCTGCCGTTCTCGTTGTTGGTGGACTTGGGGTTGATGCCGGCGTAGGCGGCGGTGGAGCCGGAGAGGACGACGTCGTCGCTGACGGCCTGCTCGGCGGGCCGCAGCTCGGTGTCGGCGGCGGAGCCGAAGGACGCGGAGGGGAAGACGCCCTCCAGGTAGCAGGTGATGCCGGACTTGGCCTTGGCGGTGACGAGGAGGTAGCCACCTGCCTGCGTCTTCGAGGTGATCTTGAACGTCAGGTCGTTGGTGGCACAGGCCCGCGCGGCGGTGTTTCCGCTGTCGGCGGTGGCGGCCGGGGTTGCGGTGGCAGCCAGGGCAGCCGCGGCGGCCACGGCCAGGGCGAGGCGGGCGGAGCGGGCGGCAAGTCGCGAACGCATCGAAGATCTCCATGGTGCGGAAGTGGGTCGTCCAGCGGACTGCTTGGACGGCCACAGCTTGTTCCGTGATCTGTTCCACCCGCCACAAAAAGCGATCAAGTTGGGACGCTGGAACGCTGGAACGGGCACTGACCAGCAGAAACGCTGGCGGCCTGGAACGGGTGCCCGGGACGGGCAGGGTGGATCATCACCTGGCCCCACCGATGTCCGGGGCGTTCTCCTCCAGCCACGGGACAATCCTGTTCGCGTGATCACCAGCCGGGACAACACCTCCTCCCGCCCAGCAAGACGCCTGGTCAACTTCTCAGTATGTGCCTGCAGTTCGGCAATCTCCTCCCTTGCGGCAGCCTTCCACCGCGTCCTGGGACTCGACGATCCGCCGTTCGACCACGAACGGCAACGGCGCACAGCATCACCAGCTCACTGCAGAAGAGCCGCACCCGTCTCCGATAGCAGGCAGGCTTTGTCCCGTGATCGGTGGTGACAAGCGGGCGGCGTGGCGCATCCCCGTACCCGAATTCGGTGACACAACCCCTTACGCGACTACCGGTAGTTCGTTAAATCCGGCAGTAGAGGTCAATGCCGTGTCCGGTGGTGACCGCGTCGATGAGCGCCTGGAACTCGGAGGGTGGGTCCGTGTCGGTCCATGCTTGCCATCATCGGTTGAGGGCGACGGCGGGGGTGAGCCAGGAACGGATGGATCGTAAGGCCCTGGGCCAGCAGAGCTGTTGGTGCTGGTGGGACGGGGCTGAGCCCCCTCTCTGGCCCCTCGTTGGGGCACGGGTCCGGCGCGGTGGCATCCACGGGGCCGGGTGGGGCGAACCATTGGTCCCAGCAGAAGGAGAAGGCGCAGTTCACCAGTGTCTGGTGTCGGCGGATGTCGCGGTCGGAACGTACTTGGAAGTCGGCCCAGCCGAGTTCGTCCTTGACCTGCTTGTAGCTCTGCGTGCGCCGTGAGGCGCTTCGCTGTATTCCCGGTGCAGCCGGGAGGAACTCGGAAGGAGGTTCCTGGGTCACCT
>NZ_JBEZJY010000107.1:0-6615 GCF_040651415.1 Streptomyces sp. NPDC048484
CCGGCAAGATGCTCGACGAACGCCTCGGAAAGATCACCTTCTGGACGCTGTTCATCGGCTTCCACGGCACCTTCCTCGTCCAGCACTGGCTGGGCACGAACGGAATGCAGCGCCGGATTCCCGACTATCTGGCCGTGGAAGGGCTGACGGTCCTCAATACGGTCTCCAGTATTTTCTCCTTCGTTCTCGGTCTGTCCCTGCTGCCGTTCTTCTACAACATCTGGAAGACGGCCAAGTACGGCGAGAAGGTCGAGGTCGACGACCCGTGGGGTTACGGCCGTTCGCTGGAGTGGGCCACGTCCTGCCCGCCGCCGCGGCACAACTTCGTCGTTCTGCCGCGGATCCGTTCCGAATCCCCGGCCTTCGACCTGCACCATCCCGAAATCGGTGCGACGGGCGCCGCCCACCTTCCGGCGGCGGAGAGGGCTCTGCGGTGACCGCGATGGATGACCGGCCGATCGATCCGGGTGCGCTGATCAACGAGTTGGAGGGGCATCTGCTGATCGAGGCCACGCTTGGTGAAGGGCGCTGCGAAGCCGGGCGGTTCACCCAGCAGTTCGGGTGGCTCACCGACAGCCAGCGTGGCGAGATCGAGGAGCGTTTCGTGGCGGAGTACGTGGCGCTCGCGCGGGTTTCCTGGGAGCGTACGGCCCGGCGCGGGGCGGAATTGCGGAGCGAGTACGAGGAGGTCTATCGCGCGCTGCGGCGGCGGCTCCTCGCGGGGTTTCTGTTCGGCACGGCGGTTTTCGTCCCGGCTGCCGTCCTGGTCGTCTCGATCGCCCGGCGATCCTGATCACCTGGGCGGCCATCACGCCGATGACCCGCCCCGCTGTCAGTGCCGACTGGCAGGATCAGGCACCAAGTCGGCCGAGGAGAGGGCGGAATCAATGAAGGTGCTTGTCAGTGGCGAGGTGCATGTCGACTACGGCCAGATCTTCGTGGCGAGCGGCGGGGACGAGTGCGACCTGCACGACGCCTTCGCCGGGCAGGAGGGTGTCGGGCTCTGCGGGGGCGGGACGGACGGGACGCTGTTGCTGCTGACCGGTCTGTACATCGGCGGCGTCGGCTTCACGGCCGAACTGCATGACAGCCGACCCGCGCTGGACGAGACGTGGGAGGAGATCGTCGAGGTCCCGTTCCGGCCCCTGTCAGAGAATACGGAGCTACGGCAGTGGAACGGGAAGAACCGGTGGGAGCTGGGACTGGAGGTGCGCGACTACCGCGTGCGGTATTCCGCCACCCGTATGGATGACGGCAGGGGCAAGAACGTCCGGGAGGACGACGAGCCTCAGACCGATGACCGGTATCTGCTGCAGATCTGGCCTGCCCCGCCGGAACCGGCCCGCCTGCTCAAGCAGACCGGCAACACAGCCGCGACCTGGCACAGATTCGCCACTTCGCCCGTGGGCTGACCGCCTGCGCGGACCGGGTGCCGAACGCCCGGCGTGAACGCGGAGCCTCGGGGGCGGTGCGGGCTGCACTTTCCGCGTGCGCCCTGCGGGGCGGGGGCGTTTCAGGGCCATCGGCGCCATACTGGCCGTCGTGCGAGTAGCGATCATGACGGCGGGTTCACGGGGCGACGCCGCGCCGTACACGGGACTTGGGCACGGGCTGGCGCGGGGCGGCCACGAGGTCACGGTGGTGACACATGCGTGCTTCGAGCCCCTGGTGGCGGCTGCGGGGGTGGGATTCCATCCCTTGCCGGTGGATCCGCGGGCGGAACTGGAATCCGCCCGCGGGCGCGCGCTGCATCGCAGTACCACCGGGGTCGGCAAGCTGGCCCGGATGGTCGGGATGACGCGGTCGCTGGTGGGGCGGATGGCGGACGACCTGGTGACCGCCGCCGGCTCGGCGGACGTGCTGCTGCTGTCGAGCTCGCTGGGGCCCCTCGGTCTTGCCGTGGCCGAGGGACACGGTCTGCCGAGCATGGGCGTCTATCTCCAACCACTCGCCCCGACCGGGGAGTTCGCCCCACCGGTGATCGGTACCCGGTCGTTGGGTGCGGCGGGGAACCGGCTCGCGGGGCGCGCCGTCAATGTGGCCGTGGACCAGATCTTCGCCGACACGACACGGGCGTTGCGGACCCGGCTCGGTCTGCCGCCGCTCGGTTCACGTGCCGCCCGTCTCGCCCGTGAGCGGCGCGACTGGCAGGTCCACCACGGCTTCAGCCCCCTGGTGGTGCCCCGACCCCGTGACTGGCGGCCCGGCCTGGGCGTCGCCGGCTACTGGTGGCCGTACGACCTCGAACCCCAACTGCCCGACGCGCTACGGGACTTCCTGGACGCCGGGCCGCCGCCGGTCTTCTTCGGCCTGGGCAGTGCCACCGTGCCCGATGCCGAGCGGCTGAGCGCAGTGGTCGTACGGGCCCTGCGCGCGGCCGGGGTGCGGGGCGTCGTACAGCGGGGCTGGGCCGGGCTGGCCGCCACCGGCGACGACATGTTCACCGTGGACGAGGTCCCGCACGCGGCGCTCTTCCCGCGGATGGCCGCGGTGGTGCATCACGCGGGCGCGGGCACGACCGCGGCGGCGCTGCGCGCCGGTGTTCCGACCGTGCCCGTACCGGTCCAGTTCGACGAGGCGTTCTGGGCCGCGCGGCTCGTCTCACTCGGGGTGGCCCCGGCGGCGGTTCCGCTGCGCGGACTCACCGCCGGCACGCTCGGCGCCGCCGTGGCGCGCGCTGTGACCGAGCCCGCCCACTCGGCGCGCGCGACGGCGCTGGCAGGCCGGCTCCGCGGCGAGGACGGGGTGGGTCCCGTCCTCGCCTCCGTGGACCGGCTGGCCGGAGCCTGAGAAGCCGCCGACCGGACTGTCTGGGGCCCGGGACATCAGGCCACGGTGATGTGCACCGTCATCTCGTCGGCCCCGGGGACTCCGGCGGTCTCGATGGTGACCCCCGTCCAGGTGCCGTCGGGCAGGTTCAGCGCCGGTTCCGTCCTCTCGCCGACCGTGTTCCTGTCGTTGAACGGGTACAGGTCGTCGCTGTCACCCCGGTTGCCCCGGCCGAACATCCGCGAGAGGTCGCCCCGGCCGTCGGCCTGGAGCAGTTCGATGGCGAGGTTCGCCTCGTCGTTGACGTTGTCGATCGACTCGTCGACGACGTACACGGCGATCCCCTCGTCGGGCAGGAAGGCGTCCTGTCCGCGCCGGCGGCGGTACTCGACGAGGATGTACTGATGGTCGGACATCGTCTCGGGGTTCTGGACGAAGACCGCGCCGCCGTCCTCCGCCGCGGGCCGCAGCCTGATGTCCCGGGTGGACTTGTTGACCACCTGGGGTTCGATCCAGCCGTGGAACATCCGCAGCATGGCGGTCGGGAACACCGGCGTCAGTCCGCCGTTGCCCCATGACCCGCCCGCCATGAGGCAGTAGTTGCCGAGCCCTGCCGACCGGGTCAGCTGCTGTTGTCCGGTGTCGTAGTAGTCGGCCCAGCGCGCCGCGAGGTGGCCCCACTCATGGGCACAGACACCGACGGCGCAGTCCTCGGGCACGGTCAGGAAGGTGCGGACCGACAGGCCGGGCGCGACCTCGACGCCGCCGGGGATCGTCCACTTGAGGCTCCACAGGTCGCCGCGCTGGGTCGTCTGCTCGGCGCCTCGTCCGGCGTGGATGACGAACAGGGCGGTGACGACACCCTCGTCGAGCGCGTCGAAGGAGGTGAAGTCGACCCCGGCGTCCTTGGCCGCCAGTACCGCGTCACGCGCCAGCCCCTGCGCGTTGCGCGGGAAGTTGGCGTTCATGCCCGAGTTGTCGTCGGCGTAGAACGACAGCGGCTGTGGCATACGGAACCAGCCGTGCACCGCGCCCTGGATGTCGATGCCGGTGCCCGGCGACGTGTCGAAGGCGCTGACCTCACGGTAGAAGGAGCGCATGCTGCCGCTCGGGAACTCCTCCAGGCCGAAGAGCATGCTGTCGTAGTGGCCGGGGCCGTGATCGGCGTCGTGCGGGCGGTCGGGGAAGTCGACGAGCAGCACCACCGTCCGTACGGATCCGCGGAGCTGGGTCGCGGGGCGGGTGATCAGCTGTTTGTCGGAGCTGGGGCCGGGGTCGATCGCCCCGTCGTCGAGACCGACGAGGTTCTCGCCCCTTCGGCCCGCGCGCCATACGGAGTAGTACTCCTCGAAGGTACTATCAGGCAAGGAAAAGACCAGGTCAGAGGCTTTATCACACCCTAGACCGAAGATCGTTTCTCACGATCATCGTGAGCAGCACCCTCGCATCCCCGACCGACAGCATCGTCGACTCTGACGGGCCGTACCGTCTCCTCGTCGGCGGAAAATTGATCGACACGCAGAAGAGTGAGACCTCACAGCCAATGGGCCTGCGTTCCATCCTCTACTCACGGTAGAGGAGATCGCGGTAGGGTGCCAGGTATGGCAGCAGACGAAACGAGCATCAAGGTGAGCACCGCCGTGCGGGACCGTCTCGCGGTTCTCGCGGCCGAGCACAACACGACCATTCGCGGCGTCGTGGAGGAACTCGCACAGGAGACTCCGACCCAGGCCGAGTTCGAAGAACGCGCAGAGCAGGCCAGGGCCGAGCTCGCGTCTGCTCTTGGGTCGACGCCCAGTGCGGAGGCCGAGGCGAAGGCCCGCGGGCTGCTGGAGCGGCTGGGCGCACGAGGTCCGCAGGCGGCCGCGTAGTGGGGGCGATCGCCGTCGTTCTCGATGACACGACCGCTGCGGCCCTGTACGACCCGAAGGATGCCTTCAACGAGGCTGTCGCCGCGTTCTACGTCCAGGCGTCCGGGGGTCTCGGCACGCTGTACGCGCCGGTGCTGTCGCTGACTGCCGGCGACGTCGAGCGTCCTGGTCTGCTCAGCTACATCCGCAGCCGCAGGTTCGTTCACGTCGAGGCGTTCGATACCGACGCCGCGGTGACCGCCGCAGAGTTGCTGCGCGTCGGCCACTCCTGGGCGGCAGTCCACGCCATCCATGCGGCCCGGCCCTCTGCCGATTTCCCTTCCGGGCGCTTCTTGCTCACCTTGACGCCCGAGGTGTACGAGAGCGCTGGCGTCCAGGCGGTCCATCCCGATCAGTAACCGGATGGCGAGCGGCGTACGCCGGGTCTGCGGACTGGTGGTGGTCAGCGCAGCTTCAACGATGGAGGGCTGAACTCTGCACCAAGGCGGTGCGTCAAGGGCGGCTGCAGGCAGACGCGGCGCAGCCGCACCGCGAACAGCACGTACAGGGCCGGTGCGGCCGGGGCGGTGATGGGAGCGAACACCGCGGCCGCCGTCGCGAGGGCGGCACCCAGCGCCTGCCACCCGGCGGGATCGAGTTGGTTGCACGCAGTCACGCGACAGGTCACGTGAGGTGGACGAGGTTGGGGGATCAACGCTAGTTCGGTTCTTCGATGTCGTGGACGTGCACGAGAAGCAGGTCCGGCCCGGAGGTATCGTCGGGGATGACACTGTTCCGCAGGGAGACCCATACATACGTACCGTCCCGGTGGGAGAGCCGAAGCTCTGCCTTGCCTCCCCGGGCGGGCGTTGTCAGCAAGGTGTGCCCGTCCTCCGGGTGGACGAGGTCAGCGAAGGTACAACGGCGCATTTCTGTCGCTGATCTGCCCAGCATGTGGCACAGAGCGTTGTTCGTACGAATGACTCTGCCCGGTTGTTCTTCACTCAGCTCAGTCACCGCCATGCCCGACGTCGCATACTCGAAGGCTTCCCGGAAGGATGCCTCGCTGGCACGAAGTGCGTGCTGCTCGCGCTCCAGACGCGCCAGCGCACGTTTCATGTTCGCTTTCAGCTGGGCGTTGGCGATGGCGACCGAGGCATGGGCCGCGTACATCTGGAGTGCTTCCTGTCCCCATGCGCCGGGGCGGCGTCCGCTGCGTGGCCGGTCGACGGAGATGACACCTATCAGGTCTCGCCGGCCCTTGCCGCCGACGGAGTACAGGGGCGCGAAGAGCCGGTCACTGGGATGCCACTCGTCCTCGAACTGCGGCTCCGGTGCGTCGGTGTACCACTGGGGTACGTCGTCATCATCGAGGACCTGGCCCTCTGTGTGCGGGATGAACCGTAGGTCGCCCCATGCCTCACCCATCGAGAGCCGGCGTTCCCAGGACGCGCGGGAGCCGATCCTGCCCGCAATCAGAGCCTCCGCTGCATCGTTGCCTGCCAAGGCCGCGACAACGAGGTCACCGTCCGGCCGGACGAGATTGAGCGCGGCGAGTTCGTAGCCGAGGCCGGCAACAACGCCGACTGTGACCGCTTGCAGAGTGTCGGCGAGACTCTGGGCCGGGGAGAGCTGCCGGATCAGCTGGTCCAGCAGGCTTCGAAGGGTGGCGAGGCGGACGTACGGCTCCGACGCCGACTCGTCTGTGGACACGCTGGTGCTGATCGTCTGGCTGGCACTCCATGTGCTCCAGCTGGGTCGTGATGCCGTCGGCAGCGGCTCGTACGCCGTGTTGCGGATGAAGGGCGCCCTGCCCAAACTGTTGCGACACAGACGATGGGGTGCCGGTCTCCCACGTAAGCCGAGTTCCAGCCGCAGCTTTGTGTACAGCGTGTCCAGGTCTAGTAGACTGTCGTGGCTAAGTTTTGGGATATAGGTGGCGCAGTTTGATGCGTGCGTCGTGGGTGGTGAACTGCCAGTTCACCTGACGTTGGTC
>NZ_JBEZJY010000108.1:0-6489 GCF_040651415.1 Streptomyces sp. NPDC048484
TGATCGGCGGGTTCGAGGACGGTGACGTCGAGGCGGGTCACAGTGCGGCTGGTATTGGGGCGGCCGTCGTCACGCCGCTCGCTGTAGCGGGACATCGGTGATTTGACCTTGCGGGTGCTGACCCGCTGCCGACGGGGCGGGAGCAGGCCAGTGAGGATCCGGCGGCCGAGCGTCCCCAGGAGCATGTCCCGATCGATGTCCACGGGGATGATGCCGGTGGCCTGGATCACCTGGTCGCGGGCGGTGTGGAGCGCGATGCTGAAACAGCAGCGGTCCGGGTCGGTGCCCGGGAGGGACTCGGCGGCGTCGACCATCACGGTGCGCAGGGCCTGGTAGAGCGTGAGCAGGGACCACATCTCCTGCTCGATGCCTGCCGGCTCGCCCGAGCGCAGGTTGCGCCCGTTCAGGATCGTGTGGCGGAGCGCGTAGTACGCCGATTCGTGCTCCCACCGCTGGTGATAGAGACCCACCAGCACGGAGGCCGGGTAACGGCGGGCGTCGGTCAGGGTTGTGACCAGTCGGTAGGACCCGGTGAAGGACGTGCCGTCCGCGCAGGTCACAGCGATCTGTGCGTCGATGATCCGCACTTTCACGGTGCCGATCGCAGAGAGGTAGGAGCCGTCGATGAGGAGGGTGAGGACCGGCGTGCGCCGGTTGCTGCGGAGCCGACCCAGGACCTGGGCGCCGGTGTCAGTGACCCCAGCGAGGAAGGCGTTGCTGTCGAATCCTTTGTTCCACAGCACCAGCATGTCCGGCCGCAGCAGCTGCAGCAGCCGGCCGGCGTAGCTTGTCTCGCCCTCGGCGGTGGGGCCGAACACCGCGCCGACCAGGGCCGGGTGCCGGTCTCGATCAGCGTCATCAGCTCCAGCGTCGGATAGCCATGATGCGAAGTCCTGCCCAGCCAGGCCCGGTTCCGTTCGGAATCGGGGACTCTCAGCGAACTGCAGCCGTCGAACGACACCATCCGGTAGGGGCCGAACCGCGCCCCTGGCGTCGCTGGCCGGGCCAGCAGCCCGGCCAGCACCTCGAACAACGCCCGCACCGGCGCGCTGCCGATCCGCCGGCGCAGGTCACGCAATGCCTTCGCCGACGGACAGACCACTGGCATCCCGGACAGACCCGCGGTCAGCTTGTCCCAGACCAGCCGGTAGCCGACCTCAGGGAACAGGCACATCGCCAGCAGGAAGTAGACCCCGACCCGCGATGGCAGATCACGCAGCCTCTGCTGCACCGTCCTCGTCTCTGCAAGGACCGTGTCCACGAGCTCGAACGGCACGACGGCAGTCAACTCGCCCAGATGTCCGGGAGCGAACCGGCCCGCGGCCACGGTGACCGTACGGGTGATGGTCGTCAGCGCAGACGGCAGGACACAATGACGGGGCAACGGAGCTCCTTCGGGACAAGCTGTCTTGGTCGACTGCCTGTACCAACGAGCTCCGTTGCTCTGCGTCGGGAATCCTTCAACTCCCTTGCGTAACCTGCGAAAACGTTAACTACCCGGCCTTGGGTCAAGGCCCCATTTCAGGCCGCCCCCTATCGCGTCACCAGGGGCAGGCCGGATGCGGTTGCCGCCACCATGCGCGTCAGTGTCGGGTGGAACGGCGGGAACGCCCCCGCGATCTCCGGCTCGCGCGCGTACAGTTCACGCAGCGCCTCGGGCGGGCGGGTGAGGGGAAACAGCTTCGCGACGAAAGCGCTGGCTGTCATCACAAGTGCGGCGCCATCGGCGGGGGTCAGTTCGGGGCAGGCGGCGGAGATGCGCTGGCCGATCGCCCAGTAGGTGTCGATGGCCCACCTTTTGAAGACCTTCAGTACCTCCACGGACACGTTGTGCTCGAGCATCGTCTCCGCGTGCGTGGTCAGATCACAGTAGAGCGGCCGGTCCACGAAGGCATCCGCGAGAACGCCCGCCGTTGCCTCCGTCCCGCTCACCTCCTGCAACCGGGCATTTACCTCGCTCGCCCACTCAGAGCCTGCGCTCATCAGCAGATGGAGGTAGATCTCCTCACGCGTCCCGAAGTAGCGCAGCACGTTGGACTTGGCGAGTCCGACCGCGGTGGCGATGTCCTGCAGGCTGACCCTGGCCACGCCGGAGCGCTCGGCGAGCTCCCGAGCGGCGGTGAGGATGGCCTCGCGGCGCTGGTCCTTCTGATCAGGGCGTCGAGCCCGCTGGAATGGCGCTGACATGACCGTTCATCCTAGTCCAGATCTAACAGAACACCCATCTCTTGTTAAGGAATGGGCGTTCTGTTAGTGTTCCGGCATCCGCCAGCCCCATCGCGCTCCCGGGAGTGAACGACCATCTCCGCCACCTCGACCAACCTCGGTCAGACCATGGACGACTTCGTTGCCGCCTTCAACGAGCCGAGCCCTGATCTCGACAAGGTCATGTCTTTCTTCGCCGACGACGCCGTGTACCTGCCCGGACATCTTCCGGAGCGACGTGGCATCGCGGCGATCCGCAAAGAGTTCGAGCCGCACTTCGCCGGCCGCTATGGCGCCATGCACTTCGCCGTGTACGACAAGATCGTCGACGAGCCGAACCGGCGCGCCACGATCCGCTGGGCCTGCCGGCTCGACATGAGCGGAGAGTCCGGCCGTCGCGTGCCGTTGCCACTGCGCCTGTTCGCCCGTGCGCGCTACGGCGGCCGCATGCAGTGGCACGGTGTGGACGTGTTCCACTTCGACACCGCAGGACGTATCAGCGGCAAGTTCACCTACGCCATGTTCCGGCTGCCGCTGTGGGAGCGAGGCTGACAGGTCTCCCCGACGGTCCGAACCACCCGAGACGACCCCAGGCGACGATGCCCGTCACACCTCCCCATGGGGGAAAGAGGGTCTGCGCGCATATATACGGAACCGAAATGACACTTCTCAAGTCCTGGCGGCCCGTGCTCGCCTTCGTGGTCACCGGCGGACTCCTGGCGTCCCTCTGTTACTTGGCGCTGCGGCCAGAACATCTCCTGTCCGTACCCGAGGGGGCCGCCTCCGGGTCGCTCGCCATGCGGCCCTGCGACTACGACACCGAAGCCGGAACCGTCGCCGCCGACTGCGGCACACTCGCCGTCCCGGAAAACCGGCGCGACCCCAAGTCCGAGCTGATAGCACTTCCGGTCAATAGAAGCGATGTTGGTCAACTTGCCTCTTGGACGACTGAGTTTGCGACCGACCGACTCACCGACAGTTCCCGCGCCTGCTCCGCGCTCCCGAAGCTGCTGCGCCTCACCGACCCCGGCCCGCGAGCAGCTTCAGGCGCTGCCCGCCTCGGCAGCACCGATCGGCATCAGCAACGACGGACGGGTCATTGACGTCGACATAGACGCCGCGCCGCACATCCTGCTCTGCAGCGGCACCGGCGGAGGCAGCACGACCATCCTGCGCATCCTCACCGCTCAGTTCGTCCACCAGGGCGCCCATGTTCTGGTCCTCGGCCACACTGGACGGCACGGCCGCCATGCCGCAACGAGGCCCGGCAGCGGACGGAAATACGGGCGCTCCCCCGTGATCGTTAACGACTTACAACCGGTTCCACCCCCCAAGCACTTCCGACAGTAAAGGTTTACGCATGTCCCTGCCTCCACACCCCCCCATCCTTCGTCTGGAGAACGACCCATCCACCACGCTAGACAGCGCGACCTGGGCGCTGGCGGCCCTTATCGCCACCCTGGACGAGACCGCCACGAAGCCGTTAGCCGACGTCCTGACGGCGAATCCGCACCGCACCGCAGTACTTGAAGCGGTCGGACTGATACAGCGGGACGGGGACGCGCTGACCCTGCACCCGTCGTGCCAGTACCCCGACGGGCCAACGAATCGCGCCGCGGCGCAAGCACGCCTCAGTGCGCTGCGCCAGGCGGTGGCGGCAGCCGCGGGAAAACAAGGTGCAACCGGCGGCTGGGCGGATCAGGACGAAGAGGTGCTGCGCAACCAGGGCCGCGCGTCCGCGGCCACCGGCCGCGCCATCGCCGGCAAGGTCGTTCCCGCACTGCCAGGTCTTGCGGAACGGCTGGACAGCCAGGGCAGCCGCATCCTGGACATCGGCACCGGCATTGCGGCTCTGGCGTTGGCCCTGGCGGAGGCGTTCCCCCGCACGGAGGTTGTGGGCATCGACGTTATGGAGCGTGTGCTGGAACTGGCGCGCAAGGAACTGGCTGACACCCGTACCGAGGCCGCCGACCGTGTCATCCTGCGGCATGCCGACGTCGTGGGCATTACGGAGCGGGCCGCCTACGACCTGGTCTGGCTCCCCGCGCCCTTCCTGTCGGAAGATGCGCTGACCCAGGCCGTGCCGAGGCTGGTCGAGGCGCTGAAGCCGGGTGCCTGGATCGTCGTCGGCACCAACCCGGCGGGCTCCGATCCCTTGCGTCGTGCTGTCGCCGGCTGGCACGCCGTACGCAACGGTGGCAATGCCTACGACGTAGACCGGATGACGGCCACGCTCACCGCACACGGCCTGCGGGACGAACGGCAGTTCCCTACGGTGCCTGGCGGGCCTGTGCTAGTCGCGGCACAACACGTCGGAACGTGATGCTGCGAAAGAGCGTCCCGTGAATGATCTGCAGTGCACCAAGGCAGGGCGTCGACCAGGGCCTGGCTATAGGACGGCATTCCGGACGCTTCAATGGTGAAGGAACACTTTCACGCCTCGATGATCTAGATCAAGGACATCGCGGCGGAAGCGCACTGACCCGGGTCGCGACATGCTGACCCGCAGACCTGCGCGACATGCCGGTCAGAAATCGATGCAAGGCGACCGACGCACTCGAAGAGCCCCTGCCTGGGCGGATGTCCCTGGATGCTGGCAATGGTACGGATGAGGGCGGGGAGGTATGGGTCTCGCCCCTGGAGCGATCATATGAACGAACATTCATTTGGAGGTATGTGAGATGACGTGGACTACCGCTGACATCCCGGACCAGCACGGTCGGACGGCCGTGGTGACCGGTGCCAACGGCGGGCTCGGACTGGTGACCGCTCGCGAGCTCGCCGCGAAGGGCGCGCATGTCGTTATGGCGGTGCGCAACCAGCAGAAGGCCGTCGAGGCGGTCGAGCGGATCCGTGCGAGCGTGCCGGACGCGTCCTTGGAGCTGGTGGTGCTGGACCTGTCCGCGCAGGCTTCGGTGCGCGAGGCCGCGACCCAGATCCTGGGCGCGCACCAGCGCCTCGACCTGCTGGTCAACAATGCGGGCGTGATGGGCATCTCCGAGACCAGGACGGTGGACGGCTTCGAGATGCAGTTCGGCGTCGACCACCTGGGCCACTGGACACTCACTGCGCTGCTTCTGCCCGCGCTACTGCGCACGCCCGGGTCCCGGATCGTGACGGTTACCAGCACCGCGCACCACATGGGTCGTGCCGTTGATGTCGCTAACCCGCACATGGAGGGCCGCTATGGGCCGTGGCGCGCCTACGGCCAGGCCAAGCTTGCGAACTTCCACTTCGGCCTGGGCCTACAACGCGAGCTGGAGCGGGCCGACGCGAACACGACCAGCCTGATCGCGCACCCCGGCCTGTCCGACACCGACCTGCAGTCGGTCAGCGTTCAGCAGTCGGGCGGCGGCGTGTCGCAGCGGTTCTTCCACACCTTGGCCCGGTACACCGGCATGTCCGCCGATGGCGGCGCGCTGCCCCAACTGCGCGCCGCCACCGACCCGGCCGCGAGGGGCGGCGAGTTTTACGGTCCGCTTTTCGTCAACAACGGAGCGCCGGTGCGCAAGCCGATCCTGCGCAAAATGGGGATGCAGAGCGCCATCGCCAAGCTGTGGCAGGTCTCCGAGCGCGAGACCGGCATAGCGATCGACCCTCGTGCCTCGAGCACCGCCTGATGGCGGCCCCGGCGGACCGGGCGGCGGCCGTACGCGCCATCCTGCGCACGTTCGTCGCCCGCAACGGCTTCCACGGCGCATCGATGGGCGCGGGGGCGCGTGAGGCGGGGATGGCCACCGGCACCGCCTGCACCCGCCACAAATCCAACTCGCCCGACTTCACCCCGTGAATGCCCCGCGTCCGCTCCAGCGCGGCCTTCTGCCCCCGCCCCGACACCTCCCGCGGCCCCTTGCGCCACCCCTCCAGCACGGACCGCGCCGCCCCCTCCGGAACATCAAGGAGCTCCAACAGCCCCCGGCGAAACCCCAGCTCCACCGGCGCGTCCACCACCGAGTGGATCAGCGCCTGCTCACCGGTACGGACCTCACCGGCCAGCCGGGCCAGCTGCGTGAGCCCCGGCATCAACACCCGGTTACGCAGCAGCCACGTCACCGCCCGGTCGAACAGTGCACGCGGCCCCTCGTTCGACACCCACACCCGCTCAGCGATGTACTCCCGCAGGGCCAGATCGCCGTCCTCGAAGTCGCGGACCCCCCAGCAGCTTCCGGATCTCCCGGGCGTGCTCGTGCTAAGAAGTCATCTCATTTGGATGACTCGGTAGAATCTCCGTCATGGTGGGGATTGTTGAGCGGTTGGTGCCGGACGAGTTGTGGGAGTTGTTCC
>NZ_JBEZJY010000109.1:0-5793 GCF_040651415.1 Streptomyces sp. NPDC048484
TGATGCACCACCATCACCAGCACGCACTCACCCGGCCCCACCCGCAGCAGCCACGCCCGCAAGGGAAGCTCCGCCGCCAGGTCGAACGCGTGACCTGCCAGTCCGGCAACCGCCTCCGTCAGGCCCTCCCGTCCCACCTCGACCACCGGCAGATCAAACGAGGCAGGCGGGGCAAGGATCTGCTGATACGGACTGCCCTCATCGGCCGGGAAGACCGTCCGCAAAACCTCGTGCCGGGCCACCAGATCGCCCAGTGCCATCCGCAACGCCTTGACGTCCAGGTCGCCGGTCAGTCGCAGAGCCACGGGAATGTTGTAGGTGGCCGAGGGGCCTTCCAACTCGCCCAGGAACCACAACCGCTGCTGCGCGAACGAGACCGGTACCGCCTTGGGCCGTGTCATCGCCACCAGCGCGGGACGTGCCGCACCTGAATCAGTCAGCCGCTGCGCGAGTCCGGCCACGGTCGGCGCCTCGAACAGCGCCCGCATCGCGACCTCCACCCCCAGATCCGTCCGGATCCTGTTGGTCAGCTGCACCGCGAGCAGTGAGTGGCCGCCCAGTTCGAAGAAGTTGTCGTCCACGCCGACCTGGGGGAGGCCCAGGACTTCGGCGAAGACGGTGCACAGGATTTCCTCCTGCACCGTGGCCGGTCCCCGGCGGCTGTCGGCCGTCCGGTAGTCCGGAGTGGGCAGGGCCCTGCGGTCCAGCTTGCCGTTCGCCGTCAGCGGCAGGGCCTCCAGGACCATCAGCGCGGACGGCACCATGTACTCCGGCAGCATCGCGCCGAGGTGGGCGCGCAAGGTGGCACTGTCCGCCTCCGGAGTGTTGCCACCGTTGGGGACGAGGTAGCCGACCAGGCGCTTGTCGCCGGGGCGGTCCTCACGCACCATCACCGCTGCCTGGGACACGGACGGGTGGGCAAGTAGCGTGGCCTCGATCTCACCCAGCTCGATACGGAACCCGCGGATCTTCACCTGGTCATCCGTACGGCCCAGGAAGTCCAGGACACCGTCCGGTCGCCATTTCGCCAGGTCGCCGGTGCGGTACATCCGCTCACCCGGGGTGAAGGGATTGGCCACGAACCGCTGTGCGGTCAGGCCCGGCCGGTCGAGATAGCCGCGGGCCAGGCCTGCGCCGGCGATGTACAACTCACCTGCGACGCCCACTGGCGCCGGCCACAGAGCGGGGTCCAGTACGTAGACCCGGGTGTTGGGGACGGGTGTGCCGATGTGCGGGGTGTTGTGTTCGTTGGCGGGCAGGGGGTCGGTGGTGGTGGCGCAGACGGTGGATTCCGTCGGTCCGTAGGCGTTGATGAGACGGCGGCCGTCGGCCCAGTGGGCAGCCAGGTTCTGGTTCAGGGCTTCGCCGGCGGTGATGAGGGTTGTGATCGACGGCAGGCTGTCAGGTTCCAGGAGAGCCAATGCGGCGGGGGGCAGGGTGGCGTGGGTGACCGACTGCTCCGCGACCAGGCGGACGAGCGCCTGGCCCGGCAGCAGGTCGTGCGACGCGGCCGAGACGAGGCAGGCCCCGTTGCACAAGGCCATCACCGTCTCCCAGATTGCCGCGTCGAAGCTCGCCGAGGCGAACTGCAGCACCCGGCTCCCTGTCGTGATCGCGAATTCCTCCGCCTGTGCGGCGGTCAGGCTCGGCAGTCCTTGGTGGGTGACGGCCACGCCCTTGGGTTGCCCGGTGGAGCCGGAGGTGTAGATGACATACGCGGGGTGGGCCGGCAGCAGGGCTGTACGGCGCTCGGCGTCGGTGGGGTCCGAGTCGTCGAAATCCTTGAGTGCGGCGGTGGTGTGGGGGTCGTCGACGGCCAGGTGTGACAGCTCTTCGCCGGCGAGACGGGAGGCCAGATCCGTGCTCAGGTCCGTGCTGGTGAGCACCAGGAGGGGCTGGGCGTCTGTGAGCATGTAAGTGATGCGGTCGGCGGGGTAGTCCGGGTCGATGGGCAAGTAGGCGCCGCCTGCCTTGGACACTGCGAGGGAAGCGACGATCAGGTGGATGGAGCGCACCAACATGACTGCGACCAGCGACTCGGGTCCCACACCCCGGTCGATCAGCAGCCGGGCGAGGCGGTTGGCGCGGGCGTTGAGCTCCGTATAACTCAGCTCTACGTCCTCGAAGACGAGGGCGGCCGCGTCGGGGGTGCGTGCGGCCTGGGCCTGGAACAGCTCCGGCAGCGTCGCAGCAGGCACGTAGCGGGCGGTGTCGTTCCACTCGGCCAAGACCTGGTGCCGCTCCGCGGGATCGAGGACGTCCACCGTGCTGATCTGCTGGTGCGGCGCTGTTTCCAGGGCGGTGACGATGCCTTCGGCGGCGGTGTGGACCATGGCGCACAGTGATGCACCCGAGACAGGTTCGGCGACCTGCACGGTGAGGGTGAAACCGTCGCCGGTGTCGTCGACGCTCAGCCCGATCGGGTAGTTCGTCCGCTCCTGGTCGTACAGCAACTCGATGCCGTCAAGGCGGCTGTCCGCTTCTGGCTCAGTGCTCCTGGAGTGCCGGTAGTTGAACAGGGAGGTGAACAGCGGGGTGTCCGCCTTGATGCCGCTGGCCTGCCGGGCGAGTTTCAAGGGGGCGTGTTCGTGGACGAGCAGGTCCGCCAGCTGGTTCTGCACCGACCGGACCGTGTCCATCACCTGCGCGCCGTGCGTCTGCACCCGTACCGGCAGGGAGTTGATGAACAGGCCCAGAACGCGGTCCGCGCCGCTTCCCGCGGCCATGCGGCCGAACAGGACGGTACCGAAGACGACGTCGTCCCGGCCCGCGGTGGCTGCCAGGACCCGCGCCCACACCACATGCAGGACCGTGGCCGGGCTCACGCCCAGCCGGCGTGACTGGTCCCGCAGTCGCCGCGCGAGTTCCGCGTCCATCACGCGACGGGACTCCGCCACGCCGGTGCCGTCGCCGCGGACGTCGAGCAGGCCGAACGGCGCGGTCGGCTCGGTCACGTCCCCCAGCAGGGTGGAGAAGTACCTCTGGTGTTCCTCCTGCGCCACCCGCAGGCGGGCCTGGGCAACGAAGTTCCGGAACGGCAGAGGAATGGGCAGGGTGTCCTCGCGGCCCTCGATGAACGAGCGCACCTCCTTTAGCAGCACGTCCAGGGTGGTGTGGTCCGAGATCAGGTGATGGGCCTGAACGAGCGCGAGCCACTGACCGTTCACCGGGTCGGCCGCCGTGTACACGCGGATCAGCGGCGCCTGGCCGATGTCCATCGATCCAGGACACGCGGCCAGCATCCGGCCGGTCACCTCATCGTCAGGCCCCTCGGGCAAGTCGACACTTTCCACCGGGATCGCAGTGTGGCGCACTACGACCTGGACCGGTTCGCGCAGTCCTTCCCACAAGACGGCGGTCCGCAGGATGTCATGCCGGTCGACGACCTTCTGCAGTGCGTCCACAAACCTGTCGAGCCGCTGCCGGGAGTCGAACCCCAACAGCACCGGCAGCACATAGACATCGGTCCCGTCACCGGAGTCACCCATCAGGTGGTGGAAGAGGATCCCTTCCTGCAGCGGAGCCAGCGGGTACACATCCGCCACGTTGCCCGCTCCGCCGGGAACCCGGGCCACGATCCGGTCGATCTCTCCGCGGGTCAGATCCACCAGGGGAAGCATGTCGGGAGAAATGGTCAGGGCGTTGTCCGGAATCCGGTTCTCCGGCACCGCCACCTCGGCCCGGCCATCCGACGCAGCCAGTCCGGCAGCCGTCGGCGCCGCGAACAGCGACCGCACATCAACTGATATCCCCCGGGCACGCAGCAGCTCCACCACCCGCACCGCGAGGAGTGAGTGGCCGCCCAGTTCGAAGAAGTTGTCGTCCACGCCGACCTGGGGGAGGCCCAGGACTTTGGCGAAGACGGTGCACAGGATTTCCTCCTGCACCGTGGCCGGTCCCCGGCGGCTGTCGGCCCTCTGGTAGTCCGGAGTGGGCAGGGCCCTGCGGTCCAGCTTGCCGTTCGCCGTCAGCGGCAGGGTCTCCAGGACCACCAGCGCGGACGGCACCATGTACTCCGGCAGCATCGCGCCGAGGTGGGCCCGCAGGACAGCGGTATCGACACCACCTGTGTGACTGGCGGCGGCGACGAGGTAGCCGACCAGGCGCTTGTCGCCGGGGTGGTCCTCACGCACCATCACCGCTGCCTGGGACACGGACGGGTGGGCGAGCAGTGCGGCCTCGATCTCACCCAGCTCGATACGGAACCCGCGGATCTTCACCTGGTCGTCGGTCCGCCCGAGATACTCCAGGTGCCCGTCGGCGTTCCATCGGGCCAGGTCGCCGGTGCGGTACATCCGCTCACCCGGGGTGAAGGGGTTGGCCACGAACCGCTGTGCGGTCAGGCCCGGCCGGTCGAGGTAGCCGCGGGCCAGGCCTGCGCCGGTGATGTACAACTCACCTGCGACGCCCACCGGCGCCGGCCGCAGAGCCGGGTCCAGTACGTAGACCCGGGTGTTGGGGACGGGTGTGCCGATGTGCGGGGTGTTGTGTTCGTTGGTGGGCAGGGGGTCGGTGGTGGTGGCGCAGACCGTGGATTCCGTCGGTCCGTAGGCGTTGATGAGACGGCGGCCGTCGGCCCAGTGGGCAGCCAGGTTCTGGTTCAGGGTTTCGCCGCCGGAGACGAGGGTCGTGATCGACGGCAGGCTGTCCGGTTCCAGGAGAGCCAGTACAGCGGGGGGCAGGAGTGCGTGGGTGACCGACTGCTCCGCGACGAGGCGGACGAGTGCCTGGCCCGGCAGCAGGTCGTGCGACGCGGCCGAGACGAGGCAGGCCCCGTTGCACAAGGCCATGACCGTCTCCCAGATTGCCGCGTCGAAGCTCGCGGAGGCGAACTGCAGCACCCGGCTCCCTGTTGTGATCGCGAATTCCTCCGCCTGTGCGGCGGTCAGGCTCGGCAGTCCTTGGTGGGTGACGGCCACGCCCTTGGGTTGCCCGGTGGAGCCGGAGGTGTAGATGACATACGCGGGGTGGGCCGGCAGCAGGGCTGTACGGCGCTCGGCGTCGGTGGGGTCGGTGTCCTGGAGGTCCTTCAACGTGGTGGTGGTTCGGGGGTCGTCGACGGCCAGCTGTGACAGCTCTTCGCCGGCGAGACGGGAGGCCAGATCCGTGCTCAGGTCCGTGCTGGTGAGCACCAGGAGGGGCTGGGCGTCGGTGAGGAGGTAGGTGATCCGCTCAGCGGGGTAGTCCGGGTCGATGGGTACATACGCGCCACCGGCCTTGACCACGGCGAGGAGGGCGACCACCAGGTCGACGGAGCGGTGCATCATGACCGCGACCAGCGACTCGGGCCCCACACCCCGGTCGATCAGCAGCCGGGCGAGGCGGTTGGCGCGCTCGTTGAGCTCGGCGTAGGTCATCTCGACGCCGGCGAAGATGAGGGCGGTCGCGTCGGGGGTGCGTGCGGCCTGGGCCTGGAACAGCTCCGGCAGTGTCGCCGCGGGCACCTTCTGGGCGGTGTCGTTCCACTCGACCAGGACCCGTTTCCGCTCCGCCGGGTCCAGTACCTCGATGGCGTTGATGTGCTGGTGCGGTTCCTTGGTGACGGTGTCCAGGACGCGGACGAACCGTTCGGCCAGGGTCTCCACCGTTCCGCGGTCGAACAGGTCGAGGGCGTAGTCGATACCGCCGTGCAGACCGGCCGGGCGATTACCGCTGCTGGTGCTGGTGTTGGTGTGGAAGGTCTCGGCCAGAGTGAACGACAGGTCGAATTTGGCTGCGGGTTCGCCGGTGGGCAAGGGTTCGGTGTCGATGCCGGGCAGGTCGAGGGCGGCGTGGGCGTTGTTGTGCAGGGTG
>NZ_JBEZJY010000110.1:0-5785 GCF_040651415.1 Streptomyces sp. NPDC048484
TTAGGTAAGCCATTGGACCCAAGAATCTCCCTCCAAATTCATCCCGATTGAATCGGGGATACGACAAGGCGCCTCATGGCGCACTGCCAGCGGTCGCTGACCTGCGTGATCGTGGGGTCGGCGTCGGTGACGGCCTGGGCGAAGGCCCCCGACCCATCGCGACAGACCACCTCGGCGCCGGAACGGTTCTTCGTCCAGGCTACGGTTCAAGCCGCGCGAACCCTCCCGTTTCAAGGGCCGCCCACAGAGCGCCGTCGGGACCCAGGGTGATGCCGTGCGGCTCGGACGACGGTGACGGCAGGCTGTACTCGGCGATCTTGCCGCTACCGGTGATGTGGCCAATGCTGTTGGCTCCCCATTCGGTGAACCAGCAGTCCCCGGTGGAGGCCGCGACGATAGCGTGGGGTTTGGCCGTGCGGTCAGGGAGCGGGAACTCCTTGATCGCGCCGTCCACCGAGATCCTGCCGATCTGACCCGCCGCGATCTCGACGAACCACAAGGCGGCGCCGTCGCTGGTGATGCCCACGGGTGCAGCGCTCGGGGTGGGGAGCGGGTGGATAACGATGTCTCCGTGGACAGTGATGCGGCCGATCGCGTTCGCCTGGTTGAGGGTGAACCACAGGGCCCCATCTGGGCCGGCGGTGATTGCCGAGGGATAGGCGCCCGTACAGGGAAGGACGAACTCGGTGATCTCTCCCGTGCTGGTGATGCGGCCGATCCGGTCGGTGTTCATCTCCGTGAACCACATCGCATCGTCCGGACCGGCGGTGATCCCGAAGGGTCCGCCGTCGGGCGTCGGCACGGGGAAGGACTCCGTTTCACCGTCGGCGGTGATGCGGCCGATCCGGTGGTCCTGGGACCGGGTGAACCACAGTGCTCCGTCGGGCCCGGGGGTGATGACCGTAGGGCGACACTCGGACGATTCCAGGGGGTATTCGTTGAGTTTGCCGTCGAGGGTGAGGCGTGCGATGCGGCCGCTGTGCGCGAAGGTGAGCCACAGTGCGCCGTCAGGTCCGGCCGCGATGTCGTACGGCCCAGCGCCCTTGTCTGCCACTGACATTTCGCTTACGGCCACAGCAACTCCTTGCAGGGGTGGGGTGGGGATCAATCGACGTTCCTGACCGATGCCGCAGCTCGGCCTCGCACCAGGTCGAGAATGATCGCGGCGAGGTCAGCAGGCCGGGTCATTGGGATGTTGTGGTTCGAGCTGATGTCGATCAGCCGGCGGCCAGGGACGGCATCGACGACGGCACGCACTTCGTCGCGCCGCGAGGCGTAAAAACCATCCTCGGCCAGCACGATCGTCATCGGACAGGTGAGGCGGTCGTACACCTCGATGCTCGGGAAGACTTCCGCGTCGGGCTCCACGGCGGTGACAGTCGCGATCTCCTCGATGGCCGGTCGCCGTACCCACCGGTGGCCGCGGCGCAGGAAGGAGCGCCGCGTGACCTCCTCGACAAGTTCGTGCCGTGCTCCGGCGTTGAACCAGTCCCCTCCGGCCTCCCGCACGCACTGCTCGACATAGGCGTGCATCTGATCGTCGTTCGCTTCCCAGCCGTAGCGGAACATCGCCCGCAAACGGTCCGCCGTCTCGGTGGTCCGCGCAGCGGCATGCTCGGCGAGTGACGCGTTACGGTCATCGAGCACCACGCCGTCCACGATGCAGAGGGCGGCCGATTCCACGAGGCCACTGGCAGCGGCAGCCGTCACCGCGTACCCGCCGGTGGAATGGCCCACCAGCACGGGGTGGTCCCAGCGCAGCGCGGTGACGACGCCACCGATGTCTCGCCAGTATTGCTCGGGGCCCGTGGAGTCGAGCCAGGTCTGCCCGTGGCCACGCAGGTCGATGGCGATCGGATGACACTCGCTCACCAGACGGGACGCCACATCCGCCCAAGCGGCGGCGTTGTGTCCGCTGCCGTGGACAAGCAGCACCCCCTCACCGTGGCCGCCGAAGTCCACACCCGAGAGGACCCCGTCCACGACGGGGAGTTCGATCTCTGTTCCGATCACCACCGCACCCTGACGACCAGAAGCCAACAAGCGCAACTGCTTTTCTCGCAGGAGGTCGGCGCGGGGTAAGGATTCCTTTAGACCGCCGAGAGGGGACAACGCTCCTGCCGCAGTAAATACCGGATTTACTGCGGCGGAGCCTCTACCGCGATCATCGCGACCTGCGGCGGGGCATTCCGGCCGCAGGGGTGAGGTGTACGCATTTACTGCGGCAGCGCCGGAAGGGCGGGGCGGGCGTGTCGATCGAACCAGTGACCGAAATTGGGAGCGGGGGCGCGTTGAGGGTCCCGCGCGCCCACGTCGTGCCCATGTCCGCCCCTCCGGCGTCGTACGTCGCGGCGGTACCTCACCGGCGCGGGCATCGCGAAGTCCTCCGCGCGGATCTACCGCATCTCGCTGACGACATGGGGGGATGCTCGCCGGCGAACCGGCGCCGGCCGGGCCCGCCCGCCGGGGCGCGAAGCCGCCAGTCTTTCCCGTCGTCGCGATCGACGATCCGGCGCTGCCGGAGGTGCTGGCTGAGCTGGCGGCGGCGCGGGCGGACGAGATGGACGCCGACACCGTCAACCGGGAGCTGTCCATCGCGCGCAAGACGATCGGCTGGTGGCAGCGTCAGGGCTGGATCGAAGGCGATCCGACGATCGGCATCGAGCGGTTGATGGCGGGGCTTCGGGACACGCCGCGGACCATGCAGCTGGCGCAGAACCCATTGCTGCTCACGATGATCGCCTATCTGTACGGCGGCGAGGACGGGTCGCGTGTCGTCCTGCCCCACTCGCGGGCCGAGTTCTACGGGAGGGCCACGGACATCCTGCTCAGGAGGCTGAAGGACAGCCGTAACCTGTACAAGGGTCCGCAGAAGAAGGCCCTGCTTAAGCAGCTCGCCATGACGGCACAGGCGGTGCCCGCGAATCACGCCGACCGACGGACGTTGCGGTACGAGGACGTGCTGCTCGAGTTCGCCCGAAGCGGCCCGGCGCTCGGCGTCGCGGAGTCGGAGGCCGGCCGGGTGCTGGAGGAGATCGTCGACCGCAGCGGGCTCCTGCTGCGGCTCGACGGCGGCAGTGCCTACGTTTTCGCTCATCTGAGTCTCCAGGAGTACCTGGCGGCGACCGCGTACGAGCGAGATCTGAACGCCTTGCTGGCGGCCTACCGCGCCAATCCCGATGACTGGCGGGAGGTGGTGAAGCTGTGGTGCGGTCTGGTCCGCACGGACGCGAGCACTCTCATCGCCGAGGTCTTCGCGGAGGATCCGGTCCTGGCGTTTGAGTGCCTTTGCGGATGCCCGGGTGGTCTCGGACCAGGTGGCCGCGTCGGTGACCGATCACTTCAGCACCCTGTTCCGCGAGGAATCGGATCCGGACGCGGCCACGATCGCTGCGTTCGGTCTGGTGGCGGCCGTGCCGAGTCGGCTGGGTACGGCCGTGTTCGACTTCCTGGCGGACCTGCCCAGCATAGTTCTGGGTTTCGTCGGAAGATGAGCGACGAAATCCAGAACTATGGTTGACCGGCGAGGCACGGGACGACGGCGAGGCGTTGGAGCAGGTGCACCATCAGGGGCATTGCGCGATTGGGATTGGTCCGGTTCGCCGGTCTCGTGAGTGACGTGGCGTCATGTCCGTTGTGTGGCAGGGGACCCCGGAGAGCAGAGCAGGCACGGTGCTGGTGATCATGTGGTTGTCGAGACCCATGAGAACCGAGCGAGACCGTGCCTGCCCGAACATCATCGCCCATCCCTTCCGTACTGGAGCAACTGGGCTCCCCGACTGATCCCCTCACCTCAAGCGATGTCGCTGACCTGCGGTGTTTCCTGATCCTGGTCGCCGATCCCCGCGATGCGCGAGGACTGCGGTATCCGGCCCTCGCGTTGCTGTGCGCAGCCGTCTCGGCGGTGCTGACCGGGGCTCGCTCGCTCATCGCGATCAGCGAGTGGATCACGGATGCTCCGCAGCATGTGCTGGGCATCCTCGGCTTCGCTGCCGATCCGCTTACCGGTCTGCGGCCGGTGCCGCACGCCGCAACTGTGCGCCGCCTGCTGCAGCGTGTGGACGGTGACGCGCTGGACGCGGCGATCAGCGCGTATCTGCAGGCCAGAATGCCGCCCCCGGTCGAGCCGGATACGGAGGAAGTGCCGGCGCGACGGGTGATCGCGGTCGACGGCAAGGTGGTCCGCGGATCGCGAACCCAGGCGGCCGCGGCGATTCAGCTGCTGGCGGCGATGGACCACCACGGCGTGGTCCTGGCCCAGCGGCAGGTCGCCTCCAAGAGCAACGAGATGACTCTGTTGGCGATCTCGTCAGGGTGGTGCGGCGGAGGTGCAGAGGGTGTGTAACCGGGTGGCTCGGCGCCGAGCGGGCGCCGGTGTGCTCAGCCAGTCGGCGATGCGGGCGACGTTGCAGGCCAGGGCGGTCAGAATGTGCTGGACGTGGACCCTTCTCACCCCACGATATCGGGCCCGGCGCAGGCCGTGAACCCGGACGTTCCCGGAGAGCGTGGATTCGATTCCAGCACGGATCGCGTAGCGGCGCTGCCATTGCTCGGTGGCCTGGTCGAGGCGGTTGCGCGTCTGGATCTCGTGCAGAGGGCGGGGCAGTAACGCGATCGAGCGCGGATAGGCCGGGGAGTTGGTGCACTGGGACCGGACAGGGCAGGCGAGGCAGGTGGCCTGGTCGAATCCGATCTGGATGTACTCATACCCCCCTGACCGCATGGGCCCCCATCCGGTGCTCACGTGTCCCTGCGGGCATGTGGCCTCCTGCTTGTCCCAGTCGATAGCGAAGCACGACTTGTCGAATCCTTCCCCGGCCCTGGCCTGATGACTGTGATCACGATCGATGGGGCCGAGCAGTTCCACCCCGTGGACGCGGCGGGCCCGCTCGATCCTGCCTGCGGTGACGTAGGCGCTGTCGACCACGCGTTCGTCCGGCAGCATTTTGCGGCCGGCCAGATCGTCATGGATACGCGGGGTCAACTCGCCGTCCTGCACGGTGGAGATGGTGGTGGCGACATGGACGACCACGTCGGGCCGCTCGGTATCGTCACAGGTTTCGCTGAAATGAACCCGATAGCCTCGCCACGCTGTGCCTCGCTTGACGCAGTAGTGGGCATCTGTGTCGTAGGGCGAGTCGAACCGCAGCGAGGCCGGCGGCAACGCCTTCCCCTCACGCCACCGCAGCTTGCCCCTGGAGTCCCAGTAATACTGATGGACCCAGATCCGGCGCAGGATCTCCACCTGCGCCAGCCTCCGCAGCCGAGGCGGTGTCTGGGTATCCCAGAGCGCGGTCAGGATCTTCGCGCCGTCCCGGCCGATGGTCTCGCCCAGCGCGGCGACCGCCGGTTTGCCGCCCGGAACCTTCCCGATCTCGACCCGGCGCCCGTAACGCTTGCCCCACTCGGGCTCGAGCAGCGGTGACAGCCACTGCTCATCGGCCTCGGCGAGATCTTCCAGAGCAGCCCGCAGGCTCTCCCCGACGAGTTCGAGGCGACCGAGGTTGCGTACCGCGGCCAGCACACGGGGTGGAATCAGTACGCTGCCGGCCTCCCGCCTTGAGCAGCCCGGCCTCCACCAGCCGCCGCAGCATCACCTCAAGCAGCCGCTCGGCGGCATCGCCCTCCGCAAGCCGGGCGCGGAACTCGCACAATAGGAGTGGTCGAACCCCGGATCATCCAGCTCCAGGCCGTGAAGTCGGCCCGGAGCGCGGTTCCGGCCTTTCGGCCGGTCCGTTTCTCCGGACCGCTTCCCGCACCCGCCGTGCGCCTCTCAACGCAACGG
>NZ_JBEZJY010000111.1:0-5286 GCF_040651415.1 Streptomyces sp. NPDC048484
CACCCTGCACAACAACGCCCACGCCGCCCTCGACCTGCCCGGCATCGACACCGAACCCTTGCCCACCGGCGAACCCGCAGCCAAATTCGACCTGTTCTTCAGCCTGAGCGAAACCTTCCACACCAACACCGGTGCCGATGCCAACACCGGCACCGGCACCGGCACCGGCACCGGCACTGGCAGTCGCCCGGCCGGTCTGTACGGCGGTATCGACTACGCCCTCGACCTGTTCGACCGCGAAACGGTGGAAACTCTGGCCGAACGGTTCGTCCGCGTCCTGGACACCGTCACCAGGGAACCGCACCAGCGGGTCAGCGGCGTGGAGGTGCTGTCGGCGGAGGAGCGGCACCGGATTGTGTCGGGGTGGAACGACACCGCCCAGAAGGTGCCCGCGGCGACGCTCCCGGAGCTGTTCCAGGCCCAGGCCGCACGCACCCCCGACGCGACCGCAGTGGTCTTCGGTGGCGCTGAGGTGACCTACGCGGAGCTCGACGAGCGTGCGAACCGGCTCGCCCGGTTGCTGATCCGTCGCGGTATCGGTCCCGAGCGCATCGTCGGGCTGGCCGTGCCTCGCTCGGTGGACCTGATCGTCGGTCTGCTGGCGGTGCTGAAGTCGGGCGCCGGTTACCTGCCGATCGATCCGGAGTATCCGGCCGAGCGGATCGCCTTCATGTTGGCCGACGCCGTCCCCTCGCTGACGCTGACCACCACAGAGGTCGCCGGGCGCATGGCTACCGGGCCCGCGCTGCTGCTGGACGACCCTGCAGTCGTCACTGAACTCGGCGCACTGCCGGCCGACGTTCCCGGCGACGAGGAGCGGACCTGTCCGCTGCTGCCGCAACACCCCGCGTACCTGATCTACACCTCCGGCTCGACCGGGCGCCCCAAGGGTGTGGTGATGTCCTGTGGCGCGCTGGTCAACCTGATGTCCTGGCACGCTTCCGCCATCCCCGCCGAGGCCGGTTCGCGGGTCGCTCAGTTCACCGCGATCAGCTTCGACGTCTCGGCCCAGGAGATCCTCTCTGCCCTCTTGGACGGCAAGACCCTTGTGGTGCCGGACGAAGAGATCCGGCGTAACCCGGAAGAGTTCGTCGTATGGCTGAGGGAACACAAGGCCACCGAGCTGTACGCCCCCAACATGATGGTGGACGCGCTGGGTGAGGCTGTGGCGGAGCAGGGCACGGACCTGCCGTGGCTGCGTCATGTTTCCCAGGCCGGCGAGGCCCTTGTACTCAGTGATCGGATCCGTGACCTGTGTGGGGCGGCCGGGACGGTGCTGCACAACCACTACGGTCCGTCCGAGACCCATGTGGTCACGGCCCATACCTTGCCGGCGGACCGGGCGGCATGGCCCGGGGGTGCCGCGCCGATCGGCCGTCCGGTGTGGAACACCCGGGTCTACGTCCTGGACCCGGCTCTGCGGCCGACGCCGGTGGGCGTCGCGGGTGAGTTGTACGTCTCCGGTGCCCAGCTGGCCCGCGGCTACCACGCCCGGCCGGGCCTGACCGCACAGCGGTTCGTCGCGAACCCCTTCACCCCGGGCGAGCGGATGTACCGCACCGGCGACCTGGCCCGCTGGAACGCCGAGGGACAACTGGAGTATCTGGGCCGTACGGATGACCAGGTGAAGGTCCGTGGGTTCCGGATCGAGCTGGGTGAGGTCGAGGCCGCGCTGCTCGCCCACCCGTCCGTGGCCCAGGCAGCGGTGATGGTGCGTGAGGACCGCCCCGGCGACAAGCGCCTGGTCGGCTACCTCGTCCTCAACGGTGGCAACACCAGCAGTGACGGCAACACCGCCGGGGTCGACCTGGCTGCCCTGCGCGCCCACCTCGGCGCGATGCTGCCGGAGTACATGGTGCCGTCCGCGTTGGCGGTCCTGGAGAGTCTACCGCTGACGGCGAACGGGAAGCTGGATCGACGGGAGCTTTCGGCGCCGGACCATACTTGGTCCGCGCCGAGACGGGAACCCTCCACGGTCCAGGAGGAACTCCTGTGCAGAATTTTCGCCGAAGGACTGAACGTGCCTCACATCGGCGTCGACGACAACTTCTTCGAATGCGGCGGACATTCACTTCTGGCGGTCAAGCTGGTGAGTCGGATTCGTTCGATCATGGGTGTCGATGTCTCCGTCCAAATGCTGATGGAATCACCCAGTGTCGCTGGACTCGCACATCGGCTCAGCCTTCCCGCGATGAAGGACTCGCTTCGTACTCTTCTCCCCATCAGGACGCACGGGAGCCGGCCGCCCCTCTTCTGTGCCCATCCGCGATCCGGGTTGAGTTGGTGCTTCGCACCTCTGGCCGGATTCGTACCTCCTGGCATTCCCTTGTACGGCCTGCAGGCGCGGGATGCCGACGACGCGGGTGAGCTGCCGGGATCCATCCGGAAAATGGCGGAAGAATACATCAAAGAGTTGCGCACCGTGCAATCGTCCGGTCCGTATCATCTGCTGGGGTGGTCGATGGGAGGCCGCGTAGCGCACGAGATGGCTGTACAACTGCAGGAAGACGGCCAGCAGGTGGCACTCATCATCATGGGAGGCTATGCACCCGCCCCATTCGACACACTCAACCCGGACGAGACCGGCCACCGGGAATCTGCGGATCTCATACGTCAAGCGATTCTAGAACGTGACGGCAGCGGCCATGACGATCACGCGGATGCATCGGACACACTCGACGAGGCGCCTTCTCTCCATGATCTCGCCGGACTTCCGGACTACTTCCGCAACGAGATTTCAGAAGAAGAGGCTGAAGTACGGGCGAGAATCATTGCGAACAATACCCGCATCTACGTGAAGCATCATCCTCGCAGATTTCACGGCGATCTTCTTTTTATTTCGTCGGACGAACTCGAGGACGGTTGGGGTAGCGCCATGTGGCAGCCCTACACTTCCGGTAAGATAAGCGAGGCACGGTTGCCTTGTTCTCACGACGAGATGGCCGATCCCCCCATGCTCTCTCTGCTTTGGGATTCAATTGCTGATTGGCTGTCCACGACAAAGGACAGCGAATCGTTCGACTGAACTGGTGTCGAGCAACCCATTGGCCGGGGTTGGCCACCCTGATACTTCTACCTCTGAGTGACAGATAGGACTGAATGATGACGAACCCTTTTGAGGACCAGGACGCCAGCTACCTTGTTCTGAAAAACGAGGAGGGTCAGTTCTCGCTTTGGCCCACATTCGTCGACGTGCCGGACGGGTGGGAGTTGGTCTTCGGAGAGGCAGCGCGTCAAGCGTGCCTCGACTTCATCGAGACGACCTGGACAGACATGCGCCCCAAGAGCCTGATAGACGCCATGAACGCCGGCTGAGCAGAGTCGGGGACTGGCACGGTGGCTGATGCCCCGTTTCCAGTCCCCGCCGCGCCCCTCGCCCGCATGCTCGGCGTCCACATCCAAGTCGCCGTCCAGTGGCAGCAAGCATCAGCCGGAGACTGAGCCGCCTGTGCCGCCGGTTTGCGCCAGTACGCCGACGAACATGACTGGCTCACCATCGCGCAGCTTCCCTCCTACGCACCGGATCTGAACCCGGCGGAAGGGATGTGGTCACTGCTGCGACGCGGCCCGCTGGCCAACACCGCCTTCACCTCGCTGCGCGGCCCGCATGCCCCCGGGGCCGCGCATGACCGCTCGCCCAGGGCTACCCGCGTTCGCCGCGCTCAGGCCCACCCCGGGGCTGTGTCCCTGCCGACAGCAGTATCTGTACCGGTCAGCGCACTCGTCCCCGCGGTTTGAGCGGCCCGGGCGGCAGGGCCGGCGCAGGGAGCCGGTCACCGTCATAGCCCTTCACCTCGCCGAAGCGCGAGCTGTCCATCCAGTCCGAACGGGCCTGTGCAATATCGTCGTTGGACCGCCCGATGAAGTTCCACCACATGACCAGCTCCTCCTCGAACGGCTCGCCGCCGAGGAGCATGAGGCCCGCGTCCGACTCGGCCCGCAGGGGCAGCTCGGTGCGGCCGCAGCCGAGGTAGAGCATGGAACCGGGCAGCAGCGGTACGCCGTCCACGTGGGCCTCGCCGGACATGGACAGCACGGCGTACTCGAAGTCCGGTTCCAGCGGGAGGCGTACGTCCGCGCCCTGAGCCAGGGCCAGGTCGGCGCCGATGATCGGCATGTACGTCGTGCCGGGCGAGGTCGCTCCGTCGACGCCACCCAGGATGACCGTGGCCCGCAGGCCGGAGGCCGTCACGACGGGCAGCTCGCTGTGGTGTTCGAAACGCGGGTCGGTGTGGCGGTCGCTGTCGGGCAGCGCGACCCACAGTTGAGCGCCGTGCAGGAAGCGGGCGTGCGACCTGGGACTCTCCTCCGAGTGGCTGATGGCCCGGCCGGAGGTCATGAGGCCCAGTTCACGCGGGCGGATCTGCTGCGTGCTGCCCGTGGAGTCGCGGTGCAGGACCTCGCCCTCGTGCAGCCAGCTGACGGTCTGCAGGCCCATGTGCGGATGCGGCGGGACCTGCATGCCGGGCTCTTCGGCGATGTCGTCGGGACCGTAGTGATCGACGAAGCACCAGGCGCCCACCATGCGCCGGCCCATGTTGGGCAGCAGACGCCGGACTTCGCCGGCCTCGCCGAGCTTGACCCGGCGAGGGCTGAGGAGTTCACGCACCGGCTCTGCCACCACGAAACCCCGGCCACCGCACAGAGCGGGAACGGGCTCGCGATCAAGATTGCTCATGGCGCACAACCTAGCCCCGTCGAGAGCGGCCGTCATGCCACTCCCCCGCCCGCCGGCGGCCACCTGACCGAGAAGCACTCCCCCGGCGCTCCCAGGATGCGCCCACCCAGCCGCTCACCCTAGTCGTGGAATATTCAACAACTCCTGGCGGTTCTGCGGGGCGAAGGAGGAGGTCAGACGTGAACACGACGTACTACGACCACGGGACGACCGCGGAGCGCTGGGAGCGCGCCCGGATGTTCTTCGACGCAAAGGACTACACCGCCTCGGCGCGCGTTCTCGACACTCTGGTCGAGGAGGTACCGCAGGAGACGGGGCCCCGCCTGCTGCTGGCCCGCGCGTACTACCACTCCGCCCAACTCGGCCGGGCGGAACAGCAGTTGCGCGTACTCGTCGAGCGCGACCCGGTGGAGTACTACGCCCGCCTCATGCTCGGCCGCACACTCCAACGCCAGGGCAGGAACGAGGAGGCCGAGCCGCACATGCGACTCGCTTCCGCCCTCGCGGGTGATTTCGACTCGTTGTGAGCGGTCGACCGGTTGTGAGCGGTCGTTGTGAGCGGCTCACAGTGCGCAGTAGCGGGTCGGGTCCCGGCACCGGGACCCGAC
>NZ_JBEZJY010000112.1:0-5263 GCF_040651415.1 Streptomyces sp. NPDC048484
GCTTCCTTTGTACTCACCCTCTCGGGCTTTCCTCCGGGCGCTTCCCTTCGGTCTTGCGTTTCCGACTCTACCAGACCGTTTCCGGCTCCGATTTCCTCGGTGCTTTCCAGGTTCCCGCTTTCGCGTTTCCCTTTCCGGCAGTTCCGACTTTATCAGAAAGTCTGAGTCGAAATTCCCGCCCCTCCCGGGGTGGTCCGGACACGCAGTTGTGCCGGTTTCCCGTTCAGGTGGAGCCGTAAACGTACTGGAGCGGAGCGCCCCGATGCAAATCGAGGTGCCCCGCTCCGGATGTACGTGTATGAGGTGGCTCAGACCTCGACCACGACCGGCAGGATCATCGGCCGCCGGCGGTAGTTGTCCGAGACCCATTTTCCCAGCGTGCGGCGGATGAGCTGCTGCATCTGGCGGGGTTCGACGACGCCGTCCTGGGCCGACCTCTCCAGGACTTCGGTGACCTTCGGGAGGACGTCGCTGAAGGCGGAGTCCTCGATGCCCGAGCCTCGGGCCTGGATGTGCGGCCCTCCGGTGATCTTGCCCGTGCTGGTGTCCAGCACCACGAAGACCGAGATGATCCCCTCGTCGCCGAGGATCTTGCGGTCCTTGAGCGTGGGCTCGCCGACATCGCCGACCGAGAGGCCGTCCACGTACACGTACCCGGCCTGGACCTTGCCCGAGATTCTGGCTTTGCCCTCGATGAGGTCGACGACCACACCGTCCTCGGCGATCACGATACGGTCGTGAGGGACGCCGGTCAGGGCGCCCAGCTCGGCGTTGGCGCGCAGGTGGCGCCATTCTCCGTGCACCGGCATCAGGTTGCGCGGCTTGCAGATGTTGTAGAAGTACAGGAGCTCGCCGGCGGAGGCGTGGCCCGAGACGTGCACCTTGGCGTTGCCCTTGTGGACGACGTGGGCGCCCCAGCGGGTCAGACCGTTGATGACGCGGTAGACCGCGTTCTCGTTGCCGGGGATGAGCGACGACGCCAGGATCACGGTGTCGCCCTGGACGATGCGGATCTGGTGGTCCCTGTTGGCCATCCTCGACAGGGCCGCCATCGGCTCACCCTGGGAGCCGGTGCAGACGAGGACGATCTCGTGTTCCGGGAGGTCGTCCAGGGTCTTGACGTCCACCACCAGGCCCGGCGGGACCTTCAGATAGCCGAGGTCGCGCGCGATGCCCATGTTGCGGACCATCGAGCGTCCGACGAAGGCGACCCGGCGGCCGTACTCGTGGGCGGCGTCGAGGATCTGCTGGATGCGGTGCACATGGCTGGCAAAGCTGGCCACGATGATGCGCTTGCTGGCGCCCGCGAAGACCTGGCGCAGCACGTTCGAGATGTCGCGCTCGGGCGGGACGAAGCCCGGGACCTCGGCGTTCGTGGAGTCCGAGAGGAGGAGGTCGATGCCTTCCTCGCTCAGACGCGCGAAGGCGTGCAGGTCCGTGAGACGGCCGTCCAGCGGGAGCTGGTCCATCTTGAAGTCACCGGTGTGGACCACCATGCCCGCAGGGGTCCGGATGGCGACCGCGAGGGCGTCCGGGATGGAGTGGTTGACCGCCACGAACTCGCATTCGAAGGGGCCGATGCGTTCGCGGTGTCCCTCCGCGACCTCGAGTGTGTACGGGCGGATGCGGTGCTCCTGGAGCTTCGCCTCGATGAGAGCGAGGGTCAGCTTGGAGCCGATGAGCGGGATGTCCGGCTTCTCGCGCAGGAGAAAGGGCACGCCGCCGATGTGGTCCTCGTGGCCGTGCGTGAGGACGATGCCCTCGATGTCGTCGAGGCGGTCCCTGATCGAACTGAAGTCCGGCAGGATCAGGTCGATGCCGGGCTGCTCCTCCTCCGGGAAGAGCACGCCGCAGTCGACGATCAGAAGGCGGCCGTCGTACTCGAAGACCGTCATGTTTCGGCCGATTTCACCGAGGCCACCGAGCGGGGTGACCCTGAGGCCCCCCTGGGGAAGCTTCGGCGGCAGACGGAGTTCCGGATGCGGATGGCTCAAAAGACTCTCCTCACCACTCGCGCCACGTACCTGGCAGGGCACGTGGCGCGCATGACGTTCGTGCAGTAGCTGTTGTCTGGTGGAGCAGGCACTCGGCCTGCGTGTCGTACGTATTCAGTTGTGAAGTCTGTGGTTAGAGCTGTACCCCGCCGGCAGCGAGATCGATCTTGAGCTGCGCGGTCTCCTCGGGCGACAGGCCGACCATGGGCAGGCGCAGCGGCCCGGCAGGCAGTCCCTGCAGGGTGAGCGCGGCCTTGCTCGTCATGACGCCCTGGGTCCGGAACATGCCGGTGAAGACGGGGAGCAGCTTCTGGTGGATCTCGGTGGCCTTCTGGACGTCGCCGCTCGCGTACGCGTCGATCATGGTCCGGAGCTCGGGGGTGACCACGTGGCCGACCACGGAGACGAAGCCGACGGCGCCCACGGAGAGCAGCGGCAGGTTCAGCATGTCGTCGCCCGAGTACCAGGCGAGGTCGGAGCTTGCGATGGCCCAGCTGGCGCGGCCGAGGTCACCCTTGGCGTCCTTGTTGGCGACGATACGTGGATGTTCGGCGAGACGCACCAGCGTCTCCGTGTTGATCGGGACACCGCTGCGGCCGGGGATGTCGTAGAGCATCACCGGCAGGTCGGTGGCATCTGCGATCGTCGTGAAGTGCTGGTACAGGCCCTCCTGCGAGGGCTTGTTGTAGTACGGCGTCACGGTGAGCAGGCCGTGCGCGCCGGTCTTCTCGGCGGCCCGGGCCAGCTCGATGCTGTGCCGCGTGTCGTTCGTGCCGACGCCGGCGACGACATGGGCCCGGTCGCCGACGGCCTCCAGTACGGCTCGTACGAGATCCGCTTTCTCCGCGTTGCTGGTGGTCGGGGACTCGCCCGTGGTGCCGTTGACGATCAGGCCGTCGTTGCCTGCGTCCACCAGGTGGGTGGCGAGCCGCTGCGCGCCGTCGAGATCGAGTGCGCCGTCCGCCGCGAAGGGCGTGACCATGGCAGTGAGGACCCGCCCGAAGGGGGTCTGCGGAGTGGAGGTCGGAGCCATGGGTAACACGCTACTCGCTGCTCAACGTGCGGTCTGCCCTCGGGGAAACCGACAAGTCATGACAAAGGTGGAACCCGGCACTGCCCGCTCGGGGGTTCAAGCAGTGCCGGGTCCGTTTGATCAGGCTAAGTGAACTTCTCGAAATGCCGCAATACGGACACTTCCCTCGGTCGACCCGTACAGATGTACCCGGCGGACCGGTCGACCGAGCGGTTGAGGAGCACTACCACTAGGGCGCGACGCGCCCGTTGGTGTTGAAGGCGGCGTACGTGAGGGGCATGAGCCGGGCCCACTCCGCCTCCATCTTCTCGCCGACCATCTCGATCTCCCGCTGCGGGAAGGACGGGACCCTGGCCAGCTCGTGCTGGGTGCGCAGTCCGAGGAAGTGCATCAACGAGCGGGCGTTGCACGTCGCGTACATCGACGAGAAAAGGCCCACCGGGAGGACCGAGCGGGCGACCTCACGGGCCACTCCGGCGGCGAGCATCTCCTGGTACGCCTCGTACGCATGCCGGTACGAGTCCTCCATGACGCGGCCCGTGAGCTCCTGCTGGGCCTGGGTGCCCTCCACGAAGACGTACTTGCCGGGCCGGCCCTCCTGGACCAGCTTGCGGGACTCGCCCGGGACGTAGAAGACCGGCTCGAGCTCCCTGTACCGGCCCGATTCCTCGTTGTACGACCAGCCCACCCGGTGGCGCATGAACTCGCGGAAGACGAGGATCGGGGCGCTGATGAAGAACGTCATCGAGTTGTGCTCGAAGGGGCTGCCGTGCCGATCCCGCATCAGGAAGTTGATCAGGCCCTTTGAGCGCTCCGGGTCCTTCTGCAACTCGTCCAGGGACTGCTCGCCGAGCGTGGAGACGCGGGCGGCGAACAGCACGTCGGAGTCGGAAGCGGTGTGCTTGACCAGTTCGACGGTGACATCGCTGCGGAAGCTGGGCTTGAGGTCGTCGGCGGGGGTGTCGGTCACGGCTTGGAGGGTCCTTCCCATCACTGGCTCGGGCGGCGACCACTCTACGGCCCGGCACTGACAACGGGGCGTTCGGTGCCGTGGGGCGACATTCATTGGCGAACTTCTGCGAAGTTGGTGAAACAGGGCACCATTTGGGGCACTCGCTCGTCTGTATTGGTGACAGCGATTCGTTCGAGTCGCCTGCTCCGTCAGATCCCCCCCGAGTCTCCAGAGGAGAAGCGCACTCCATGTTCCGTCGGCGCGAGCCCGTACCGTTCGCCTTCATCGCCGAAGCCGGCAAGTTCCGCAGCAATGTCACTCCCCCACCGCGTCAGCGTGCCTCCGTCGGAGAGGTGGCCGGCCGATGGCTCGTAGGCCTCACCGTGGTCGCCGGCCTCGTGGGCTCCCTGCTCGTCGGACTGCCCGCCGTTTCGGCTGACATCTCACCCGCGGACACGCAGCAGTCCGACGCGTCCCAGGGCCGCTGACCCTCCCCCACGGGCCCCATGGCGTGGCAGCACCCCCATGGCCCCCCGCGGGTGGTGGGCGAAGATCGGGCTAGGTAGCCTCACCGGACGTAGTCCATGCGTGGATTTAGTGAGGATCAGTCGTGCCCCTGCCCTTTCTGACCGCCGACCGCGCTTTCGACGAGGCGGGCGAGGATCTCGCGCTGCCGTTCGACGACCGCGACCAGTGGCGGCGCCCCTACCGTCCCGGCCCATGGCGGGTCGGCGCGGCCGCGCTTCTGCTGCTGCTCGCGTCGTACGTCCTGTTCGCGTCGGTCATCATCGTGGCGGCCGGTAACGCGTCGGGAGGCGCGGTGTGTCTGGCACTCTCCGGCGTGGTCATCGCGTGTGCCCTGCGTCTGCTGCGTATGGGCGCGTGGGTGAGCGCGTCCGGACTGCGCCGGGTGCGCTTCCTCACCACGAGTACGACACCGTGGGCGCAGGTCTCGGTGGTGCGGACCGTGCAGCAGCCGGTGCGCTGGCTCGGGCTGCCGCGGACGGTGCAGGGGCAGGCGCTCGTGCTCGTTCGTGGCGGCCGTCCCGGTGACGAACCGACGCCTCTGCTGACCACGCACAACGCGGACTTCATGAGCCGCCCCGAGGCCTTCGACCGGGCCGCGGACGGCGTCGAGGTGTGGGCGGACGAGTACCGGCAGCACGCCTGAGTGGCGATACGGCGAAGGGGCCCCTCCACCGCGGTGGAGGGGCCCCGAGACGTCAGCGCCACCCACCGGGGGAACGCCTTCACCCACAACGTGTTGCGGTATGTCCTCGGCGC
>NZ_JBEZJY010000113.1:0-4833 GCF_040651415.1 Streptomyces sp. NPDC048484
AGCTGGACGGCGGTGACCGCGGTCGCATCGTCCTCGGGTCCGAGCCGGACCACGTCCAAAATCCCGGTCCACGAGGTGGCGCCGGGCTCCAGGACGGCGACGAAGGAGTACGGCCAGCCCGGGATGAACTGAGAGGCGGACTTCGCCCGCCCGTAGACATGGCAGAACAACCGGTCTGCCGAGCACGGCGCGTCCGAGCGCAGCCACGGTGACACGTCGACCGCGAGCACCAGGCGCCCGCTCTCGAAGCGCGGCAGGGGCATGTCGGCCAGCAGGGCCCGCAACCTGTCGACGTCAATCCGGCCGCGGTTGAGGGCTCCGTACAACGCGCCGTGCCCACGATGATGCTCGGGCACCAGCGTCAGATCCACCGGCGATTTCACCGGGCCGTCCGCGCACAGCACCGAGTCCACCAGCTCGAACAACTCATCCCGCCGGGCGGTCAGACACTCGTAGACTCGCCCCGGAAGCGTGACGCTTCCGCGAACGCCTTCCGTAGGGCCCCTTCAGCCAGCACACTCACCATCACGGCCTTCGTCTCGGTCACGTGCATTCCTTGGTCGGAACACACGATCCGGCGAAGGCCGCCCTCACGTCCCGCGAACTCCCAGGTGAGCGACACAGTTCGGGACGCTGTTCGAGGCCGGAAGAAAAAGAACAAGCTTAGAACCGAGCGCAACCACCACCTGCTGGACCGCAGCGTCACGAACCACACCTCGCCCGGCAGAGTCACCGGGCACCGCCCCGAACCGGCAGCGAGCTGCGAACCCTCCACGGCCGCCGGCACGGGGGCCCGGCCCGTAGTCCGCGGCCCCCGCCGGACCCGCCATCCCGGTACACGCGAAGGGAGCGGGTCACGACGCAGGTCAGCGAAACGCGCCCCGTATCAGGAAGGTGAACGTCACCGCGGCCTCCTCTTCGCTGCTGCCGCCACGCACCATCATGCCCGCGAGGGCCTCGCCCGCACCGATCAAGCCTGCACAGCGTCGTTGGAGTTCTGCTGGGGACAAGGTGCTGTACGGCTCCAGAATGTTTGCGAAGAACTGGACGGAGTCGTCGAGCAGTTCCTGGTATACGGCGTCCTTCTCCGTGCTGCCCCCCAGCGCAGCGCCAACGGCATGCCACTCTCCGCTCGTATCGGCGAAACAGCGCACGTAGGCGGCCGCGAGTACCTCGGCAGTTTCGTCGAGGCTCCGTTCGCCGGAAGCCAAAGCCGTCCGCAGTTGGTTCCTCTGTTCCATATCGATCGACCGGTAGAGCTCGATCAACAGCTCCGACCGCGTGGCGAAATGGTCGTAGGCGACTGGCTTGGAGACACCCGCGCGCGCGGCAAGATGCCCCAGGCTCAGTCGATCGACACCCTCCTCGCGGACAACCAGAAGCGCCGTTTCGAGAAGTTGGCGTCGCCGCTGCGCCTTGGAGAGCCGACGCGGAGTCGCCTCCGTGCTCCTGCCTTGCATGTCGTCCTCACCTCACGCTTGCTTGCTAACCTACTAAAAGTAGGTTAGCTTGAGTTCACCGCTGGCGCCTCAGAGCCACACGCAGGCCGCTCAGCCTAGTCCCCGACTCAGATCGGGGCCCGCCCGCTGATGCGGCAAGCCGATACCTGGCCCCTCCTCGCACTTGCCCAAGCACGCGGCTGTCGCGTCAGCGAAATATCCCGAAATTGGAGTGCATGTGATGCGTGACCATCCCGTCTCAACGGCCACGACCCCGACCGACCTGTTCCCGCTACGCCGCACGCAGGTGGAGGTGAACGGAGCGTCATTCCACGTCATCGACCAGGGAGAGGGGCCGACCGTCCTGTTCGCCCACGGCTATCCCGACACGGCAGAAACCTGGCGCGGCCAGATGCGCGCCGTCGCAGAGGCGGGCTATCGTGCAGTCGCGCTCGATATGCGCGGCTTTGGCGCGAGCTACGCTCCACCCGAGGCGGAACTTTATAGCGCCCTCCACATCGTCGGAGATCTGGTGGGCGTACTCGATGCGCTCAACATCGATTCCGCCGTCCTTGTCGGCCACGACTGGGGTGCCGACCATGCTCAGCGCGCCATGGTGATGCGGCCAGACCGCTTCCGCGCAATTGTTAGCCTGAGCATACCTTTTCTCCCCCGCGGTGAACTCAGCACCTGGGACGCGCTCCGCCAGCAGGGGCTGGGCGAGAAATACTACGTATTCGGCATGATGGAGCCTGGCGCCGACGCTAATTTCGAGCCCGCCAAGAAGACAATTCCCAGCATCCTGTACTGGCTTTCAGGAAGTCCGACGCCGGACACCGGATGGGACCCCGTTGATTCAGCCCGAAACATGCTCCGGCCTGCTCCGGTAGCCATCCCAGAATGGGCCGACCCGGATTACGTCGCCCACACAATCAGCTCGTTCGAAAAGACCGGTTTCGATACTGGTATCAATCACTACCGTGGCGCGCAAGTAACGTTCGATCTCATGTCAGCGTTCAAGGGTGCAGTCATTCAGCAGCCGTCGCTCTACATTTGGGGCGTCGCTGACGGCCTTTGCCAATTGTTCCATCCGACACCCCCCACTCGCGAGGAACTTCTGCCTCTTGCGCCCGGCTTGGTCGACGTAATCGCACTGGAGAACGTAGGCCACTGGCCTCAGCACGAGGCGGCTGACCGCGTCAACGCAGAGCTGATCACGTTTCTTGACGGCCTCGAGTTGCCAGAGAGCCCCGGCTCGGCCAGGCACGCCGCCTGATGCCCAGCCATACCGCACCCACTTCATCGAACGGAGAACGAAAGTGAACCTCGAAGCCTCGATCCGAGCCGGCGACCTCCCGGCCGCGATCGATCTCCTCCGCTCCGGCGCCGATGTGAACCTCATCGGGCCCGAGGGCCTCTCACCAGTGATGATCGCCTCCGGTCTCGGCCAACTGCAGATGGTGGAACTTCTGCTGACCGCCGGAGCATCGGTGCACACAATCGAGCCGCGGATGGGATCGACAGCGCTTCACAAGGCCGTGCAGTCGGGGAACAGTGACGTCGTAGGGCTTCTGCTCGACCACGGATCCTTCATCGATCAGCAGTCCCCCGTACTTGGGAACACGCCGCTCATGGACGCAGTCCTGAACAAGCGCCAAGAAGTAGTGCGGCTCCTCCTGGAACGGGGCGCACGGACGACCAGCACGAACCACTGGCAGCAAACGGCCCTCAGCCTCGCGCACGATGACCACCTCGATGCGATCGCGCGCCTGATCGAGGCACGCATCGAGACCGACGCCGAGCAGATCAGCACACTGGCCCTGATCGCTGCGGTCAAGGCCGGCGACATCCGTGAGGTCGAACGGCTCATCGCGGCCGGAACTCCGGTGAACGAGCGGACACCGATCGCCGGTGGCTTCGACGACGACTACACCCCGCTCGGTCTCGCCAGCCGCGAGGGGCACACCGAGATCGTGCGCGTGCTGCTCGACGCTGGTGCGGACCCCCGGCGGGTGGTCGGACTGATGAGGGGCACACCAGTGCACGAGGCCAGCTACTTCGGGCATGCCGATGTCATACGGGCACTGATGGAAAATCCCGGGCGGGCTGGTGTGCCGACACCCGAGATCGATGCGCAGGGCCCCTACAACGGTCTGACCGCGCTGCACGACGCGGTGTGGCACGGGCATACCGACGCCGCGCGAGCACTGATCGACGCCGGAGCCCGCCTCGACCTACGGACACATGCGGGCCTCACGCCCAGAGAACTCGCCCTCGCCTACGGTTACCACGGCCTCGCTAAGGTCCTGGACGAAGCGGAGCGGGGGTGATCCGACCCTCGATCACCGAGAGCCTGTCTCTTTGATGGGCTGGCCAGTTCATTCGATGTGTCTGTCCGGTTAGTGATCACCGGCGCGATGTGGGGCCGGGTCGAGCAGCTCATGCTGGCCGATCCGGCCTGGGCGACGGTGGGCCGATCGCCGTCGGACCCACCCGGCCCCTTCAGACGCCGCTGTCCTTGCTGAGGCGGACACCGACGTGGGCTGGACAGGTTCGGTTGACTCCACCGTCTGCCGACTCAGCAGCATTCGGCCCGGGGAACACGTTCTCACCGCCGACCAGCCGCCGCAGTCGCCTCAGGAATGGGAGCGGTGGTGGCTGAACGTGGCCAAGAGGGCGATAGCCGCTGACTATCTCACTCTGCACGGACGGCCCGACGCGTCGGACGGGAACCGAACACGCCGCGTGCACGCCTGCACGCCTCCTGCCATCGCGGTCTTCGGGCCCGAATCCGCAGGAGACCAGGAGCAGTTGCACTCTCCTGACGCCCTCGGGGCTTGCTTGAGCCGTGGTGCGGGGAAACCTGCCGGCCCGGTTCTGAGGGGGAGCGCCGCAGCAATGCGGCGCTCCTACCCGACACGAGGGCAGGATTCTCGCCCACAAGGGCATTCCGAAGGTCTACTCCTTCCACATGAAGCTGTCGTACTCACGAGTCCCGTTCTGCTGCTTCACCACCAGCCGGGACCTCCAGACGTTCTTCGACTGCCACCGACGGGCCTTCGCCCACTTCTGCGGCGTCCCGATGACGATCCCGGCCGAACGAAGACCGTGGTCCGCCGCCATGTCGCTCCGAGCGAGGCGGTCCCGCTGCATCCGGAAGCGGTCTGCTGCGATCAAAGGGTGGTGTGACGGGGCGCCGACCGGGTTCGGTGCGTCGGGCGGTCCTGCAGCAGACCGCAGTCCGCTGCCAGACAGCAGCCGGGCCCGCGACGAGTAGGCTGATCGTTCATCATCGGACGGGGGAGGCCGGCGTGGACTATGGCGACAAGCTCTTCTGGCTCTCGGTCGTGATTCAACGCAAGTACGCGCAGATCTGCGCCGGGTTCGACCTGAC
>NZ_JBEZJY010000114.1:0-4006 GCF_040651415.1 Streptomyces sp. NPDC048484
CTATGCCGAGACCGCGACTATGCCGAGAAGGCTGCCGGCAAGCGTGATCGCGGGCTGCGCGGCGGCTGTTGTGCTCGGCATAGTCGACGGCGGGTAGGCGCTATCCGGCCCAGGGGTACGGGCCCTGCTTGAGGACGACGAGCCCGCCTGTCTGGTTGGCGGGCCAGAGGTCAATCCGGTAGAGAAAGTGATCGCCGGGGCCGCCGTTGGTGTTGACGGCCGGTGGGTCAGTGGGGACGTAGGAGACCCGGGCCCGCAACAGCCCAGCGGGAACGGTCATGCTCGGCCCATCCTCCGGGAGGACTCCGGGGCTGGACATGGCGAGTTGGCCGGTCGGGGTCTCCAGGTCCGCTTCCACGATGTGCTCAGCAGTCGGCTCCGTCGTCGGCGCGGCGGCATGAACGGTGATCAGCGACTCGACCATGTCGTCCCGAGCGGTGCCGACAGAGATCGAGTGTGGTTCCAGCCCAATGCGATGAACCTGGACTGCGTCCTCGGTCCAGCCGGCTGGCGGCAGGTCCGGGTCCGTCGCGGGCTCAGCCGTCCACGCGTCATAGGGCTCAAGGTCTTGGATATAGAACTGCCCATGATCGGCGTCGATCAGAAATTTCAACGAAGCGTCAGCCACCGCCGCAGGCTATCGGAGCCTGCCGCGCCGGTTGAGCTGGGCCTCCGTCCCGAAGACTGCTTGCGCCGTTGACGCCTCACAGACGGTCGAGGAAGGCGAGGATCTTGTCGGTGGGTTGATAGCGGCCCGGGCGGGCGGTGACCGGTGTGGTGAGGGCGAGGGCCTTCTCCTTGATGGTCATGTCGGCGTGGACGTAGGCGTCGGTGGAGCGGACGCCGGCGTGGCCGAGCCAGAGCGCGATCACCGTGGTGTCGACACCGGCCTGCAACAGCGACATCGCGCAGCTGTGCCGCAGAACGTGCGGGTGGATGCTCTTGTCCAGTAGGGACGGGCAGGCTTGCGCGGCGGTGCGCGTGTGGGTGCTCAGGCGCTGGGCGACGGCGTCGCGGCTGAGGCGGCGCCCGGTGCGGGTGCAGAACAAGGGGTCACCGCCGTGGCCGGTGCGTTCGTTCAGCCAGGAACCCAGCAGGTACTGGACGGGGCGGTCGAGCGGGACGGTGCGCTGTTTGCGTCCCTTGCCCTCGCAGCGGACGGCGGCGCCGTCGCCCAGAGTGATGTCGGTGCAGTTGAGGCTGGTGAGTTCGCTAACGCGCAGGCCGGTCTGGACGGCCAGCGCCAGCATGGTCTTGTCTCGTCTTCCTTCCCAGCGTTTCGGGTCCGGCGCGTCCAACAGCGCATCGACTTCCGGGCCGGTCAGAAACGTGACGGTCCTCTTGTCGAACCGCTTCGGCGGGATGTCGAGGACGCGCTGGATGAGCAGGGCGTGTTCGGGATGCTGGAGGGCTGCGTAGGAGAACAGGGAGCGGATGGCGGTCAGGCGGACGTTGCGGGTTCTGGTGCTGTTGCCGCGCTCGTCCTCCAGGTGGTTCAGGAACGCGGAGATCACGTCCGAGTTCAGGTCGTTCCAGTCCAGCTTGGCCGGAGGGGTCCCGGTCCGCTGCTGGACGAAGCCGAGCAGGAGGCGGAGCGCGTCGCGGTAGGCGGAGATGGTGCGGGGGCTGGCCTGGCGCTGGCGGGCGAGCCGATCGGTGAAGAACGCCTGCAGGGTGGGAGCGATCAGGGTCATGCGCGGGCCGCCTGGCGAACACCGTCGCGGCGGGCGGCGGCCAGCGCGAGCAATTCCGGGGCCGCCGACAAATACCAGTAGGTGCAGGCCGGTTCGCGGTGTCCCATATAGGTCGACAGTGACGGGATCCTTGCCTGGACGTTGTCCTCGGTGCGATACCAGTGCAGCAGCGTACGAACCGCGAAGGTGTGCCGCAGTTCGTGCAATCGCGGCCGGTGCGGGGCGTCGAGTCCGACGCCGGCAGTCTCCACCAGGGTCCGGAACACCGGATGGACGGAGGCGTAGATCAGCCGCTTGGCGGTGAGGGAGATGAAGAACGCGGGGTCCTTGGGCCTGGGCCTCAGCCTTTCGCGCAGCCTGTCGTACTCGCGCAGCGCGCCCGTGGCGCTGTCCTTCAGCGGGACCAGCCGAGACTTGCCGAACTTGGACTCGCGGATGTGCAGCACGCCCTCAGCCCAGTCGATGTCGTCGCGGTCCAGTTTGATTGCCTCTCCGATGCGCAGGCCGGACGCTGCCAGCAGCCCGATCAGCGTGTGATAGGTCGCTGCCCGCAACGGCTGGGGGATCGTCTCTTTGACCGCGGCCATGATCGCTGCGATGTCGGCGTCGGAGTAGAGGAAGATCTGGCCCCGGCGCTGGTTGTAGGGCACCAGTCCCAGCGGTGGCACCTCGGTCGCCGGGTCGATCCCGCTCAGATAGCGGGCGAACCCGCGAACGGCGGTGATCCGTCGAGGGCTGACCGTCGTGATCACCTCGGGCTCGCGGGCCTTCACCCAGTCCAGCGCGGCCGCGACGGTCACGGTCTGTTCGCCGCGGTTGTCCATGAAGCTCACGAAGTCCGGCAGCAGATACGCCGCTTCGACCATCTGGTGCCCCAGCGAACGACGGAGCCGCAGGTAATCACCGAGTGCTTGGTGAAGATCACTCATGCCGCCTCCGACCCGGGCCAGGGCTGGGCGACCGCGCGCAACGCGACGAAGTCGACCTTCGCGTAGAGCGCGGTCGTGGCCAGGTCCTGATGACGCAGCACCTGCCCGATCGCGGTGAGCCCGGCGCCGTGACGCAGCATGTCGGCGGCCAGAGCATGACGCAGCCGGTGCGGCCCGACCTTGGAAGAGCCGGCCCGCAGACATGCCCTTTCCACAACGTCGCCGACCAGGTCTGCCCGGATCGGCCCGCGCGGAGCCCTGCAGGTCAAGAACACGTGGCGGGCCTTCAGATGCGCTCTGGGGCCGGACAAGTACGCAACCAGGGCCTCGCCGACGTCGGCGGGCAGCGGGAGCCGGTCCTCACGGCGCCCCTTTCCCCGGACCACGATCTCGCCGCAGCGCCAGTCCACATCGTCCAGCAGCAGCCGAGCCACCTCGATCGAGCGCAGCCCGAGCCTGGCCACCAGCATCAAGATCGCGTAGTCGCGGACGCCGACCGTCCCTTCGCGCGGCGTATGGTCCAACAACCGCTGAACGTCGCTGGCCGCCATCGTCGGCGGCACGGAAGCGAAGCGCCAACCGCCCACCGGAGGCACCGCACCGCCGAGCTTCATCGGGATGATGCCTTGCAGGTGAAGGAACCTCATCAGCGACCGCAGTTCAGCCACCCGCCCCTTCGCCGATCCCGCCGAGACCCTGGTGCACTCCCGCAGCAAGAACGCGTTCAGATCCGCCCCCGTCAGACCGCCTGGCGCGAACACCCCGTCAGTCATTGCCTGTTCGGCCAGGAAACGCCGGGCGGTGTTCCCATAGCGCAGCATCGTTGACGCCGACAGGCCACGCTGGGACTCCATCCAGCATCCGTACTGCTCCAGCAGATCCTCCGCCAGCGTGGGTGTCACCTGCCGTGCTGGCACCACTCCGGCCTCACGCAGGTACGTCATCAGCGGGACCATGCCGCGCGGCCCAGCCACCCGGCGACGACCCGCTCGCTGGAGATCGGAAAGGTGTTGGCTCACCCGCTTCTCGTCCAGATCTGCGGCATCGAGGCCCTGCCTGGAAAGCCACAGGCCGACCTGCCCCAGATCCTTGAGCATGTTCCTGGCGGTCTGGGTCGTGTACCCGTACTCCGCCAGCCATGCCCGGTAGCCCTCGACCTGTGCGGTTAGGACACCCGCCTTCCGACGCGTACTTCCGAACGGCATCGCCACCCCCCTCGCGGGAGCCCCCTGCCCCCTCGCTCACGAGGCTGCCCGGCACGGAAACTATGCAGAGCCACGAACAGCCGAAACCCCACGAAGGAGCGGAACAACACACACCGCTTCGGCATAGTCGCGGTCTCCGCATAGGTCCAGCTATGCGGATATCCGCATAGGTGGACGA
>NZ_JBEZJY010000115.1:0-3790 GCF_040651415.1 Streptomyces sp. NPDC048484
GCCTTACGCCTGCCCGGACTTGGGAACCACGCGGGCCGCAGCGCAAGCATCGCGATCACAGCGAGCGACGGGCGCTTACCGGGAAAGACTCAGTGCGCTGCTGCCGCCAGGGCCTTTGTCAGGCGCCCGCGAGGGGCGCTCAACTCAGAAGGAGCCGAGGCGCTGGGCGGCGGTGCGGACTCGCCGCTCAACCGTCTTGGCGATGGCCTGGCATTCAGGACCGCAGGTACTCAGCTGCAGTTGCTCGTAGTCGCAGGCGGTGAAGCGGAATTCGATGAGGCCTGTGCGGGCCTCATCGTCCAGACGGATCCAGTTCTCCAGCGTCTCTGGTGGATAGAAGGCATCCAGATGATCGGCTCGGGAAACAGGCAGCCCGAACTCCGCGTCGGTGAGCGCTTCGATCAGGTTGCGCTTGGGACGGTGGATGCCGGACCGGTGGATGATGTCCACGCACCAGCGCACCGGGCCGCTGCCTTCGTACCCGATGGTGCCCATTCCCTTGTAGCCGGTGATGGCGTCGGCCGCGGTGAGGGTGTGGAACAGTCCGAGGCGGCGCAGCAGTCCGCTGGCGCTCCACGCGCCCGGCACAGCGTGTACGGCAGCAAGTTCCGGTACCGGTTTCACAGCCGCAGCCGGCTGTCTGTACGCCGGTTATGCTGCGGGCGAGATAGTGGGTACCGCACTCTCACCCTGACCAGTGACGATCGCGGGGGCAGGAATTCACCATTTTCCTGCCCCCACATCCAATTAACGGAGGACTGAATGTTGAGCGGAGAATCAAGAAGAAACTCAATGTCAAGTGAAGAATACCGGAAAGCATGGAGAAACCTCGCCCTTGCATTTATTATACTCTATATCTTGATAGGTGTAAGCCTAATGATCACAGGCACCCCTGCAGGGAACTCCTGGCTTCGCCCCCTTGGGCTGGTCGCTCCTGCACTGGGAATGGCAGTCGTGATTCGAAGCAGGCGGCCCAGGACTTAGATGGTGCCCCATGCGGCGCGTTTGACAAACCCTTCTTAAACGGCTCGAAGACAGCAGAGTCCGCTACACCGGGCAGCCTACCTTGCGCCTGGTCAACCTGCCGGAGAAGGCGGGCCAGGCAGCATGATCAACGTACGCTACGTGACATTGCAAACGTTGCCTGCCTCGGAAAGCACCGCGTTTACCGTCCACCGCCGTTCCGCTTACGGATTAGGGCTCCGGCCACCAAAATGACACCCACAGCAATGATAATAATGAGCAGCCAGCTAGGCATACCACTGGAAGCTCCGCGAGCGAATGTCTCGTATGATTCCATGGGGCCTCTTCCTAATGGCTGGGCAGGACGCACACGACGCGTCCTGGAGGTCTTGTAGATCTGGTACCCAGAGTGACATAACCCAACCCGATGCATATTGATCCCATTTCCCTCTGGGTCCCGCGTGTAGGTTGCAACAGATTTGGGGGGCGAGATCTACCGGTGGATTGTTAAACCGGGCGGTAGAGATTGATTGGGTGTCCGCGGCGAGAGCGTTGAGCAGGGCTTTTAGCTCGGTCGGTGGGGCCTTGACCCGGAACCTTGGACACGGGCTATGCGGCTGGGGCCAGGCCAGGGTCTTTGAGAAGTGCCGAGGTGGGCGATTCGCCTGCTGAGTGCTGGATGTGACGGCTTGCCGACTTCTGCCTGCCGGTGGAATGTTCGAGCTGCCCGAGCGGCAGGTGCGTCTTGAGCGCGCTGAGGTAGGCGCCGTTGATGTCGAGCGCCGTGATCTCGTGTACGCCTGTGGGGAGCTCCGGCCGGCTCCACTTCGGGCGGGCCTCCCAGATCTGGTCGGCGCCGCGGGCGGTCTGCTTGCGCAGGATGTCCGAGAGCCACGGGTACGCGACGACGTCGTAACGCCCGCCCTTGCGGGTGTGGTCCAGGAGCGCCATCGCGTCCGGGATCGCCCGCTTGACCAGAGCGGCCGTTGCCGCTTCGACGTCACCGGTGTGTTCGGCGAGCGCGGCCGCGACTGCGGAGCCGATCAGGTCAGGGGTGTCGGTGGCCGCCTGGACGCGACGGCCGACGGGCACGACCTTGACACCGGACGCCGCCCGGGCCGGCTTCCCGGCGGGCGCCGGCTTGCGCGGTGCCGTGCGGGGCATGGGCTTTTCTGCCTGCGCCGGTAGGGGCGCGGCCGGGGCCGGGGCGCACTCGGCGGGGTCCAGGTGCTGGGGGAAGCCTTCGACCTGATGCCGGGCCGGCCGCCCGCACAGCACACACGGCTGCGGGACGACCAGCACGTCGTCGACCCCGTCGTCGTGCGATTCAGTGGTCTGCCCGGATTCCGCCGGCTCGTCGCCCCCGAGCTCGTCAACGGCTGCCGCGGCCGCCGCGGCGGCATCCAGTTTGGTGCGGGCGCCCTGAAGGAAGTACGCGTACTTCTCCCGCACCTCACCGTCCGGGTCCCGCCCCGACTCCCAGCCCCCGACCGTCGACGGGCCCACCCCCAGAGCCTGCGCGAGCTGGGGACGCGGCAGGTGCAGGCCCTCACGCAGCCGACGCCGCTCCTCGGCAGGCGGCAGCGGGGTCCGGTCCGAGGACGCGGACGCGAGCAGGGCGTCGATCGCGTCGAAGTCCGCCATCAGACTCCCCCGTCCACAACTGCGGAGCGGGCGCTGGTGGCCGGACGTCCCGGCAGGCGCCGTCGTGCGGCGGGGAGGGCTTCGGCGGCCTGAGTCGGACCCGCCAGGAGGTCGTACGCGGTGATGCCGTAGTGCGCGGCGACCGCCTCGCAGTCGGCCAGACTCCACCCGGCAGCACCCGACTGACGACGGCTCACCTGAGCCTGGCTCACCCCCAACGCGGTGGCGAGCCCGGTCTGCGACTCGCCTGTTGCGTGCAGGAGGGCGGCGACCGCTGACCGCATCCGCTCTTCAAGGCTCATACTCACACTGCCATCTTACCATGCATGGCTCACAGAATATTCGTATTACGCATCACTGATGCTCCATGGGGGTGCCGAGTGCCTGCGTCCCGGCTTTGTGGACGCGGTGTGATGCGGACCATCCCCACAGGTGCGGGGAGCAGGTCGACGCCCGGTGCTCCGTCGCCGTCGTGTCGGGCACCATTCCCCGCACCCGTGGGGATGGTCCCCACGTGGTGGCCTGTGCCGCTCCGGGGCGGACGGCCCGCTCGGTGCCGGAGTCGGTCCGGCCGATGCAGTTTCGGTCTCCGGCAGGTGTCCCTCCCCTGCTCCGCATGTGCCGCACAGGCCGCCATAATGAGGGCATGGCAGCCAGTTCTCAGTCCTCTGTGTCCGGGTCGGACCTGGCAGAGGATCTTGCGCTCTACCGGGAGAAGTTCCGCCGGCGTCTTCCCGCGAACCTGGAGGACCTGCACGGGCCGGCCGCGGGTGTCGTCGAGCTGCCGGTGCATGTGGCGTGGTCGGGCATGACCGCCTACGACCTGGACAAGCCGCGCCAGCGTATGGGGCTCTACCGCACGGTCCTCCACGAAGGCCTGCGCGAGGACCTGCCCCGCTACCTCAACGGAGAGCTCCTGGTGCAGCTGTGGCCGACCCTGCGCTCGCTGGTGGGCCGCACCGTGCGCACCGTGTGGGAGGACGCGTTTCCTGCGCTCGCCGCCCGGGGCCGGCCGGCCGCGTGAAAGACATGCCGGATTTGCATGCGCGGCTGCTGGCCGATGTGATCGCGCTCGGCTCCCCCTATCCGCTTGGCGACGTGGTGAACTTCCACCGCCTCGACGCGCCCGCATGACTCGCACCGCCCGGCGAGGAGCCGGGTGACCAGCTCCTTGCGTTTGATG
>NZ_JBEZJY010000116.1:0-3777 GCF_040651415.1 Streptomyces sp. NPDC048484
TCGACCTCGGCGCCCATCCGGTTGGCGACCGAACGGGACTGCTCACGCACCCAGTCCGCACCGGACTGCCAGCCGACGTCGTCCAGCCGGTCGGCGGTCCACTTCCCGGCGTCCTCGACCCGGTTGCCGGCCCACTCGACGCCGTCCTCGACCACGTCCTCGACCGCATCGGGCGTGATGTCACTGATGAAGTCGCCGATACCCACAGTCAGTTCCCCCCCGGACTCACCCTGCGCCTGTTGCTGCTGCTGTGCCTGCTGTGCCTGCTGTTCCTGTTACTCCTGCTGTTCCTGCTGTGCGCGTTCCTCCGGCGACGGGCCGAAGGTGTCGTCCAGCGCTTGGTCGAACTGGTCGTCGGAGATGCCGAACGCGTCGTTGAGCAGGTCCGACTGCCGGCCGCCCTGGCCCTCGGTCAGGACGGTGCGGCCGGTGTCCTTCCAGGTCTGCTCCATGTCCTGACCGGCCTTGTCCCACGACTCGGCGCTGTAGTCCGGGTTCAGGGCGTCCGGCGTGAACACCTCGCCCCAGTCCTGCTGGGTGATCTCCTCCTCGGAGGCGTGCGGGTTGCCGCCCATCACCGAGTTGACGCCCACCTTCAGCGCGCCCTCGACGTACTGGTCGTGCTCCCACTCGGTGCCCGCCGCCAGACCGAGCCGGGTGGCGAGCGCGCTGGCGTCGCTCACCAGGGCCCGCACACCCCACTCCCAGCGCTCACAGAAGTCCTCGAAGTCGACGGCGAGGCCGTGGTGCCCGGCCTCCATCCCGGTCATCGCCAGCTCCGAGAAGCCCTTGCCCAGCACCGAACCGGTGGCGCCGCCCAGATCACCGAGCTGGTCGATGACCGCGCCCACACCCTGCGTGAACTTCGCCACCGACGCCTTGTCCAAAGCGAGGTCAGCCCCGTCACCACCCACGGCCGTCCCCCTCCTGCGCCTCGCCGGAGTCGACGCCGACGGTGATGTCGACGCCGACGGTGATGTCGATGCCGATGTCGACGGCGGCTGCGTCCGGAACGACGCCGACGACCGGCGGGAAGAACATCGACCCGTCCTCGGTGGCGATGTCCACGGCCAGCCCGGCGGGCTCGCCCAGAAACGGCACGACCTCGTCGACGATCCGCGCACCCAGCAGCGCCGCATACTCCATCGCCTGATCACCGGACCCGTGCAGCAGGGCGAACCGGGCCAGCGCCGCCTCGCCGGTGAACCCACACACCCACCGCACCCCACCCGACCGCGCCGACCACAGACCCCCACCGGCCACCGGCACCAGAAGAACCGAACGCCGCATCTCACCCACCAGCGCCCGAGGATCACCAACCCCCTACGCTGCTTGGCAATCCGCTCGGCGAACGCAGTCCCTGCCTGCTCCACGGCCCCTCCCCCTGATAGGCGACTGATGGCACCGTAGATCAAGACGCACGGCATGACAGCGTCGGTTCTCGTGAAGATTCCGCCCCAGGCCCGACTGGCCTCAGGGCACGGGAGCCGCCGACCGATGCCCGGTCCCGGCGCGGGACAGGCCGGTGGCCCCGGTTGCCCTACCGCCCCCGCCGATGACGATCAGTGCTGCCTGCACGGAGGGTCGGCGGACACGTATCGGGACAATGCCGAGACCAGGCCCGTCCGCCCGTTCTCGGACAGCGGCAAGTGCTGTGGGACTGGTGGAGGAGATGTCCGCCCCGCCTACGTCGCTGTCACCCGCGCCCGCCATTGGGCCCGACATCGGTGGCCCGGGCTGGATCAACCAGCACTCCGACGGCAACCTCGGCGGAGCACACCGTGCGAGGGCCGGGCAGGTAGCGGCTGGGGTCGAGGTGCTACCAGGGAGGCATCCGTGGAGGAACCCGCTGACGGATGGCTTGTAGGGGTTTCACAGTGACCTTTGTTTGTCTCTCCGACTGGTCGGCCGTACTGCCAGCAGCCCGGAAGTGATCTTGCTGATGGGTCGGTGGCTACCCCGTGGGTGGACAGCCGGTGGACAGACGCCTTTGGACGGTGCATCACGGGGTGGCACGGGTCAGCCTGTGGAATGTGCTCTGATCAGGCAGAACGTCACTGGACAGCACGACGGAACACCACGCAACACGACCGCTCATGGTCTCGTAATGCGTAGGTCTCGGGTTCGAATCCCGAAGGCGGCTCTGAGGAACCCCAGGACTCACTCGCCGTGACCTGGGGTTTCTTTCTTTTCTTGACCTTGGAATGTGCGTATGTAGCGCTCCGGTCGCCTGTGCATGGAGTGCGTAGGTCAGAGGTTTACTCTTTGGGTTCAGTTAGCCATCTCTGAGCTCAAGTATCGGCGCTGACCTGTGGTTTCTTTGAGAGTCGCTGATGCGTGGGTCAGTATGGGCGAGGCGTGCGGTGGCCGAGCGGTGGCCATCCGTGCAGCGGTGGTGCACGGATGAGGGCTGCAGCGCTGTTGGCGGAACCCGTGCCGAGCTCCGGGGTTGTGGCTATCCGACAATGCGGGGTTCGGGAGCGTTGTTTGCGGTACGTGACGAGCACCTGTTGGTGCAGCCACACCTGCGCTACGCCTGGTCGTCAGTGATCTTCGCGTCACCCTTCTGGGTTCATCGCTCTAAGTCGGGCGCGAATCATGGAGAGACCAGTAGCTTCGGCGCAGTTCGCGCCGCGCGCGAGCCGGGAGAGGTGCTACTTGATCACGCCGTGGGCGCGGCTTCTGCTGCCGTGCGGGCCGTGCTCGGGCGTGGATCGGGCGTCCTTTCCGGGTATTTCCCTCCGACGGGCCGGGCTTTCGCCGGCTTTGGCCTCAGGGCTGGGGATGGGCAACGAAACGAGGTCAAAGACCCATAAAGGGGAGTCGTAGAGGCCGTTGTCGTGCCCTCACGTGCCGACGTCCGCAGACGTCGCGCGATGTCGATGTCCCGGCCCAGTGCGCTGAGCCGGGGCGGCTCCCGGCTCGCGTCGAGCACGACGACATGCAGCCGGTCCCCGGCCTGGGGCGGAGCGCTGTTCTCGTCCCACCAGGAGGGGTGATTCACCTGGTCGATGAATCCGGTCTCGCCGTCGACTTCGACCTCTGCGCCCACTGCGGAGACCGCGAGCACGGTCACATCGAGTTCTCGATGAATGCGGAGGTGATTTCGGTCTTCCGTAAATGGATATCCAACTGCGACCCTGGGTCGGTTCGTTGTGTCGGTCCAGTTTCGAGGGTGGGCCGGTAGGCGGGGGCGATGCGCAGGGCCTGGGGTTCGGGCATGCGGGCATAGCGTTTGACGGTGTTCAGAGCCACTCCGAGGCGGCGGGCGCAGTCGAGCAGGCCGACGCCCTGGCCGAGAAGGTCATGGATCTTGGTCCAGCGTTCGCGGGTGGTCTGCTCGCGTACTCCACCGGGACGGGTTGGGTTGATGATGGCCCAGCAGCCGGTGTGCCCGCCGACCTCGAGCTGGATTTGTCGCAGGGGTTTCTCCAGAGGGTACTGGTGGGCCGTTGGCGAGGTGCCTGCTGAGCAGGCCCTTCTCCAACGGCCCCCAGCCCGAACGACGCATGCGACTTTCACCGCACGTCGCTCTCCAGTGACTACTCCGTGTGTGCTGAGACGGGCTTCTTGCCGTGGATGTCCGCGTGACAACTTCCGCAGACCACAAGGGTTTTGCGGTGTCTCGCGGCCATGAGATCTGCCCACGGCGGCCGGGTTACCGATCTTCCGAGGTCCGCGAGCTTGGCGACGTGGTGAACTTCCACCGCCTCGACGCGCCCGCATGACTCGCACCGCCCGGCGAGGAGCCGGGTGACCAGCTCCTTGCGTTTGATG
>NZ_JBEZJY010000117.1:0-3732 GCF_040651415.1 Streptomyces sp. NPDC048484
CAGGCTGCCCTCAGCTGCACCGGCCTGCTGCGACAGGCCAGCGGCGGGGTCCTTTCACCCCCGCTCGGGGTAGTGGCGCCTCGTGGCGCACCAGCGCGTACTTCCAGTCGATCGCCCGCACCGCCATCGCCGCGGCCTGCCGATCCGTCAGGCCCTCCGCGAACTGCAACACCGTCACCAGCGACAACACCCCAGGTGACAGGCCCGGAGCACCCCGCACCCCGAACGCCTCCGTGAACGGCTCATCGACGAAGACCTCCGCGAGGCGATCCCGCACCCGTATCGGCAGACTCCCCTTCGGGAACGCCGCCCGGGCCACCACCACCGTCTCTTCCGGGATCTCCGGCAACCCCACCGGCCGCATCGACATCCGTACCGCCTCCAGGGCCGCACGACAGGAAGACGACCCCGCCAACGATCATCGCCGACCCGGCCTCACCCCCGCAGCGAATTGCGCAGCAGAGTCACTGGGGTACTTGCCAGGGCAGCATCGGGATGCGCCTGATGAAAGGTGCTGGTCCTACCGCAGATGTAGCGGTAGGACCACCTCGTCGATGCGTTCGTCTGAGGTGGGCGGGCCCTCAGGAGTCGAGTGCCGCCTGCTGCGCCCATGCACCCTTGCGGTCCAGCTCACGTGCGCGGATCCATCGCCCGCGCACCTGAGTGCCGTCAGCGAGCGTCACCCTGATGGTCATAGCAACAGGGCGGGCCTTTCCGTGCAGTTCCTGCCGACCCGAAAGATCCTCTGACTCGAAGCGGAGCCCTCCGAACGCTGGCAGCGCATAGTCGAGGTCAACGCCGGGCTCGGTCAGTTCAGCCGGCTCGACGGTGACGCGAGCGAACTCCCCGCGGAGTGTCCGCCAGTTGACCGTGTACCGGCAGTAGAGGTCGGCGCCAGTAATCGTGGTGTCGGTCTGGCTGCGGTTGATGACGTGCACACGAAAGACGTTGCGGACCTGGTCGGGTGATGCGACACGCCTGCGCTCGATGATGTTGTAGGTCACGAGAACACGGACCCGCGGCCGGGTGCGCCGGTAGTTCAGTACGGAGACCAGCATGTTGGCCCCCGTGAACAGGGCGCTCACAGAGGCCACGATGATGGCAACGACAGACAGCTGCATGAACGGATTCTGCTGCGTGAGCCTGGCGGGCTGCCCCCGATTTGAGCTGAAATTGCGGATCTGCTCAGCTGCCACCGGGGTGGATCAGGAGCCGGCACGCGGCGGGCCCGGTGAGTCCAGCACGCGTGGTCGACGCTCGGCACAGAGCCGCGGCATCGTGTCTGCCCGCCCCGCACGTCGTTGGACAGGACAGCCCGCAGGCTTCCCCCGGCCCGCCGCTCAGCCGTTGAGGACCCTCTCCCGTGCACGTACCACCGGGAGCGGGGCCTCAGCTTCCTCGCTTCTACCGGCCGCCCATGTGGGAACGGGGCTACCTTCGAGCGTGCGGCTCTGGTGCGCCGTGGAGAGGGAACCCGACGGCGCTCGCAAAGCATCGTGGCCATCGCGCACACTCTCTGTCGTGGACACGAAGATGACCAAGAGCGCCGGCGAGCACTGGGTCTGCTCTGTGCTCGCAAGCGCCGGATGGGGTGCCGCGCTCACCCGCGACGGACTGGAGCGCACCGATATTCTCGCCGTCCGCGCCGATGGCACCCGGCGCATGATCGAGGTGCAGGTCAAGACGGCCAGCCCTATGCCGAAGCCGAACTGGCGCTGCGGGACAAAGACACAGTTGCCGTCCCTGAGCGACCGCGAGTGGTTCGTGTTCGTCGCTCTGGATCCGACGCTTGGGCGTGCGCCGGCGTCGTACGTCGTCCCGCGCGACCATGTATGGGCTGCGGCGTGGATGGAGCACCAGGACTGGCTGACCGAGCCGGGTGTCCCGGCTGGCAGGAGAAACACCGGCTTCGATCAGGCCCGCGTGTACGCGTCGACATGGGAGGGCTACCGCGACGCGTGGGACCTGCTGCAGCAGCCGACATCGCAATGCCCGGTTCGGCTGCCGCAAGCCTGGAGAGCGTGGGTGGACAACCCGCGCGTCGGCTTGCCGCCAGGCCACCCTTGAAGGGATGGGCTGCCCGACTGGCCGGCAGCGGAAGGCTCGTAGCTCTCACGGCGGGACAAGCCCCGGGGCAGGCCCCAACTCCAGGCTGTATTGCCATCGATGACGACCTGCGGCACCTCACAACGCGGCAGGCCAAGGCCAAGTCCGGTACCGACTCCACCCCTCGCGAGCCGGGCCGACCTCGGGGGTGCCGACAAGCAGGCCGTTACAGATCGGCCGGCTCAGCGCGGCCAGGCGGTCGGAGTGTCCGGTGGCAGCGGGATCTCGTCCAGTCGCAGCCACCTTTCCTGGCCGCTCTGGTCCGGCAGGCCAAACCGCACGTCCTGCGCCTCGTCTGACTCGTACGGGGCCTCTCCGACCGCGCGCAGCAGGGCGTGCAGCCGGGGGTGAGAGGCCTGCAAGGCCCGGTCGCGTACGCCCTCGGCGCGCAGTTCGTTGATGTGCTGTTCGATCGCCGGGAGATAGGAGGGGTCGGGGCGGTAGAAGCCGCAGCCGGCGCACTGGAGCGGATAGGGCAGGAGCCGCCTGCGGCTTTGACGTTGCTGGGTTCGGTGCAGCCGCCGTAGGGGACGGCGACGGAACGCAGTTCGTAGGCGGTCTCGGAACTCGGGCTGGGGCGGCCGTGGTTGTCGACCACGTGGGCGGCGAGCTTGGTGACGGCGTCGCGTTTTCGTTTCAGGGAGACGGTTAATGAGCCTTTTCCAACCTCCCGCATCGGCTGGGTAGTTGGCCTGACAAACGGGTGAAGCCCCTGGTAGATGGGTTTTCGACCAAGAGAACCGTCTCCACCAGAGGCTTCGCATGCTTGTCTACCCGTCCGGCGTCGACGTGTCCAGCTCTGCCCTCCGCTTCCTCGCCGCCCGCCTGAGGAAACACCGCCACGCTCTCGGAACCCGATGGCGGCGCCTGAGTGCGGGCCGACAGGCCCTGCTCGCCCTCGCCCACCTCCGCAACGGCCAGCCCTACGCCCAGCTCGCGGCCGGTTTCGGGATCGGCACCACCACCGCCTACCGCTACATCACGGAGGCCGTCGAGCTCCTGGCCGCCCTCGCCCCCACGCTCGCCGAAGCAGTACGGGCCGCGTCGATGAAGGCGTACCTGCTCCTGGACGGGACGCTTCTGCCGATCGACAGGATCGCCGCCGACCGGCCCTTCTACTCAGGCAAACACAAGAAGCACGGCATGAACGTGCAGGTCATAGCCGACCCGAAGGGTGAGCTATGACCTGCCCTGCCCGGTGCCGTCCATGACGTCAGGGCCGCACGCGAGCACGGCATCATCGAAGCTCTCGCCGAGGCCGGCATCAACTGCTGGGCGGACAAGGGTTACCAGGGCGCGGGCGGCACGGTCCGCCTCCCTTACCGTGGCCGATGGGAGAAGCTGTCCGCCGGTCAGCAGGCCGTCAACCGGTCCCACGCAAAGGTGCGGGCACTGGTCGAACAGGCCATCGCCACCCTCAAGCCCTGGCGGGTCCTGCGCAAGCTCCGCTGCTCGACGACCCGAATAACGAGCCTCGTCCAGGCTGTCCTCACCCTCCATCTGGCCAGCTCAGACTGAAGATGGAAAAGCCTCAGTGAGTCTTTGTCAGTAACGGATCATGGCGTTGTGTGATCGTTCAGATGGTGCGGTCGTACTCGAGCTGGAGCAGGACGAGGGCTGCGGCGG
>NZ_JBEZJY010000118.1:0-3639 GCF_040651415.1 Streptomyces sp. NPDC048484
TCTGCCGTTGGATCCGGAGTATCCGGTGGAGCGGCTGCGGTTCATGCTGGCCGACAGCGATGTGAAGGTGCTGGTGGGTCATCGAGGGGTGGCTGGTGACCTGGCGGCGGACGCCCTCGTGCACCGTACGGTGTGGCTGGACGATCCGGCGGTCACGGCCGAGGCCGCCGCGATGCCCGTCACCTCGCCCCCCGTGACCGTGCACGGGGCCCAGTCGGCCTGCGTGATCTACACATCGGGATCGACCGGCACGCCCAAGGGCGTCGTGGTGCACCACGCGGGCCTGGTGAGTCTCGTCGCGGCACAGACGGAGGCCCTGGGCACCGGCGCGGACGATGTGATCCTGCAGTTCGCCTCGTTCAGCTTCGACGCCTCGGTGTGGGAACTGGTCATGGCGCTGGCGTCCGGTGGGACGCTGGTCGTGGCCACCCCGGCCCAACGCGCCGAACCCGCCCTGCTGGCGGGCCTGGCCACCCGCGCCGCGGTGACCGTGGCGACGGTGCCGCCGTCGCTGCTGGACGTACTGGACCCGGGCGACGACCTGCGTGGCGTGGGCACACTGATCGCCGCGGGGGAGCGGCTCGAAGCAGGCCTGGCCACGAAATGGTCCAGCGGCCGACGCCTGGTGAACGCCTACGGCCCCACCGAGAACACGGTCTGCGCCACCGTGGCGCTGGTGACGGGTGGCGGGGGCGTGCCGCCGATCGGGGCGCCGATCGCCAACACCCGGGTGTACGTGCTCGACGACCGTATGAACCCCGTCCCGGTGGGAGTGGCGGGAGAGGTCTTCATCGGCGGTGCGCAGCAGGCGCGCGGCTACCTGGACCGGCCTGCATTGACCGCCGGCCGGTTCGTGGCCAGCCCTTTCGCGTGCGACGGGTCACGGCTCTACCGGTCGGGAGACCGCGCCCGGTGGCGGGCCGACGGACGGCTGGAGTTCCTCGGCCGCGTCGACGACCAGGTGAAGGTCCGCGGCCACCGGATCGAGCCGGGCGAGATCGAGACCGTACTGGCCGCGCACCCGGGCGTACGGTCGGCGGTCGTGACGGCGACCGGGGAGGGCACGGAGCGGCGGCTGGTGGCCCACCTCGTCCCGGCCGACCTCGGCGAGGGCATTCCCGAGCCCGGGAACCTGCGGGCGCACCTGCGCCGCAGTGTGCCGGACTTCATGGTCCCCTCGGTGTTCACGGAGCTGGCGGCGTTTCCGCTGAACCCGAGCGGGAAGGTCGACCGGGCGGCTCTCCCGGCACCGGACGGCGCCTCGACCGCCCGCGCGACGGACACCTACGTGGCGCCGCGCACCGAGGTGGAGCGGGTACTGGCCGAGGTCTGGACGCAGGTCCTCGACGTGGACCGGGTCGGCGCCGAGGACGGCTTCATCGAACTGGGCGGCCACTCGCTGCTCGCCACTCAGGTGATCTCCCGGGTCCGGACGGTGTTCGGCGTCGAACTCCCGCTGGCGACGCTCTTCGACCGGCCGACGGTGCGCGGCCTGGCCGCCGCCGTGGAGGAGGCGACGCAGAGCGTGGCCGCACCGCCGGTGACCGCGGCGGGCCGGGACCAGCCGCTGCCGCTCTCGTTCTCCCAGCAGCGCCTGTGGTTCCTGGACCAGCTGGAGCCCGGCTCGGTCGAGTACATCGTGCCCACGCCGGTGCGCTGGGCCGGCGACCTGGACGTCGCCGCGCTGGGCATGGCCCTGGGCGCGGTGGTGGCGCGGCACGAGGTGCTGCGGACCAGACTGGTCGCGGGCCCGGACGGTGTCGGGTACCAGGTGATCGACCCGCCCGCGCCCTTCCCGTTGCCCGTGGCGGACGTGTCCGCCGGGCCGGAGCCGTTCCGCGCGGCCGAACGGCTGGTCAGGGCGGACGCGGTGACACCGTTCGACCTGGCGGCCGGACCGCTCGTGCGCGCCCTGCTGATCCGTATCGGCCCGGCCGAGCACGCGCTGGCACTGACGATGCACCACGTGGTCGCCGACGAATGGTCCGGGCAGATCCTGCGGCGCGAACTGTCGGCGCTCTACGAGGCGTTCCGCGACGGCCGGCCCGATCCGCTGCCGCCGCTGACGGTGCAGTACGCCGACTTCGCGATGTGGCAGCGCCGCTGGCTGTCGGGGCAGGCGCTGGAGGGACAGCTCGCCTACTGGACGGACCGGCTCGCGGACTGCCCGGCGCTGGAGCTGCCGACCGACCGGCCGCGCCCGCGGATACGCACCTCGGCCGGGGCGATGACCGAGTTCACCGTGTCGCCGCGGACCGTCGAGAGACTGCGAGCGGTGGCGCGGGAGAACGGCGCGTCGATGTTCATGACGTTGCAGGCCGCGTTCTCGGCGTTGCTGGCCCGCTACAGCGGCCAGGACGACTTCGCGGTCGGGACCCCGGTCGCGGGCCGCAACCGCGCCGAGACCGAGGACCTGATGGGGTTCTTCGTCAATACGCTCGTGCTCCGCACCGACCTGTCGGGGGACCCGACGTTCACCGAACTGCTCGGCCGGGTCCGCGAGACGGCGCTGAGCGCCTACACGCACCAGGACCTGCCGTTCGAGCAGTTGGTGGACGCCCTGGCCACCGAACGGGACCGGTCGCGCAGTCCGCTCTTCCAGGTGCTCCTCAACTACTTCACCGACGAAGGGCAGGGCGTTCGTCAGGACGCGGACGAGGATGCCGTGCCCATCGCTCTGCGCGAGGTGGTCGCCGCGGTCGATCTGCGACTGATCCTGACCGACACGGGTCAGGGGTTGTCCGGGACGTTCGAGTACAGCACCGACCTCTTCGACACGGCGACGGCCGAGCGGATGGCCCGCCACCTGGTGGCCCTGCTGGAGAGCGTGGCCGCCGACGCGGGCCAGGCGGTGTGGGATGTGCCGCTGCTCTCCCCGGCCGAGGGCGCGATGCTGCTCGACGACTGGAACCGCACGCCGACGCCGTCGCCGGGCGCGGCCGGGGTGCACGAACTGATCGCAGACAAGGCGGTGTTGTACCCGGACTCGGTGGCCGTGGTGTGCGAGGGTGCTTCGCTCACCTACGCCCGGCTGATCGACAGTGCGGCGCGACTGGCGCACCAGTTGCGCGGCATGGGTGTCGGGCCCGAGACGGTCGTCGGACTGTGCCTGCCCCGCGGCGCGGACATGATGGTCGCGATGCTGGCGGTCTGGCAGGCCGGCGGCGCCTATCTCCCGCTGGATCCGGAGCACCCGGTGGACCGGCTGGATTTCATGCTGGCCGACAGCCGGGTGGCCGTGGTGCTCGGCACCACCGACCTCGTCGACGAGCTGCCGGTAGGACGCCGCCGCACGCTCTGCCTGGACGAGCCCCTCGTCCGTACGACCCTGGCCGCCATGCCGTCCACCCCGCCCGAGGTGGCGATCGCGGGAGAACAGCTCGCGTATGTGATCTATACGTCGGGGTCGACGGGCCGGCCCAAGGGAGTGCAGGTCACCCACGGTGGTGTCGTGAATCTGGTGGCCGGCCAGGCCCCGGTGTTCGCGATCGGTCGTGGTGACACGGTCGTACAGTTCGCCTCGTTCGCCTTCGACGCCTCGGTATCGGAGGTGTGTGTGACCCTGGCCGGTGGCGGGACCCTGGTGGTGGCCACCGCACAGGAGCGCCTGGAGCCGGGCGCGTTGGCGGGCTTGCTGCG
>NZ_JBEZJY010000119.1:0-3614 GCF_040651415.1 Streptomyces sp. NPDC048484
CGGCCCGCCGCGGCTGGCCGGTCTGCGGCCACTCCCGCGCCTGCGACAGCAGCTCCACCGCACCCGCCGACCAGTCCACATGCGACGACGGAACCTCCGCATGCAACGTCTTGGGCAGCATGCCGTGCCGCATCGCCTGGACCATCTTGATGATCCCGGCCACCCCCGCCGCCGCCTGCGTATGCCCAATATTCGACTTCACCGACCCCAGCCACAACGGCCGCTCCGCAACCCGCCCCTGCCCATACGTCGCCAGCAACGCCTGCGCCTCAATCGGATCACCCAGCCGCGTCCCCGTGCCATGCGCCTCCACCACATCAACCTGATCCGCCGACAGCCCCGCATTGGCCAGCGCCTGACGGATCACCCGCTGCTGCGCAGGACCATTCGGCGCCGTCAGCCCATTACTCGCACCGTCCTGGTTGACCGCACTGCCCCGCACCACCGCCAGCACCGGATGACCGTTACGCCGGGCATCGGACAGCCGCTCCACCAACAGCATCCCCACACCCTCACCCCACCCCGTACCATCCGCATCATCCGAAAACGCCTTACACCGACCATCAGCCGCCATGCCGCGTTGCCGGCTGAAGGCGACAAACGCGGCAGGAGTCGACATCACCATGACTCCACCGGCCAGCGCGAGCGTGCACTCCTTCTGCCGCAGAGCCTGGCAAGCCAGGTGCAGCGCCACCAGCGAGGACGAGCATGCGGTGTCGACAGTGAGGGTCGGGCCTTCAAGTCCGAGTGTGTAGGCGATGCGACCGGATATGACGGAAGCCGCAGCAGCCGTGGTCATATACGCTTCTGCGACCTCGGGCACGGCGCTCAGCAGGTCTCCGTAGTCCTGGATCCCGGACCCTGCAAACACACCGACCTGCTTGCCCCGGACACTCTGCGGGTTGATACCGGCGCGCTCGAAGGCTTCCCAGGACACCTCTAGGATGAGGCGCTGCTGCGGATCCATCGCAAGCGCTTCGCGGGGCGAGATCTCGAAGAAAGCGGGGTCGAACTGGGCAGCGCTGTGGACGAAACCACCTTGGCTGACGTAGCTCGTACCCGGCCGGTCCGGGTCTTTGTCAAAGAGCGCTCCGGTGTCCCAGCCACGGTCGGCAGGGAATTCCGTGATGGCGTCGCCTTCCTGTGCGACCAGCTGCCACAGGTCTTCCGGGGACATAACCCCCCCGGGGTAGCGGCAGCTCATTGCGACGATCGCGATCGGTTCCTGCTCCTCGGCCTCCACTTCCTTGAGCCGACGGCGAGTCTGGTGCAGGTCCGCCGTGACCCGCTTGAGGTAGTCAAGGAGCTTCGCATCGTTCGTCATCAAAGCCTCACAGCTCTCCGGAGCAAACGCCCGATCAGGCCAGTCCGAGTTCTTTGTCGATGAAGTCGAGTACTTCGTCCGCAGTCGCGGTTTCCAGCGCTTCGCCCACGTCAGTTCCGTGTGCCGGGGCAAGGCTCTCGTTCAGCCGGGCCACCAGTGCTTCCAGCCTGCTGGTGATCCTGCTGCGTTCGGTCTCCTCCGGTGAGAGGACCGCTACTGCTCCCTCAAGCCGGTCCAGTTCCGCGAGGGCCGGCAAGACCTGCGGACCGGCGTCCCCGCGCAGCTCCACGCGCAGATACTCGGCGAGTGCCGCCGGGGTTGCGTAGTCGAACACAATCGTGGTCGGCAGCTTCCTGCCGGTCACGGCACTCAATCGCGTCCTGAGCTCGACCGACGCGACAGACTCGAACCCGAGGTCCTCGAACGCACGCTTCGGATCGATCATGGCCTTGTCATCGTGGCCGAGCACGGCAGCCACATGTATGCGGACCATGTCGAGCAGTTCGCGAGCCTGCGCTGCCTCAGGCAGCGCAGCCAGGCTCTCGGCGAACGTCGATTTGCCGGGCGGATCAGCGTCGGCATCGTTCTCCGTGACCGCGCGGGCCTCAGGCAGCGCGTCCAGCAGGGGGCGCCGACGGGCGAGGGTATAGGTGGGGGCGAAGCGGGACCAGTCGAAGTCGGCCACCACCAAGTGGCTTTCCTCCCGATCGAGCGCCTGTTGCAGTGCCTTGACGGCGATTTCGGGGTCCATCGCGGGCGCGCCGATGCGCTTCATGAACGCGCCGATCTCCTCATCGACCATGCCGCTGTTCAGGGGGCCCCATGCGACTGAGGTCGCGGCAAGGCCGCGTGCGCGGCGCTGGTGCGCGAATGCGTCCAGAAAGGCATTCGCGCTGCCGTACGCCGTCTGCCCTGCGCTGCCCCAGACAGCGGCACCGGAGGAGAACATCACGAACGCGTCCAGCGGCCGGTCCCCGAGCAGCTCGTCCAGGAGCACCGCACCACCCACCTTGGCACGGGCGACCTCTGCGAACTCTTCAAGGGTGAGTTCGCCGAGGTGCCCCACTCGCTGGGACACGCCAGCCGCGTGGACAACGGAATTCAGGGGCTGTTCAGCGGGGATGGACTCAAACAGTCGGGTCAGCGCAACACGGTCGGTGACGTCGCACGCCGCAACGGTCACTCGTGTGCCCCGGGCGGTCAGCTCGGCCTCCAGCTCGGTGACGCCATTGGCCTCCCGGCCCCGGCGTCCGGTGAGGACAAGGTGCTCGGCCCCTCTGTCGGCGAGCCAGCGTGCCACGTAGGCGCCCACGCCCCCGGTGCCTCCGGTGATGAGCGTGGTGCCGCGCGGCTTCCAGATTCGGTCGACGGGCACGCCCGCCGAATCAGCACGGATCAGCCGTCTGCCGTACACGCCATCCTGACGTATCGCCACTTGATCCTCAGCGCCTTCATCGGACAGGACACCGCACAGCCGCTGTATGACCAGTGTGTCGAGGGTGCCCGGAATATCGACCATGCCGCCCCAGGTGTCCGGATGGTCCAGCGACAGGCCGACTGCCATGCCCCAGAGCGACCCTTGGAACGGGTCCGTGAGTTCTTCGGGGGATCTCACGGCTACCGCGCCCGACGTAACGCACCAGAGCGGCGCCGCCAGTCCGGCGTCACCGACGGCTTGTACCAGAGCCACCGTGGAGGCGGTACCGCGCGTCAGCGACGGGTGGTCGGGGTGCGGACGGTCGTCCAGAGCGAGCAGGGACAGTACACCCGCTGTCGGCTGCCGGGTCATGTGCTCGCGAAGTTGCCGGGCGATTACGGGGCGCTCGGTATCGGTGGCCTCCAGCGTGACGACATGAACTCCGTGCTCGGCGAGCCCGTCCCGAACGGCGGTCGCTCGTTCACTGGCTGTGCTTCCGGCCGGGAGGACGAGCAGCCAGGTGCCGGCCGGTGTGCTGTGCGCTCTTTCCGCCACGGGTAACCAGGTGACGCGATAACGCCATTCGTCCAGCAAGTGCTGTCCGCGCTGCTCCTGGTACCAGGACGAGATGGCGGGCAGTACTTCGCTCACCACAGATTTGTCGATCTTCAGCAGGTCCGCCAGCGAGGAAGGATCCTCGCGCTGCACCATGTCGAAGAACATGGCAGCCACCGACTCGGCATGTTCCTCCGGCATCAGGGCTGTATCGGTCGTGGGTTCCAGCCAGTAGTGCTCACGCTGGAAGGCATACGTCGGCAACTCCACCCGCCGCGCCCCACGCCCCGCAAACAACGCCGACCAGTCAACGTCCAC
>NZ_JBEZJY010000120.1:0-3539 GCF_040651415.1 Streptomyces sp. NPDC048484
CAGGGGCGGCTGGAGTTCCTCGGGCGTGCCGACGACCAGCTCAAGGTGCGCGGATTCCGGATCGAGCCCGGCGAGGTGGAAACGGTGCTCACCGCTCACCCGCAGGTGCGGACGGCCGTCGTGATCGCCTGGGGCGAAGAACGCGACCGCCGCCTGGTGGCCTATCTCGTCCCGGCCGACCAGACCGTCGGCGTGCCGTCCGTGGGCGAACTGCGGGCCTTCGCGGGAAATCAGCTCCCGGCCCACATGGTCCCCGCGGTCTTCGTCGAACTGGCCGAACTGCCGCTGACACCCAACAGGAAGGTGGACCGCGCCGCGTTGCCGTCCCCAGTGGGCGCCCAGGTGGAGCTGGGCGGCTTCGTCGCGCCGAGTACCGAGCCGGAACGACTGCTGGCCGAGGTGTGGGCGCAGGTGCTCGGCGTCGAGCGGGTCGGGGTCGAGGACAACTTCTTCGAGCTGGGCGGCGACTCGATCCTGAGCATCCAGGTGGTCGCACGGGCGAGGGACCTGGGTGTGCAGATCTCCGTGGCTCAGCTGTTCGACCACAAGACGGTGGCGGGGCTGGCGTCTGTCGCCGGTTCACAGAGCATGGCGGATGCCGAGCAGGGTCTGGTGGTGGGTGATTTCCCGTTGTCGCCGATCCAGCGGTGGTTCCTGGAGCGGGAGACGCCCGAGCCCTGGCACTTCAACCAGTCGATGGTCGTGGAGATCACCGACCGGGTCGAGCCCGGGGCACTGCGTGCGGCTCTGCGGGCGGTGGTCGCGCACCATGACGCGCTGCGCTCGCGGTTCGTGCGTGAGGCCGACGGCTGGCAGGGCCGGACGGTCGCGGACGAGACCGCCGAGCTGTTGTGGGTGGTCGACGGTGAGGACCGGGCCCGTGGGGTGGAGGCGCAGACGAGCCTTGATCTGGTGGACGGCCCCTTGCTGCGTGCCGTTCTGTTCGACCGGGGTGACGAGCCGCAGTTGTTGTTGATCGTGGTGCACCATCTCGTGGTGGATGCGGTGTCGTGGCCGGTTCTGCTGGAGGATCTGTCCCTGGCCTGTGCGCGGGCCGATTTGCCTGCCAAGACGACTTCGTTCACGGCATGGTCGGAGCGGCTCACCGAGTTGGCCGACACGATCGATACAGCCGAGACCGACTACTGGCGTCAGGTCGAGGCCGGTGCCACCGGCCCGTTGCCGCGCGACCACCAGGGCCCCAACACCAACGCGCTGGCGCGCGATGTGGACGTTTCGCTGGCTCCGGAGCAGACCGAACGACTTCTGCGCGAGGTACCGGGAGCGTTCCGGACACAGATCAACGACGTGCTGCTGTGCGTGCTCGGTGCGGTGCTCACCGAGTGGGCCGGGCAGCCGTCCGTGCTCGTCGACTTCGAGGGCCATGGCCGTGAGGACCTGGGCGCCGACATCGACGTGTCCCGGACGGTCGGCTGGTTCACCAGCGTGTACCCCGTGGCACTCGGCGCGGTCACCGACGGGGACCTGGGCGCGGCGCTGCGCCGTACGAAGGAGAACCTGCGGGCCATTCCGCGGCGCGGCCTGGGCTACGGGCTGCTGAACCACCTGACCGACTGGACCTCGGCAGCGACCGCCGAGGTGAACTTCAACTACGCCGGCCAGACCGGCCAGACCGGCCAGACCGGCCAGACCGGCCAGACCGGCCAGACCGGGCAGGCGCCGCAGACCGGGCAGGCGGGCGTCCCGTCCGAGGGCGCCGGCGGGCGGTTCCGGCCGAGCGCACGACTGCTGGGCGAGACACGGTCGGCAGAGGGAGGGCGCACCCACCTGATCGAGATCAACTGCCTGGTCGTGAACGGTCGCCTGGAGATGAAGTGGACGTACGGCGGCCGGCTCCATGACGAGGCGACGGTCGACCGTTTGGCAGGACGTTACCTCGACGTGCTGAACGACCTGATCGACTACTGCTGCCGTCCGGACACCGGCGGCTGCACACCGTCGGACTTCCCGCTGGCGAACCTGGACCAGCACGCGGTCGACCGCATCGTGGCCGGTGCCTCCACGGTGATCGAGGACATCTATCCGCTGACCGCCCTGCAGCAGGGCATGCTGTTCCACACCCAGCTGGCGAGTGAGCCGGGCATGTACTGGGTGCAGAACGGGCTGCTGCTGGAGGGCGAGCTGGATCTGACAGCCCTGCGACGCGCCTGGGAACTGGTCTTCGCACGGCACGAGGTGTTCCGGACCAGGGTGGTCTGGGACGACGTCCCCGTGCCGCTCGCCGTGGTGTCGCGTGCCGTCCCGCTTCCGCTGGAGGTGCTGGACTTCACCGACCTGCACGAGGCGGACCGGCACCAGGCGTTCGAGGACCACCTCGCCGCCGACTGGACGCGCGGGGCCGACTTCACCGCTCCCTCGCTGGTGCGCCTCACCGTCATACGCCTGGGCGAGGACCGGCATCAGCTCGTCTGGTGCAACCACCACCTGCTGCTGGACGGGTGGAGCCTGCCGATCGTGGTCGGCGAGGTGCTGGAGGCCTACCACGCGTTCCGGGCCGGCCGTCGGCCCCACCTGCCCACCCGCACCCCGTTCCGTGACTACGTCGCCTGGAGCGCCGGGCAGAGCCTGGACGAGGCGCGGGAGTACTGGCGGGAGCAGCTGGCAGGCGTCACGGGGGCGACACGGCTGGGCGTGGAACACGCGACCGGCGAACACGGCCAGAGCCGCTTCCAGGTGGACGTGTCCGGGGCCGGTCTGGTCGAGTTCGCGCGGCGGCACCGGCTCACTGTCAATACGGTGGTGCAGGGTGCGTGGGCGTTGGTGATGGCGCTGTACTCGGGTAGTGATGATGTGGTGTTCGGTGTGACGTCGTCGGGGCGTGGTGGTCAGATCGAGGGTATGGACTCCATGGTGGGTCTGCTGATCAATACGATTCCGGTGCGGGTCGGTGTGGAGCGTGAGCGGCCGGTGGCGCAGTGGCTGGCGGCTGTGCAGGAGGGGCAGGTACGGGCGCGGCAGTTCGAGCACACCCCGCTGGTGACCGTCACCGATTGCACTGGTCTGCCCGCCGGGGAGGCGTTGTTCGACACGTTGTTCGTCTTCGAGAACTACCCCGTCCAGGATCTGGAGGAAGGACGGCAGACCTCCGCGGCGGGAGGCCTCGAAGCGGGGTTCAACCACGGACGCGAGCAGGCCAACTACCCCCTCGCAGTCACCGCGGGGCTGGGACGCGACCTGCGGATCGGCCTGTCCTACGACCGTGCGGTGTTCGACGCGGGGACGATCGGGCGGATGGCCGGGCATCTGGCGGCGGTGCTGGAGGCGGTTTCCCTGGACCGCGGGCAGCGGGTCGGTGACCTGCCGGTGCTGTCCGCTGCGGAGCGACATGTGTTGGTCCATGACTGGAACGACACGGCTGGTCCGGTGCCGTCCGCCGTCGGGGTGCATGAGCTGATCGCGGAGCGGGCGCTGGTGTGTCCGGACGCGGTGGCGGTGGTGTGTGACGGGCTTTCGGTGAGCTATGGGCATCTGATGGCGCGGGCCGGTCGGCTCGCGCGGTATCTGCGTGCGGCGGGGGT
>NZ_JBEZJY010000121.1:0-3463 GCF_040651415.1 Streptomyces sp. NPDC048484
GGACTTGCACCGGCTGGCTGCCCTGAGCTTGACGCTCGGTTACATCTCCTCAGCCTCCTTTCGAACCGGGACAATGCCCGAGCTGCTGGACGTACGCTCTTCCAAGATTTCCGTGAAGCCGGTCAGTGAGTTGCCTGGGGTGTGACTCTGTGTTGCCGACGGTCGGCGGCCACGAGGAAGACGCGCTTGCGGAGCAGTGGAAGTCCGGCTCTGCCGCCCATCTGGCGCTTGAGGAACTTGATGTCCGTGACTCTGCCCTCGACGCAGCCCGAACTCCATTCCGTGCTCAGGCCGAGGACGACGGCGTCGAGGTCGGTGAGCAGGCCGTCGGCGAAGCCGCGGAGGCCGATGGCGGTGTCCGCTCGTGCTGCGGTGATCCATTCGGGCAGGCGGCTCGCGCCGCGGATGGCCATCATCGCGGCGAAGGAGCGGACGTGTCCGGTGGCGGCTTCGAGTTCGGGGCAGCGGGCCAGGATGGTCTTGAGTTTGTGCTGGTCGTCGTCGCTCATCCGGTCGGGGTTTCGGGTGATCCAGCCGGTGACCTTGCGGATGCCGGGAGGCCGGGTCGGGGGCGGGGCATCGTCGGGTGTGCGTCGGAAGCGGCGGAGGTAGTCGCGGACGACGGAGTAGGAGCCGGTGAAGCCCTGCTCACGAAGTTCGGCGTGGAGTTTCACGGCGCTGGTGTGGCCCTCGTTCCAACGCCGGTGGAGGTAGGGCTTGTGGGGGTCCAGGATGCTGGGCAGGTTCTGCCAGCGGCCGGTGGCCAGTTCCTCCCAGGTGACGGCGCGGGCATAGCGGCGGACGGTGTTGCGGGACAGTTCCAGGCGGCGGGCGACGGCTCGGATGGTGAGGCCCTGGCCGATCAGGTCGTGCACGGCGGTGTGGTGCTGCTGGACCCGCTCGGCCAGCCGGCCCGCGCGGGAGAGCGGCGGGTGCAGGACTTCAGGGGGTGAGTCCGGGGTGGGGGCCGGTTCGCGAAGGCAGGAACTGTGCTTGCTGACCAGGGACTTCACGGCCTCGGCGAGGTTGTGCCACAGGTGCCACAAGTCGGCGACCTGGACGGCGTCGGGGGCTCCGGCACGGGCGCCGTCCGCGAAGGCACCGCCGCGGTCGCGGCAGATGATCTCCACTCCGGGATGGTCCGTGAGCCAGGCGGCGAACGTCACCGACTCCCGGTCGGGCAGCAGGTCGACGGGGGCGTGGGTCTCGCAGTCGACCAGCACGGTGCCGTACTTGTGGCCCTTGCGGGTGGCGAATTCATCGACCCCGAGGACCCGGGGCGTCTGTGCGTACGGATCGGCCAGGGCCATGGCCAGGCTCAGCAGAGTGGTGTCGCTGACCGGAGCCGGCAGCCGGGCCGCCAGGCGTTCACCGGCGCGGCCCGCCAGGGCCACCGCGATCGTGCCCAACAGGCCCGTGAGCTGCGGAGTCCGCCGACCGTAACGCACGGTCAGCCCATCGACCTGCTCGGCGAACGTCACTCTCGCGCAGCCGGGGTTGTCGCAGAACAGGCGCCGGATGGTCAGCGTGATGGACACCCGTCGGCCGCCGACGGCGTCGTCGGCGAGTCGGCGCTCGTAGCCGCTGTGCCGGCGTCTCGACAGAATCTCGCAGTCCGGGCACGACGCCGAGATCGTCGATGCCGTACTCGCCACGATCCGTAACAGACCGCCCTCTGCCACCACTTGCTCCACCAGCACCCCGCCGAGGTGCGGAAACACCGTCTTCAGCAACTCTGCACACTGACCGAGCATCCCGCCATCCATGACGGAACGTCACTGGCGCACGGAAGCATGACCGGCTTCACGGAAATCTTGGAAGAGCCACGGTTCAAGCGACGCCGACAAGCGTGATGCTTCCGGGTAATGACCAGCCGTTCGTACGTCCAGCTGCCGGCAGGGGCGACGGCAGGGATAGCTCTCCTCGTGCTGTACCGACCCCAAAACGGAGGTCGCGCGGCAGGTGAGCAAGGGTGCGGTCGCTTCCTACGGGTGGTGCGATCGTGCCATGGGTCGAGCGCGGCGTGCGGCAGCCGGGAAGCGGCGGACAGCTCGCCCGCGGCACGCGACGTCGCTGCCCGGGCCACCCGCTGCTGAGGAGAGCCGAGACTCAACTCCTCCTCATGTCTCGGCGATCGAGACGGCCGCAATGGAGCGCAAGGATGAGACGGGCCTGAAGTCGTCGCACATGAGGGTCACCGTGGACACTTCGTGAATCCACACCGGTCGCGTGTTGGCGCATCAGAGGGCGGTACGTAACTTGATGACCGTTTCGTCGTCGCCTGAACGTGTGGCTCTGCGGACTGGTGGCTGGTCACGGGGCTCGGCTGTGCTGGAGTGGCTCCGTGAGCGACCGCAAGCCCTACAAGAGCGACTTGTCCGACGAGCGGTGGGCGTTGGTCGAGCCCGTGGTCACCGCTGGAAGGCCCGGCATCCGTCGGTCAGCGGGCACCAGGGCCGGTACGAGATCCGGGAGATCGTCAACGCGCTGCTGTACCAGAGCCGCACCGGCTGCCAGTGGGACTACCTGCCGCACGACCTGCCGCCGCGTGGCGCGGTGTACTACTACTTCGCCAAGTGGCGTGACGACGGTACCGACCAGGTCCTCCACGATCTGCTGCGCTGGCAGGTCCGCGAGGGCAGGGGCCGACTAGGGCCTGTGTGACGTCGTGATCAGTCAGTTGCCTTCAGCAGGTCGTTGATCCAGATCATGGAGGCGCGGAGGTGGAGGCCTGCGAGGTAGCTCTCGGGCGACTTGTCGTATCGAGTGGCGATGCCCCGCCAGGCCTTCAGCTTGTTGATCAGGCGCTCGACGGTGTTCCGCTCCTTGTAGAGACCGGCGTCGTGACCTGTGGGCCGGCCGCCCCGGCTGCCTTTCCTCTTCCGGTTGGCTGCCTGGTCCTTCTTCTCCGGGATGACGGCCTTGATGTTGCGTTTGCGCAGGTAAGAACGGTTGGCGCGGGATGAGTAGGCCTTGTCGGCGGCGACAGCCCCAGGCCGGGTCCGGGGACGGCCGACAGGCAGACGGACCCGCACCTTCTGCAGCACGGGGACGAACTGCGGGCTGTCGGCGGCCTGTCCCGCGGTCAGGACGAACGACAACGGACGGCACTTGCGGTCCGCGGCGAGATGAACCTTGCTCGTCAGCCCGCCACGGGATCTCCCGAGCAGGGCTTCCTTCAGACGGAGCTTGTGCCGTCGTCTGAGGTGCCGCCGTTTTTCCCGGTCGGGGGCGTCGCTTGCGTCCTGTCCGTTCTGTTCCGGCGTGCCGCCCCCTTTTGCCGGGCCCGTTCCTGGTCGGCGGCAGCTTCTTCAAGGGCGCCCATGACCTCCTTGCCGAGGCGCATCCCGGCGGCGTCGTGGTGGGCGCGGGCGGTGGTGGAGTCCACGCTGCCGAGTAGCCGAGGGGAATCTCACCCCTCGGCTCTCACAGAACGGAGCGTGACAATCTCTCGTCACTCCGC
>NZ_JBEZJY010000122.1:0-3445 GCF_040651415.1 Streptomyces sp. NPDC048484
AGTTCGGTGTGGAGGTGGTGGGCGAGGGTGGTGGGGTCGGGGTAGTCGAAGACGAGGGTGGCGGGCAGGCGCAGGGTGGTGGCGGTGGCGATGCGGTTGCGTAGTTCGATGGTGGTCAGGGAGTCGAAGCCGAGGTCGCGGAAGGCCCGGTCGGGGTGGATGAGGTCGGGTCCGGGGTGGCCCAGGACCGCGGCGGCCTGGGTGCGGACGGTGTCCAGCAGCAGGGGCAGCCGGTCGGCGGCGGGCAGCGCGGTGAGGCGGTCGCGCAGGGTGGTGGCCAAGGTGGTGGTGAGGGTGCGGCGGGCGGGCGGGCGGGCCAGGTGGTGGAAGAGCGGCGGCAGATCGGGGCGGGCGGCCAGGGCCCGGCGGTCCAGGGGCACCGCGATCAGTGCGGGCTGGTCCAGGGCGGCGGCCCCATCCAGCAGGCGCAGGCCCTGCTCGGCGGAGAGCGCGCCGATCCCGCCGCGGGCCGCGCGTGCCAGATCGGCCCGGGACAGGCCCGCGGACATACCACTGCCGGTGGCCCACAGCCCCCAGGCGATCGACTGCCCGGCCAGGCCGTGTGCGTGCCGGTGGCCGGCCAGCGCGTCCAAAAACGCGTTCGCCGCCGCGTAGTTGCCCTGCCCCGAACCATCCAGAACCGCCGAGGTCGAGGAGAACAGCACGAACGCGGCCAGGTCCATGTGGGCGGTCAGCTCATGCAGATGCCAGGCCCCGTCCGCTTTGGGACCCAGCACCCGGGCCAGCCGCCCGGGGGTCAGCGAGGAGACAATCCCGTCGTCCAGCACCCCGGCCGCGTGCACCACCCCGGTCAGCGGATGCTGCGGATCGATCCCGGCCAGCAGGCCGGCCACCGCCTGCCTCTCGGCCACATCACACGCCACCACCCGCGCCCGGGCCCCCAGCGCGGCCAGCTCCGCCACCAGCTCCGCCACACCCGGTGCGCCGGGCCCGCGCCGGCTGGTCAGCAGCAGCTCACGCACCTGATGGTGTCCGGCCAGATGCCGGGCCACCACAGCGCCCAGCCCACCGGTGGCGCCGGTGACCAGCACCGTGCCCTGCGCGTCCAGGCGGCGCGGCATCCGCAGGGCCACCTTGCCCACATGCCGGGCCTGGCTCATGAACCTGAACGCCTCCGGGGCCCGGCGCACATCCCACGCCGTGACCGGCAGCGGCCGCAGCACCCCCGCCTCGAACAAGCCCACCAGCCGCACCAGGACCTCCTGGATCCAGGCCGGATCGGCCTCTTCCAGGTCAAAGGCCCGATACGCAACCCCCGGATGCTCGGCCGCGACCTGCTCCGCGTCCCGCAGATCCGTCTTGCCCATCTCCACCAGCCAGCCGCCCCGCGGCAGCAGCCGCAGCGACGCGTCGATGAACTCCCCGGCCAGCGAGTTGAGCACCACATCCACCCCCTGCCCCCCGGTCGCCCGGGTGAACTGGCCCTCAAAATCCAGCGTGCGGGAGGACGCCACATGCGCCGAATCGACCCCCAGCCCCGCCAGCGCCGGCCACTTGCCCGGCGACGCGGTCGCGAACACCTCCGCCCCCAGATGACGGGCCAGCTGACACGCCGCCATCCCCACCCCACCCGCACCGGCATGCACCAGCACCCGCTGCCCGGCCGCCACCCCCGCCAGCTCCACCAGCCCATACCAGGCCGTCAAGAACACCACCGGCACCGTCGCCGCCTGCTCGAAGGACCACCCCGCCGGCATCACCGCCAGCAACCGCCGGTCCACCACCACCTCCGGACCGAACGCCCCGTCGAACATCCCGAACACCCGGTCCCCCACCACCAGATCCTCCACCCCCACACCCACCTCCAACACCACACCCGCACCCTCACCACCAATCCGCGTCCCACCCCCCGGATACATCCCCAACGTCATCAACACATCACGGAAATTCACCCCCGCCGCCCGCACCCCCACCCGCACCCAACCCACACCAACACCAACACCAACACCAACACCAGCGTCAGCCACCCCGGAGCCAGGTATGCCCGCGTCAGACACGCCGACATCAGACACGCCCGCAACCATGGCGGCGTCGGGCACGCCGCCACTCACCAACCCAGCGTCAGCCACCCCGGCAGCCATGCCGGAGTCGGGGGCGCCGGGCATGCGGATATCCGGCGCGGGCAGCAGGGCCAGCCCCTCGACCGTGCCGGCCTCGGCCACACCCAACCGCCACCCCGACCCGTCCCGCGGCACCGCCAGCACCCCACCCGCCCCCGGCCCGCCGGCCGAAGCGTCACCGGACGCCGGCCGCAGCCGCGCCACCAGCACCTCACCCCCACGCACCACAACCTGCTCCTCACCACACAACAACGCGGCCCCCAGCCCCTCCACAGCCCACAGGCCACCCGGCCCGGCCAGCCCGGCCGGGCCGCCGGAGGCATCGGAGGCGCCGGGGGCGCCGGGGGCGCCGGGGCCAAGGTCGGCCAGAACGATCCGGCCCGGGTTCTCCGCCTGCGCCGCCCGCACCAGACCCCACACCGCCGCACCCGCCAGATCCGACACCGCCCCCTCCCCCACCGCGACCGCACCCCGCGTCACCACCACCAGCCGGCCCGCCAACCACCGCTCACCAGCCAGCCACTCCTGCACCACACCCAACACCCGCGACAACTCCACACCCACCACCGGCACACCACCACCACCAACACCAACACCGGACAGGGAATCCCCGGCCGGCAGTACCACTACCTCCGGCGCCTCACCCGCCTCCAGAGCGGCCAACGACACCCCCTCGCCCAGCACCGCCCACCCCGCACCACCAGCAACATCAGAACCCGCGGAAGCCGTATCCGGATCCGCTGTCACACCGCCGCCCGACCCGGTGCCCGACGGCTCCCAGACCAGCCGGAACAACGCATCACCCGCAGGATCGGGACCCACCGGGACAGCCGCAGCCACCTCCACCGGCCGGGACACCAACGACTCCACCTCAGCAACCGCACGCCCCGACTCATCCGCCAGCAGCATCGAGGACACACCAGCCCCCCGCACCCGCACACACACCCGCAACACCGACGCCCCCGACGCGAACAGACTCACCCCACCCCAGGAAAACGGGACAACCGTCCCCCCCTCCTCACCCGCGGTCAGCACCTCCGCATGCATCACCGCATCCAGCAACGCCGGATGCAACCCGAACCCGCCCGCCGCCTCCTCCGCCACCCGCGGCAACGCAACCTCCGCGAAAATCTCCTCACCCCGCCGCCACACCGCCCGCAACCCCCGGAACACCGGACCATAGGCATAACCCCGGGCCGCCAGCTCCTCATACACACCCGCCGACTCCACCACCACCGCACCCACCGGCGGCCACTCCACCAGATCAAACGACGCCTGAGCCACCTGCCCCTCCAACAGCCCACTCGCATGCAACACCCATGGCCCATCCACCACACCCTCACCACGCGAAAACACCCGCACCG
>NZ_JBEZJY010000123.1:0-3166 GCF_040651415.1 Streptomyces sp. NPDC048484
AGCAGGTCGGCGGGCGAGCACGGACGGGCAACGCAGCCGGCCCGCGGCCGCCGAAGCGGTCGCGGGCCGGCTGACTGTTCCTACTCGGGTGCCGCATTCACGAGGGGGCCTTCGGGTGCCGGGCCCGCGAGCGCCGGCACGGGCATCTCGCGAGGCGCTCGCCGGGCTTCCCGCAGGCTGGGCGCGGGTATGGCCGGGACCAGGGGGGCGCGTTCCATGGCGCGCACCCGGCGCGAGAACCAGACGATCCTTCCGCCGCGGCCCGTGGTACAGCACCCCCAGCCGTCGCTCAGGGCGGCGATGTGGGCCAGGCAGCCCCGTGTCGCGGATTCCGGGTGGGACTCCCCGTCGATGTCCGCGACGGCGGTGATGAGGTGCTGGCCGTTCCACCACATCTCAAGGGTGGTGTTCTTGTCCGTCGCATGCGCCTCGATCGAGCGCAGCAGCGTCTCGGCGCAGTGACAGACGGGCTCGACGAGGTTCTCCAGGTTCCAGTACCGGAGATGGGCGGCCAGAATGCGCCTGACCTGATCGACCCGCTCCGGACTCACTTCCACGTCGAGGTGGTAGTAGCAGGGCACTACGGTCTTCATCGTCGTTGGCTCCTCACCGGCGAGACTCCCACTTCTCCTCGCCCCTGTCGGGCCGGGCTCTGAACGCATAGCGTGAGCGGCGATTGCTTCTGAGTAATTCTCAGAGTGGGAGCGGTACTCCATTCGTGCAACCCGAGAGTCGACCCAATGTCGTTGAAACGACAACAGGACGTTGGGTGGCGTCGCGTGCACCATGAGTGAAGGCGCCCGCCGTCGTAGTCGGCCGGTGCCTCTTCGTGCACGGCCATCACGCGCATCCGGGCGAACCGTGCGCATCCGAGGGAGTGGAAGGTGACCAGTGAGATGCTGCTGCCTGCCAGGGACGAAATCACCAGGCATCTTGCGCTGTACCGGGCCTGGGAACGCATGATGCTCGCGGCTCCCGCCGACCGGGCCGCGCGGGGCAATTTCGAGGACACCGGTTACACGCTCTGTGTCCTCATGGGCAAACGCTGCGCCCGGGAGGCCGTGCACGCCGCCGAGCGCTACCTGGCCGCCGGTTCGGCCGCCTTTCGCCACGAACGGGCCAACGCCGACTCATCGATGAGCGGACTCTCGGGGCATCCCGACGGACTCGCGGCGAGTTCCGCGAGCTAGCAGCCTCCGGACGCGATCGCGGACGGCGTACCAGGACAAGGACAACGACGACGGAGGTGAATCCCATGACCGAGAACCCGGCCGACGGCCGCGTTCCCCCGGTCGGCCGCATGCCCGCCGTGCCGATCGGCCGAGTCCCCGTCGTCGACGTCCGTCCGGCCGTCGACCGCGGCAACCGCCCGGCGAAGGCGGTTCCGGGCGAGACTTTTCAGGTGACCGCCGTTCTCTTCGGGGAGGGTCACGACACGGTCGCCGCGAACGTCGTCCTGCGCGATCCCGAGGGGCGCACCGGGCCGTGGACCCCCATGCGGGAGCTCGCCCCCGGCAGCGACCGCTGGGGCGCCGACGTCATGCCCACGGAGGTGGGCGACTGGACCTACTGGGTGGAGGCGTGGTCGGACCCCGTGTCCGCCTGGCGCCGGTCCGCCCGCGTCAAGATCCCGGCCGGCATCGACGTGGGCCTGGTCCTGGAGGAGGGCGCCGAGCTCTACGAGCGGGCCGCCTCCCAAGTGCCGCACGAGGCGGGGCGAGCGGCGGTCCTGACCGCCGCGGACGCCCTGCGCGACGATTCCCGGCCCCTGGCCGCCCGTCTCGCCGCCGCCCTGACTCCGGACGTGGACGCGGCACTAGCCGAGCACCCCCTGCGGGAGCGGATCTCCCGGTCGGCCCCGCTCCCCCTGCTGGTGGAGCGGGAGCGGGCGCTGTACGGCTCCTGGTACGAGTTCTTCCCGCGCTCGGAGGGGGCGGTGGTCGAGCCCGGGCGACCACCGGTCAGCGGCACGTTCCGGACCGCGGCGGGGCGGCTGCCCGCGATCGCGGACATGGGCTTCGACGTGGTGTACCTGCCGCCGATCCACCCCATCGGCTCGACCTTCCGCAAGGGCCCCAACAACAACCTCTCGGCGAGCCGCGAGGATGTCGGGGTGCCGTGGGCGATCGGCTCGCCGGAGGGCGGGCACGACGCCGTCCATCCCGACCTCGGCACGATCGACGACTTCGACGAATTCGTCCGCACCGCGACCGCTCTGGGCCTCGAAGTCGCCCTGGATTTCGCCCTGCAGTGCTCGCCCGACCACCCGTGGGTGGAGAAGCACCCGGAGTGGTTCCAGCACCGGACGGACGGCACGATCGCGTACGCGGAGAACCCGCCGAAGAAGTACCAGGACATCTATCCGATCGCCTTCGACGAGGACCTGCCCGGCCTGGTTCAGGAAACGCTCGGCATTCTGCGGTTCTGGATGAGCCACGGCGTACGGATCTTCCGCGTCGACAATCCGCATACGAAACCGGTCATGTTCTGGGAGCGGGTGATCGCGGACATCAACCGCGACGATCCCGACGTGATCTTCCTGGCCGAGGCGTTCACCCGCCCGGAGGTCATGCACGCCCTGGCCCGCGTCGGTTTCCAGCAGTCCTACACGTATTTCACCTGGCGCAACACCAAGACGGAACTGATCGAATACCTCACCGAACTCTCCGGTGACGCGGCCGCCTACATGCGGCCCAACTTCTTCGTGAACACCCCTGACATCCTCCCCGACTACCTTCAGCACGGCGGCCGGCCCGCCTTCGAGGTCCGGGCCGTTCTGGCGGCGACGCTCTCTCCTTCCTGGGGCATGTACGCGGGATACGAACTGTGCGAGAACACCGCGGCCAGGGCGGGCACCGAGGACTATCTCGACTCGGAGAAATACCAACTGCGGCCGCGAGACTGGGAGGCCGCCGAACGTGCGGGAACGTCCATCGCACCCCTCATCGGCTCGCTGAACAGGATCCGCCGGGAGCACAGCGCGCTGCGCCGGCTCAGGAACGTCCACTTCCACGAGGCCGACAACGACGCCGTGATCGTCTACAGCAAGCGCGACGGCTCGGACACGGTTGTGGTGGTCGTGAACCTCGACCCTCACCACACCCAGGAAGCCACGGTCTCGTTGGACATGCCACGACTCGGCCTGGACCGGCACGCGTCGGTGCCG
>NZ_JBEZJY010000124.1:0-3144 GCF_040651415.1 Streptomyces sp. NPDC048484
CGGCCTCATCCACAAGCTCGGCCCCGGCCTCTACGCCGCAACACCGTGGTCTCCAGCCCCACTTGCGTGACCTGCGAAAACGCTAACTACCCGGCATTGTTGTGTCCTGAACGCGAAAGGAAGAAGCATGTAGGAACTCTTCTTGTAGCGATGCTGTACGAAGGATGAAGGTTTGGCCCTTCAAATTCGTCCTGCGGGGGGAGAATTTAAACCACCTCATGCTGCGCTAGCTGAAGACTGCCGTGGTGAACGATGAGGAAAAGGCGTCCGCTGAGACGTCAGGTGGGGATCGGGAAGGCGAACGCAAGTGAATCGCTGCTGACGTGTCGAAAAGTAGAGTTGACATCAGAACCGGGTGTCAAGGCAGTCCCGGGATGAGTCTGGCGGGTGCCCGCTTACCGGCCAGGCGGTGTCCGGCATGCAGGCGACGCGAGCCCGGTCTGCGGCCTTCGTACGGAACAGGAGAAGGCGGGCTTGGATGCGTCTCCGCTGGTGAGCGGGGAGAGAGGGAGCGTCCCCGGCGGTCCGAAGCCGTGAGGGACTGAGTACCGACGCCAAGCACGCCGGCGGACCGGCTCGTAGTAGTGACGAAACCCCTGTAATCGGGGCGGAGCGAAGGGGCCGGGTCGTTCGTGACTGTGTTTATTCGATCAACCGGGCGTTACCCGGGAGGAGTCGCGTGAACGAGTTGAAAGCATCAGGCAAGCCGTTCAATATTTCCAAGCAGTCCGTCTGGGAGGCGTACGAGAAGGTCAGGTCGAACAAGGGTGCACCGGGTGTGGATGCGGTGTCGATGGAAGAATTCGAGAAGGATCTGAAGAACAATCTGTACCGGATCTGGAATCGTCTCTCCTCCGGCACCTATTTTCCGCCCCCGGTGCGTGCGGTGGAGATCCCCAAGAAAGGGGGCGTCCGGATTCTGGGCGTGCCCACGATCGGGGATCGTATAGCCCAGACGGTGGTTGCCGGGGTGCTGGAGGCGAAGGCCGAGCCGGTCTTTCACCCCGACTCCTACGGCTATCGTCCCGGGCGGTCGGCGATCGATGCTGTGGGCAGGTGCCGGGAGCGCTGCTGGAAGGCGGACTGGGTCATCGACCTGGACATCCGCGCGTTCTTCGACAGCGTTCCGTGGGACCTGGTCCTCAAGGCGGTCGCCGCCCACACTGATCCGTCCCAGTCCTGGGTCCAGCTGTATGTGCGGCGATGGCTCGCCGCACCGCTGCAACTGCCCGACGGGACACGGCACGAGCGGGACCGGGGGACGCCCCAGGGCTCATCGGTTTCGCCCGTCCTCGCCAACCTCTTCCTCCACTACGCCTTCGACACCTGGATGGCGCGGAACTTCCCCGCCCTCGGGTTCGAACGGTGTGTGGACGACGCGGTGGTCCACTGCGTCAGCGAACGCCAGGCACGCTTCGTGCTCGCGGCGATCAGGAAGCGGATGGCCGAGGTGGGGCTTGAACTGCACCCGGAGAAGACACGGATCGTGTACTGCCAGGATGCCAACCGGCGTGTCTCGTACGAGCACACCGAGTTCACCTTCCTGGGGTTCACCTTCCGCACACGCTCCGCGGTACGCAAGGACGGCCAGATGTTCCGGTCGTTCCTCCCCGCCATCAGCGGGGAAGCCCTGCGCAGGATCAGTTCCGAGGTGCGGTTCTGGCGACTGCACCACCGCACCAGCCTGACCGAAGCAGACCTCGCACGGTTCATCAACCCGATCATCCGCGGGTGGATGGCGTACTACGGGGCCTTCTACCAGTCGGCCCTGCATCCCCTCCTGGAACGCGTCAACGCCTACGTGATGCGGTGGATGCGCAAGAAGTTCAAACGGCTGCGGGGCAGGAAGAAAGCCCAGATCGCGTGGAACCAGGCCGTCGCACGCCGACCCCGGTTCTTCGCCCACTGGGCCTGGACCACCCATGCCCCCCGCGTCTGGTGACCAGAACGACAAGAGCCGTATGACGAGAGATCGTCACGTACGGATCTGTGAGGGCCGAGGGGTGAGAATCCCCTCGGCTACTCGGCGGTCAAGGCCCACGTGAATCGGACCCGTCATACTGCGCGCCCCAGCAAGGAAAGAAGCTGAACGGCGGGATCGGTGCTGGTGGTGCGCACCGGAGCAGCGAAGATTCCCAAGCCTGCCACTCTCTCGGCGTTGGCACGCGCGTAGGCCAGGCTATGGTCGACCGCGGCCGGGTCGAGCCACTCGGGCTGGCCGCACCCGCGGGCCAGGTCCCACTCGTGGATGGTCAGGTCGACGAGCATCTGGTCCGCGTACATGGTCAACGGGGCCTCCCCGAAGGAGAACCGAGCTGTCCCGGAAAGATCGGCACCCTTCCACGCCGCGAGGGAGCGTTCCGCGGCCTCGTCCCACGCGGGCACGGGATCTGCGCCGACCATGTCGCCATCGTAGCGGTCGCCCACCTGCTCCAGGGACTCTCCGGCGAGCAGGTGCGGCACCCACAAGTGCTCGCTGACCAGGTGGTTGACGAGGTCCCGAACGGTCCACTCGGTGCACGGCGTCGAATCGTTCCATCGGTGGCCGTCGACCGCGTGCACTCGTGCGCCGAAGCGGTTGATGGCATCGGGAATTAACTGCAGGGATGAATTCGTCATGGCAGTACGTTACGCCGTGATCTTCCACCCTCCCCGAACGGAGGTCAGACGACGGGGTCGTCGGTGGGCCGTCCGGGGTCGCCGTCCTCGACGACCTGCGCGGCTTCGTCGTCGACCACCTCGGCACTGACGTCGTCGTCCCGGTAGTCGACGAGACCGGTGACCTGAAGAAGGGCACGCACAGGGTCGGTGTGCAGCGCCAGTACACCAGCACGGCTGGTCCTTGTGAGAGCGGTTCGGTCAGCCACGATGGAAGCGCGGTCACAGGGCTCCTCCGTGATCACAGAACGTCGCAACTCCATGATCACCAGGACCTGTTCCCGTTCTGCTACCGAAGTCCCCTTACCGTGCCTATCTGCGCGACCTCTTTAGAGATCTTGACGATACGACACAGGCTCTGACTCTTTGGGGCCGGCTTCTGGTCGTGGGGCAGGGTCATTGCGTGAAGGCGGTCGGTCCGGTTCGCCGGTCTCGTGTGTGACGTGGCGTCATGTCCCAGCTTGGTGCGAGAAGAGCCCGGGAAGC
>NZ_JBEZJY010000125.1:0-3126 GCF_040651415.1 Streptomyces sp. NPDC048484
AGCCGCTGCTGCGGATCCATCGCCTGCGCCTCACGCGGACTGATCCCGAAAAACCCGGGATCGAACTCCCCCGCATCATGCAGGAACCCGCCCTCGTTGGCGTACGACTTGCCCGGGAGCCCCGGCTCCGGGTCGTAGATGCCCTCGACATCCCAACCACGGTTGACCGGGAAGGAAGAGACGGCGTCCGCACCCTGGATGAGGAAGCGCCAAAATTCACTCGGCGACTCCACACCTCCGGGATAGCGGCACGCCATGCCCACAATGGCGATCGGTTCGGTGGCCGCCGAGGCCAGATGACTGTTGTGCTGCCGCAACCGCTCATTCTCCAGAAGCGAATTACGAAGCGCTTCGACGACCTGCTCGACGGATGCACTCACAGTAACCTCAGCCTTTACTCTGTTGGAGTCAGCAGCCCGTGAGGGCCCATACAAACAGTCGACTCGTCGTCAAGAATCACGTCGGGGCTGTGCAAGTAAGGTCGTTCGGGGGGGCGCCGACCGACCGCACCGTGATCACACGGCGCGGCTTCTCAGTCCAGATGCTTCAGGAATTCCGCCATGACCTCGATGAACCGCTCCGGTTCCTCGAGATGCGGAAGGTGACTCGATTCCTCGAAGATCTCCCATCGCACGTCTGGGATCAGGTCGTGGAACGGCTGCACTGTCGCAGGGGTGGCTTCGTCGTATCGGCCCGAGATCAACAGCGACGGCACCGAGATGTCTGCTATGCAGTCCAGCACGGACCAATCACGCAGAGTTCCTATGACGTGGAATTCGCTCGGGCCGTTCATGGACTGGTAGACGGTGGGGTTGTTGTACACCTCACTGAGTGAGGCCATGATGTCCCGAGGCCACGGCGCCAGTCGGCATACATGTTTGTTGTAGAAGACCGTCATGGCATCGACGTACTCGTGGCTCTCCGTTGTGCCCGCCGCTTCATGGCGGAGGAGGACCTCGTTGACTCCAGGCGGAAGCTGTTCCCGGAGAACCTTCATCTCATTCAGCCACAACGGGTAAGAGGCGGGGGCATTCGCGATGATCAGCCCGCGCAGACCCGCCGGCTTCGCCGACGCATGCTTTGCCGACAGCATGCCGCCCCAGGACTGCCCGAACAGCACGTAGTTGTCAGCGATTCCGAGACTGCACAGCAAGTTGTCCAACTCATTCAGAAACAGTTCAACGGTCCAGAACTCGGCCCCTCGGTCGGGCAGGTGGCTGGAGCCGCCGTTGCCGATCTGGTCGTAATGCACGACCGGCCAGCCGATTTCGGCGAGCGAGGCGAGGTTGAGTAGGTAATCGTGCGTACTACCTGGTCCTCCGTGGACCGCGACAAGCACAGGGAGACCGGATCGCAGGTCGCCTGTGACGCGATACCACGTCCGGTGTTCCCCGAATTCGACGGTCCCCTTGGCGCTGGGAGATAGCGACATTTCAACCTTCCCCATCGGCTCGGTCAGTGCCGGTGCTCCGCCGGTCTTCCGCCAGTTGCCACGGTCCGCAGCCCTGCACGGCGGCGCCGCTGGTCGCGACAGTAGTCGTGGGGTGGCGGCCTGGACCCCCCTGTAGTCCTCCCGCCACCCCCTATTGTCGTGGCCGAGTTCCGTCACTCGATCGAGGCGATCCAGTCCTCGATGACCGCGGCCGTCGAATCCGCGTGGTCTTCCACCAGCGTGAAGTGGTTTCCCGGAGCTATCCGGAGACTGTGTGCAGAATCCCAAGGCCGCGCCCGCAGGAAGTCGCCGGTGTCCGGCGAACCATCGGGGCGTACAACGAAGGACTCGTCCACGCCGATGAACAACACCGGAGCCTCGATACTACCGAGGGAGAATGCGGGCAGCAGGTGCGAATAGTGGCTCATCGCCGACAGCCGGGCACTGTCGTAGCGCCCGAATACCGACTCCATGTCGAGCATGCGGGCGGCCATGTGCTCGAACCCGTTGGGCATCGCATTGTCTTCGACCTTGTACGAGTCCAGCAGTACGACACCGGTCGAAGTCACTCCGCGCGCCTTTTCCAGATGGTCGGCAACGGCATAGGCGACGACGCCTCCCGAGGAATAGCCGAGAAGTACGAATGGCTCTCCCTCTGCCGCGCGCAGCACACTCTCGGCAAGTACTTCGACCACCGCGTCGGCGGAGGCGGGCAAACTCTCCCCACTGGCGAAGCCGGGCATGGGAAGCACCGACACATGGCGTGCGCCGCGGAATGACGAGACCAGGCGGGCGTGCTGGTGGACGCCTCCGGCGACCATGGGTGTGGACAGGCAGATCAGTCGTGGGGCCTGCTGTCCGTCGGCCAACTTCACCGGGGCCGGCAGCTTGTCCAGATCCGCGAGGGAGTTGAACTCCGGACGCAGATCGGCGACCGCACGCAACATCGCGAACCCCTTGGGTACGTTGCCAGAGGCGACGGCGTCCCGGAACAGCTGGCTAAGGGTGTCCGCGCGATCGTCTTCGGTGGACGCCCCTGTCCGGCCGTCGTGTTCCCCTGCCGTCTCCGCCCCTCCTCCGAGCAGATTCTCTTCGAACTTGCTCCGGATATATCGGGCGAGTTCAGCGGGATTCTTGTTGTCGAAGACCACCATGGGCGGCAGGCGGAGTCCAACGGACTCGTTGAGGATGTTCCGCAGTTGCATCGCGGTGAGGGAGTCGAAGCCGGACTCGAGAAAGTTCCGTTGGGGATCGATGTTGTCCGAACTGCTGTGTCCCAGCACTTCTGCGGCACTCTCCAGCACCAAGTTCAATACCTCTAGGCCCTGTTGGGCTTCCGGCATGCCTGCCAGCCGGTGCCTCAGCGACTCCATATTTGCCCTGTCGACTGCGGCACGACGCCGGACCGTCCGAACCAATCCACTCAACAGGCGGGGCAGTTCGGTTGTGGCCAGCACCTTGAGGTCGAGTCGTATGGGGATGAGGGTGGGGTCGTCGAGTGTGGTGGCGGTGTCGAGGAGGGTGAGGGCGTGGTCGGTGGGCAGGGGCAGGATGCCGCTGCGGGCCAGCCGGGAGCGGTCCGCGGCGTCCAGTGTGCCGGTCATGCCGCTGGTCTGTTCCCACAGTCCCCAGGCCAGTGACTGCCCGGCCAGCCCCTGCGCCCGGCGGTGAACGGCCAGCCCGTCCAAGAACGC
>NZ_JBEZJY010000126.1:0-3040 GCF_040651415.1 Streptomyces sp. NPDC048484
GCATGGGCGATGATGTTCGGGCAGGCACGGTCTCGCTCGGTTCTCATGGGTCTCGACAACCACATGATCACCAGCGCCGTGCCTGCTCTGCTTCCAGGGCTCTTCTCGCACCAAGCTGGGACATGACGCCACGTCACACACGAGACCGGCGAACCGGACCGACCGCCTTCACGCAATGACCCTGGGTGCGTGGCGGCCGCTGGCCGCTCTTCGGCCCGATTGAACGGCCACGTTCACTGATGCGGAGCGGTGTGTCAGGTGCTGATGGTGGCAACGGGGGCGACCGGGTAGTTGCGTGCATAGCCGTTTTCGGTACCGACGAGGAGGTCGACGACCTCGAAGTAGCGGTCCCAGAACGGGGTTTCGCGCAGGGCGTCGATGAGGAGCTGGTAGGTGTGGTGATCGTCCGCTTCCCAGACCCAGACGTCGGTGACGCGCGCGGAGTAAAACTCGGTGTCGTAGAAGCGTGACCGGACGCCGGTGGTCCTGGCCTCGATCGTGGGGAGGACCTGGGTGGTGAAGGCGTCGATCCGCTCCGGGACGGTCAGTGCGAGCCACTCGGGCGTGGTCTTGACGAGCATGAACGCGGTGACCGGCGGTTCGGTTTCCTCAACGGGCATGGTGGTGTCTCCCAAGTGGCGGGTGGTCTGACGCCATGGGCGCCAATTGCGATGGCGAAGAGACTGGTGGCTTTCAGGAGAGGACGGCGGGCTTGAGGGTCTGGGCGCACCAGTGCTCGAAGGTGCTGGGACCGGCGGTGCCCGGGGTGCGGGGGACGCCGGCATCGAGGCCCTCGTCCTTGGCCCGCTTCATGTCGACGATGCCCTGGACGAACGCCTCGTCGAGGCCGTAGCCGACGAGGGTGGCGTACAGCTCGTCGAGCGACTGGCGTTCATACCGGACGGGACGGCCGAGTTCCTCGGTCATGATGCGGGCCAGGTCATTGGGAGACAGGTCCTGCGGCCCGAGGACCGGAACACTGCCGGTGCCCGTCCACGAGCGGTCCAGCAACAGGCCGGCAGCGACGGCCGCGATGTCGGCGACGGCGACCAGAGGCGCCTTGCGGTCGGCATCGACGACGTCGGTGAAGACGCCCTTGTCGCGGATCGAGTCGACCTCCTCCAGGAGGTTCTCGAAGAAGGACGGGTTGGCCAGGGCCCGGTAGGCGACACCCGTGCCGGCCAGAAGGTCGTCCATGGCCAATGAGGCGGTGACGAGTCCGGCGCGGCCGGCGAGCGGGGTACCGCGGCCGAGCGCGGAAACGCCGACGACGTGGCCGACCCCGTGGGCGGCGAGCGCCTTCGCGGCGGGGCGGGTGAAGCCGGACCATGCGTCCTCCGGGGCCAGGGAGGCGTCCGGGGGGACGAGCCAGAAGACGGCGTCCGCGCCCTGGAAGGCCCCCTTGACCACCTCGGCGTCGCCATGCGAGCCGGTGACCACCTCGACGCGTCCGCGTGCCGCGGCCAGCAGCCGTGCCGGGTCACGCACGATCACGCGCAGTTCCTCACCGGCGGCGGGAGCGGACTCGAGAAGCCGGGTGAGCAGGTGGCGGCCGATGTTCCCGGTGGGGGCAGTGATGACAATCATAAATACCTCAAGGGTCCGTGTCGGGTCGGTACACCCTCATCCTGGGGAGCACCGCAGTGATGCCACAATGGGAACTTCAGCAAGGAGATGTTGCTTGAAATGGAATTACACTGGTGAACAGCCCGCATTCGGCTCTTGACGCCAACCTCGCCGTCGCGTTGGACGCCCTGCTGACCGAGCAGAGCGTTACCCGCGCCGCCGCCCGCCTGCGGACCTCCCCGGCCGCCATGAGCCGCACCCTCGGCCGCCTGCGCCGCACCCTCCAGGACCCGCTCCTGGTGCGGGCCGGACAGACCATGGTCCCCACCCCGCGCGCCCTGGCTCTGCGCGACGAAGCCGCCGCCGTGGTGCGCAGCCTCGGAGCGCTGCTCAGCCCCGGCGAAGGCGCCGACCCCGCCACCCTGCGCAGCACCTTCACCCTCCAGGCCGCCGACCTGGTCGGTGCGGCGCTGACCCCCCAACTGCTGCAGCTGGCGCGGCAGGAGGCGCCGGGCGTCTCGTTCCGGCTCCAGGCCGAGGAGCTGGAGGCCGGCCCGGCCCTCCGCGACGGCCGGATCGATCTGGAGGTCGGATCCATCGACCACGTGGACCCGGAGACCCAGGTCGAAGAACTGGTCACGCTCCGGATGATGGCGGCCGTCCGCCCAGGCCACCCCCTCGCCGAGAAGGCCCTGACTCCCGCGCGACTCGCTGCCGCCGAACACGTCGCGGTCAGCCGACGAGGCCGGTTCACCGGCCCTGTCGACACCGCCCTGGCCGAGCACAACCTCCACCGGCGCGTCACCGCCGTCCTTCCCAGCCACCTAACGGCGATGACCCTCACGGCCCGCAGCGACGTCGTCTGCCTCGTCCCCGCCGCACTTCCCGGCAACCCCGAATCGCCTCTTACCCACACCGCCACCGCCCTCGGCCTGGTGCTCCTCGACATTCCCCTGCCGCTGCCTCCGCTGGCCATCGCCATGGCCTGGCACCCCCGCCACGCAGCCGACGGAGCCCACCAATGGCTCCGCGGCGCTGTTCGCCGCACACTCCGCGCGCCCGGGACCAGTTGACGTATTCCCAGGGGCGCAGCATCGGCTGACAGCGGCCGGTGGCAGGGGCGACCGGCGTCGCGTGGACCGGGGCCGGGATCAGCACTACGACGAGTGAACGATCAGACGAGAGTTCGTCTCACCGAGCTGTCCTTGGGTCGGACAAAGGCTACGGTCAAGGAGAAAGGGACACGCGAAACGCGAGCCCACAGAAAGGCCTCGTACCTGGCCACCAACCTGCCCCACCCCGACGCACCTCACGCCGCCACCGGCCCGCACCCGCCGGCCGACCTCGCCGAGATCGTCCGCCTCTACGGCCTGCGTCCCTGGATCGAGTGAAGTAGGCCGCCGACGAGGTGCCCCTGGTTGGGGTCCTTTTTCGACGGCCCCTTCCCGAACCGGACGGACCCGTTTTCGGGTAT
>NZ_JBEZJY010000127.1:0-3007 GCF_040651415.1 Streptomyces sp. NPDC048484
GCTCCGCAGCGGACAGCACCGGCAGGTCACCGACCCGCTGCCCGCGGTCCAGGGAAACCGCCTCCAGCACCGCCGCCAGATGCCCGGCCATCCGCTCGATCGTCCCCGCGTCGAACGCCGCACGGTCGTAGGACAGCCGGATCATGAGTTCACGGCCATGACTGGCGATCAGGTTCAGCGGGTAGTTCGCCTGTTCGCGTCCATGGGCGATGCCGGCCCGCAGTCCGTCGGCCGCCGACTGCTCGCGGCCCGCCTCCAACGCGTCGACCGGGTAGTTCTCGAAGACGTAGAGACTGTTGAACAGTGCTTGGCCGGACGGCAGGTCGGTGCACGAGGCGATCGTCATCAGCGGCGTGTGCTCGAACTGCCGCGCACGCACCTGCGCGTCCTGGAGCGCTGCCAGCCACTCCACCACCGGCCGGTCACGGTCGACACCGATGCGGACGGGGGTGGTGTTGAGCAGCAGGCCGACCATCGAGTCCATGCCGTCGAGTTGGCCGCCCCGACCCGACGACGTCACGCCGAACACCACGTCGTCGCTGCCGGAGTAGAGCGCCAGGACCAGCGCCCACGCGCCCTGCACGACACTGTTGAGCGTCAGCCTGTGCCGCCGGGAGAAGGCAGCGAGCCCGTCGCCCGCCATCGGTACGGGTACCTGCCCCTGTCCCTCCTCGCCCGTGGCCCGCTCGACGCCCAGCGGTGCCGCCTCGGTGACTCCGTCCAACTGCTCCCGCCAGTAGCGGCGGGCCTCGTCCGTGTCCTGCCCGGCCACCCAAGCCGCAAAATCACGGAATGCCGCTCGCGCCGGCAGTTGCGGCTGCCGCTCCGTGCGGAAGGCGTGATAGGCCTCCAGCACCTCGCCGAGGACGATCGGGATGCTCCAGCCGTCCAGCAGCAGGTGGTGATAGCCCCACACCACCTGGTGCCGTTGTTCCGCAAGCTTGACCACGGTCAGCCTGACGAGTGTCGGCGCTGAGAAGTCTGCGCCCTGCGCGCTGTCTGCCGCCATGTGGTCGGCGACCGCCTGTTCTTGAGCCGCCTCGTCCAAGTCCGAGAGGTCCAGCACCCGCAGAGGCAGCGGAACCGAACGTGACACCACGGCCAGTGGCTCGGGTACGTCGTCCCATACCACCGTGGTGCGCAGCACTTCGTGCCGGGCGAAGACCAGCTCCCAGGCGCGGCGCAGAGCCGCCAGATCCAGTTCGCCCTCCAGCGACAGCCCGTTCTGCACCCAGTACATGCCGGGGTCTGCGGCCAACTCGGTGTGGAACACCATGCCCTGTTGCAGGGCGGTGAGCGGGTACATGTCTTCGGCAACCGTCGTAAGGCGCCCGATGACCCGGTCGACGCTTCCCTGGTCGAGGGCCGCCAGTGGGAAGTCCGACGGAGTGCATCCACCGACGTCCGGACGGCAGCAGTGGTCGATCAGCTCGTTCAGCACCTCGATGTAGCGCTGCGCCAAACCGTTGACCGTCGCCTCGTCGTGGACCTCACCGCCGTACGTCCAAGCCATCTCCAGACGGCCGTCGGCGATCAGGCTGTTGATGGTGAGAAGGCTGGGCCGTTCGGCTCGCCCCGACTCGGGTTCGCCCAGGGGCGGTCCTGATGGGCGGAAAAGCCCACCGGGTCCGCCGGGTCCGCCGGGAGCTTGAGGTCCCGTCCGGCCCAGGTAGTTGAAGCTCACCTCGGGCATCCCCGCGGGCGTCCAGTCAGGCAGGTTGCGCAGCAGGCCGTAGCCCAGGCCCTTGCGCGGAACGGCCCGCAGGTACTCCTTGGTTCGGCACAGCACCGCGCCCAGGTCGGCGTCGTCCAGCCCCGCCAGCATGACCGGGTACATGCTGGTGAACCAGCCGACCGTCCGCGATACGTCGATGTCGGCGCCCACGTCCTCACGGCCGTGACCCTCCAGCTCCACCACGACCGAAGGCGTCTGACACCACTCGGTGAGAACCACGCCCAGGGCACTCAGCAGAACATCGTTGATCTGCGTCCGGAAGGCCCCCGGCACCTCACGCAGCAGGCGTTCGGTCTGCTCCTGCCCCAGGACCGCCCGCACCTCGCGGGCCAGAGCATTGGTGTTGGAGCTGAGGCCTTCATGGTCGCGCGGCAGCGGTGTGACGGCCGCTTCCAGCCCGCGCCAGTAGGCGGACTCAGCCGGGTCGGCCAGGTCGGCCAGGTCGGCCAGGTCGGCCAGACGCCGTGACCAGGCCATGAACGAGGTGGTTTTGGCGGGCAGTTCGCCCCGCGTACAGGCCAGTGCCAGGTCCTCAAGAAGAATCGGCCACGAGACGGTGTCCATCACCAGGTGGTGCACGACGATCAGCAGCCGTTGGCCACCGTCGCCGTCTTCGAACAGCACGGCCCTGAGCAAAGGTCCGTCCGCCAAGTCGAGGCCGGACTGCGCCTCGGCGCCGAGGACCCGCTCGTCGCCCGCGTGGCACACCCACAACAGCTCGGCCGGCTCGGCGGCCACGATCCGGCCCGTCCACTCGTCGCCGTCCCGGACAAAACGCGAACGCAGCGCGTCGTGCTGCTCCAGCACCGCCTGCAGTGCCTCCCGCAACGTCTCCGGCTCGACCCGTTCAGTGACATCCAGCACCATCGACTGGTTGAAGTGTCCCTGTTCCGGCGTGTTGCGTTCCAGGAACCGGCGCTGGACCGGCGAAAGCGGGAAGTCACCCACTACGCGGCCCTGTTCGGCGGTGACCAAGCTGTCCGAACTCGCCACCGAAGCGAGGCCGGCAACTGTCTGTACGTCGAACAGCTGCGCCACCGTAATGTGCACGCCCAGATCCCGCGCCCGCGAGACGACCTGGATACTGATGATCGAGTCGCCGCCGAGTTCGAAGAAGTTGTCCTCGACGCCGACCCGCTCGACACGGAGTATCCGCGCCCATATGTCGGCCAGGGCCTGTTCGGTCTCGGTGCGGGGCGCAATGTATCCACCGAGTTCGGGACGGGCACCGTCCGGCGAGGGCAGCGCCGCCCGGTCGACCTTGCCGTTCGC
>NZ_JBEZJY010000128.1:0-2532 GCF_040651415.1 Streptomyces sp. NPDC048484
GTCGGGTAGCCGGGGTACGTTGCCGTACCCCGGCCCCCTCAGAACCGGACGTGCGGGTCGTCCCCGCATCCGGCTCAAGCGGGCCCCAAGAGTCGCTTGGGACGGTCAACTTGCGGCCCTTCGATGGTCACCAGCATGCTGCTGACGGTGACAATCGGCGTGTACGAGGCGGAGATTATTTCGGTTATCCGAACCACCGTCCCGCCGGTAGATGAAGTGATGCTTGTGCAGCGGCTTCATCGACGCCGAGAACCAAGCCGCCCACTCACGTGGGCTGTCCGGTTCATACTCGGCACCAGAGATTAGTGGCTGTTGGCACAGCGGACAGACCCCCTTTTGACGGGCAGCCAGATTGATCGACATCTTGTCGAACGTCTCTGGCAGATTCTTGCGCCGGCGGCTCGCCCAGAACTCTTCGAGGGACGGATCGTCAGGGGAGTTCCTCCCCTTGACCATGACGTGCCTCTGAATACGGGTCCAGGCAAACTTGTAGACGTAGTAACCGGTCTCACGGTCACCGAACACCCAGTTGTCATGCCTGGTGGCGTTGAACCGGCCGAAGTACTTGGGGATATACCAGCACCTCGGCTTTCTCGGGTGTGTGTGCTTGGCCCACTTCTGAGTGAGCTTCCACACGTAATCGTCCAAGTCTCCGAAAGTCTTCTTGGACACCACCGTCCGGTAGTAGGTGGCCCATCCCCTGATGATCGGATTGAGCTTCCTGATGACTGCCGCAGCGTTGGATCCCCGAAGAGAGATCATCTCGTTGCGGAGTCGCTCCCGGATCCTCTTGATGGCCTGTCTGCTCGGCTTGATTAGAAGCTTTCCGTTGTAGCGTCTGACATTGAACCCGAGAAAATCAAAGCCTTCTTCGAGGTGGACGACAGACGTCTTACCTTCGTTGAAGGAGAGTCCTCTCGGGCTCAGCCAGAGCGACAACTTCTCCTTGACGCGATACGCCTCCGCCTCGCTGTGGCAGAGCACAGCGAAATCGTCGGCATAGCGGACAAAGACGGGAGCTTCCATACGGGTTCTTTCCCCGCTCCTATCGTTGAAGCATCCCGCTGCTGCTTCCATTCCGTGCAGAGCGATGTTCAATAGCAAAGGGCTGATCACGCCGCCCTGTGGAGTTCCCTCCTCTGTCGGCGCGAACCGTCCGCATTCCATCACTCCCGCTTTCAGCCACCCTCGGATGGCATCCCTCGCGGGGAATGATCCGAGGCCGTTCATCAGGTGGTCATGTGAGATGCGGTCGAATGCCGCTGTCAAGTCGGCATCGAGCACCCACAGTCGGCTTGCCTGCTTCCTGGCTGTGGTGTTGAAGATTTGCTCGATTGCGTCATGGCAGCCCCGGCCTGGGCGGAAGCCGTAGCTCCGCTGATCGGACCGAGCTTCCCACTCAGGTTCCAGCGCATTCTTCACACGGGCCTGTCGAATTCGGTCACGCATGACCGGAATTCCTAGTGGACGCTGCTTTCCATTGGCCTTGGAGATATACACGCGCCGCACTGGCCGGGCACACCCAGGGTTCCTCTCGGAGGCGATTGAGCTTGCCACCGTCCCCCGCTCGCGTGGCGTGAGAGCGGTTTCCTGATCGATCCCGGCCGTTCGGCGACCTTGGCTCTGCTGCGTCACCCTCTTGACGCTAACCAGCGTGTTCGAGTGGGAGCGCAACATGAGCTTTTGCAAGTTTCGGACCTTCTTGAGGTCCCCATCCTTTGCTGCTTTGAAGATTCGCTGCCTAAGTCGCCGTACTGACGCCTCAGCGGTGGCCCAGTCGATGCTGTGCCATTCCTGTGCGTAGTCCCTCGGTCCGTTCGCCAGTGGAAGTGACCCTGCCACAGAGATTGTTGACACTGCAGCTTCCTCCGGCATCCAACTTGTCCTTGGGTTCAGGCTTCTTTGCTGCTTGTCCTCACGGGCCTACCTGATCCGCGTGGGCTCCCTTTTGGGCCGGGCACAGGTCCCGTATCCGACGAGTTATGAGACAGAGCTGAGGAGCTCTGTCTTCTTCCTCTGGACTTTCGTCCTGTCGGCCTTCGCTTCTCGAATCATCCTGTCCCGCTGGAGAGTTGGGCCATCGTTACCTCCGGCTTACCGGAAAGCGTCCGGACTCCAACGGGGTTTCCACGTTCCGCTCCTTCAAGATGCGACTGGATAGGGCTCCCTCTTAACCCCGGGGGCCTGCGGTGTCCAGCCTCCTTGATCCGCACCAAGGAGGTCGCACTGCGCTCTTCCGCGCAAGGCCCTAAAACCGCCAATTCATGCCATATGTGCGGCCTGAAAGTAACGAGGCGTCATCAAGGGTTCATTTGCATTAGCCCGGTCAGTCATTCCCCTTCGCCTGTTGCGCCCTGATGGCACAGGTTGCTTCTTGGGCTTGACCCGCTCGGCTTCACACCCCGCCGTTGCCAGCGACGCATGCGAGCGTGGGGACGGACCTTGGACACTTGTCCGGGACGATCTACATGATGACTTCCTTCCTCTCGTAGGTCGTCCACTTGTGAGGAGCGACTTCGTGTCGCACGCGGA
>NZ_JBEZJY010000129.1:0-2446 GCF_040651415.1 Streptomyces sp. NPDC048484
GCTGGGGGTGGAGCGGGTCGGTGTCGAGGACAACTTCTTCGAGCTGGGCGGCGACTCGATCATCAGCATCCAAACCGTCGCACGCGCACGCGAGCTGGGCGTCTACGTGTCGGTGGCGCAGCTGTTCGACCATCAGACGGTGGCGGGGCTGGCGTCAGTGGCAGGCGCAGGCAGCTTGATCGATGCCGAACAGGGTCTCGTGGTGGGTGAATTCCCGCTGTCGCCGATCCAGCGGTGGTTCCTGGAGCGGGAGACGCCCGAGCCCTGGCACTTCAACCAGTCTGCCTTGCTTGAGATCACCGAGCGGATCGAGCCCGAGGCGGTGCGGGCTGCCCTGCACGCGGTGCTTGCGCAGCACGACGCGCTGCGTTCACGGTTCGTCCGTGACGGTGGCCGCTGGACGGGCCGGACGGTCGCAGACGAGCCCTCCGAACTGTTGTGGGTGGTCGACGGGAGCGAGTGGGAGACCGTCGAGGCCCGTGGCGTGCAGGCACAGGCGAGTCTGGATCTCGCGGACGGGCCGCTGCTGCGCGCTGTCCTCATCGAACGCGGCGACAACGCGCAGCTGTTGCTGATCGTGGTGCACCACTTGGTGATGGACACCATCTCGTGGCCGATCCTGTTGGAGGACCTGACCCTGGCCTGCGAGCAGGCCGAACTGCCAGCCAAGACGACCTCGTTCACGGCCTGGTCGGAGCGGCTCACAGAACTGGCCCGATCGGAGGAACTGACGGGCGACGCCGCATACTGGCGACGCACCGAAGAGGCGGCGGTCGGGCGACTGCCGCGTGACCATGACGGACTCAACGTGCACGCCTCGGTGCGCGACCTCGGGGCCGGTCTCTCGGCGGAGCAGACGAACCGGCTTCTGCGTGAGGTGCCGGCGGCGTTCCGGACGCAGATCAATGACGTGCTGTTGTGTGTGCTGGGCGCGGTGCTGGCCGAGTGGTGCCGGGCGCCGTCGGTCGTGGTCGATCTGGAGGGCCATGGCCGTGAGGACGTGGGTGCCGACATCGACGTGTTGCGGACGGTCGGCTGGTTCACCAGCGTGTACCCCGTGGCACTCGACGCGGTCACCGACGGCGACCTGGGCGCGGCCCTTCGCCGTACCAAGGAGAACCTGCGGGCCGTACCTCGTCGCGGTCTGAGCTACGGGCTCCTGCGCCACCTCACCGACCGGACGCCCGGCTCGGGCATCAGCGCTGAGGTGCTCTTCAACTACTCTGGCCGGACGGTCCAGGTGCCACAGCAGGAAAACACGGGCCGGGCGGCCGAGGAGGGCGGCGGACTGCTCCGGCTGCGGCCGGGTTCGGTGGGCGACGCGCAGTCGACGGAGGGTGAGCGCACCCACCTGATCGAGATCAACAGCCTCGTGGTCGACGGACGCCTGGAGACGAAGTGGACATACAGCGGTCAGATCCATGACGAGGCGACGGTCGACCGTTTGGCACGACGGTATGTCGAGGTACTGGACGAACTGATCGACTACTGCTGTCGTGAAGATGTCGGTGGCTATACGCCGTCGGACTTCCCGTTGGCGGGCCTTGACCAGGCTGGGGTTGACCTGGTTGCGGGACGGATGACGACGCCGGTCGAGGACATCTATCCGCTGACGGCATTGCAACAGGGGATGCTGTTCCACACCCAGCTGGCGAGTGAGCCCGGCATGTACTGGGTGCAGAACGGGCTGTTGCTGGAGGGTGAGCTGGATCTGGCGGCTCTGCGCCACGCCTGGGAACTGGTCTTCACCCGGCATGAGGCGCTGCGCACCACGGTCGTGTGGGACGAGGTCCCCGAGCCACTCGCCGTGGTGTCGCGTGCCGTCCCGCTTCCGCTGGAGGTACTGGACTTCACGGAGGCAGGCGAGCAGGCGCTCGCGGACCATCTGAAGGCCGACTGGGTCCGAGGTGCCGACTTCGAGGCTCCGACGTTGGCTCGTATCGCCGTGATCCGGCTGGCGGAGGGACGACACCAACTGGTGTGGAGCTACCACCATCTGCTCATGGACGGATGGAGCGACCCCATCGTGCTGGGGGAGGTGTTGGAGGCCTATCACGCGTTCCGCGCGGGGCAGCGGCCGCAGCTGTCTGCGCGTGCCCCGTTCCGTGACTTCGTGAGCTGGATGGCGGAGCAGGATCTGGACGAGGCACGGCAGTACTGGCGTGAACGTTTGGCCGGTGTCACCGAGCCGACGCGCCTGGGCGTGGAGCACCCCACCGGTGAGCAGGGCCAGGCCGAGGTCCGTGTCACCTTGCCGACGACGGTCGCGCGCGACGGCCTGGCGGAGTTCGCGCGGCGGCATCGGCTGACGGTGAATACGGTGGTGCAGGGTGCGTGGGCGTTGGTGATGTCGCTGTACTCGGGTAGTGATGATGTGGTGTTCGGTGTGACGTCGTCGGGGCGTGGTGGTCAGATCGAGGGTATGGACTCCATGGTGGGTCTGCTG
>NZ_JBEZJY010000130.1:0-2273 GCF_040651415.1 Streptomyces sp. NPDC048484
GGTGTCCACGCCCAGGCCGGTGAAGCCGGCCTTCAGCTCGTCCAGCTGACCGCCGTTCTCGCGGACCATACGACGCCACCGCTCCCAGACCCGGGCCCGGACATCGCCTTCCGGGCGATGTCGGACGATTATCCGGACTACGGCTTGGTGGCGTGAGGCCGCGAAATACCGGGTGCCGTGCAGGAAGGCGTTCGTGCACACTGCGCGGATGGGTAGTGACGTTTCCTGGTGGCTGCAGGAGAAGGCTCTGCGGCATGTGGCGGCCCTGTCGGCCGGGCGCCCACTCGATTCGCGGCTGCGGTTGACGGTGAACTTCCATCCCGATCGCCTGGTGGGCGAGCGTCCGATCCTTCTCACGATGGCGGAGGACGGCGTCTACCGCTCGCAGTTCGTGACCGGCACCAGCAACGGCGGTCTGACCGCGTGTCCGGGTGGTGATCGGTGGCGCTGGGAGAGCCGTATCTTCGGTGGCGTCTATGACTGCGCCGCAGCTCACGAGCGGCCGGTCTACGGCGCGTTGAACTACCGGCACGCGTCCGTCGGCGGGGCGCCGCGATTTGGCTCCTCGTACTTCAGGCTCGCTGCCCACACCCTCGAACGCGCGACGTTCTGCTACCCGGACAGCTCGACCGATCCTTCGGCATTTGGTGTCGCGAGCCGGTTTGCCCTGATCGACTTGGCCGAGGCCGACGCGCTGGACGCCTTGGACGGTCACATCGAGGCACAGATCCACGGGCCGGTCAGGCTTGACCGTGACGTGGAGGCACTGGTCATGGATCCCAGCTATCGCGGGACAGCCGTAGAAGCCGATGCCCGCCGACTCCCGTGCCCCGTCGAATGGCACCCTGGCTACCACTTAACCGTGGAGCATCTGCGGCGCCACCCGGACTACCGCGGGCAAGAGTACGTCGACCTGGGCGCCGAGATCGCGGCCAACGGCAACCTCGATCCTCGCATCATCGGCTCGGCCGTCGCCTCCGGCCGCTACGATCCTCAGGCGCTCAAGAAGGTCTGGCATTGCCTGGCGCGCTTCGGCGCGCCGCCCCTTGCCCGCAGTGAAACCCCGAATCTGGTCGCCACCTGCTGCTTCTCGGAACCGGGAAGTCGGTGAGCGCCGTGTCAGCCTTCGGTGAGATCACTGCGGCTTGGCGATCACGGGCATGCCGAGGTCAGTGGGACCGTCCTGGCCGGTGCTGCGGCTGCGTTCCAGAGTGCGGTCGAGGGCAACGAGCTTCTCCTTGGCCTTGGTGAGGCTGACTTGGAGTCCTTGGACTTCGCCGAGCCAACCGTTCGTCCGCGCCTCTGCGATGCGCTCGGCGAGGTTGCGGATGATCTCGATCAGCCGGGGCCGCTGCCTGGGGGAAATCCGTAGCATCGGGCAGCGCAGGCACGAGTGCTCATGCTGGCACGGGGTTCCATAGGGCCTTGCGCAGTCGCCGAGTTCCAGCTTTCGGGTGTGGAAGTGTTCCTGGAACTCGCGCCATTCGTCCGTCGTGGGTTCGCGGTATTCCTCTGCGGGGCGGGTCGCTCGCCGCTGGTCGAGGAAGGCTCGGTAGGAGCGGATAAGGTCCTCCTGGAAGACGGTCAGGTACGCCTCCGTGGTGCTCGTGCTGGTATGGCCGAGCAAACGAGCGGCGATATGGACGGGCAGTCCGCCGGCGACAGCCTCGGTCGCGAAGATCCTTCGGAAGTCGTGCGGCGTGAAGTGCAGGGGCCCGCCCGTCTGGTCGGTGAGGGCAGCTCGGGCCAGGCTGTCGTTGAGCAGCTGGTAGAGCGTGTTCGTGCTGATGACGTCGCGTTTCCAGCCGATCCGGCGCTGGAAGAGGTGCGGCAGCGGAGGCCCGGTGACCAGCTCGTGGTAGTCGTAGCGCGCGACGAGAGGGATCGTGCCAGCGTTGTCCCCGCGGAGCCGGGTGATCACGGTGGCGAGGACGCTGGCGAGCTCGGGGCCGACCAGCAGGAGCCGTTCCTCGTTTCCCTTCGATGGGATGATCTGCAACAAGGGCACGATCTCGCCGGTGTCGGGGAGCCGATAGGAAACCAACGCGAGGTGCGTGATTTCCAGCAACTCCTCCAGCCGTACGCCAGTGTGCCGAAGCGTCTCGATGATGGCCCAGGCCCAGAATGAGGCGTCCCCCGGAGTGTGGACACAGGGGCTCATGCCGCGATTGAGAGTTTAGCTGCTCGCAGATGCTGCTGTTCGAATTCGGCTGGCGAGAGGTAGTTGAGTGCGCTGTGGCGCCTGCGGGCGTTGTAGTAGGTCAGCCACTGGA
>NZ_JBEZJY010000131.1:0-2191 GCF_040651415.1 Streptomyces sp. NPDC048484
GCTTGGCGACGTGGTGAACTTCCACCGCCTCGACGCGCCCGCATGACTCGCACCGCCCGGCGAGGAGCCGGGTGACCAGCTCCTTGCGTTTGATGTTGACCGGGGCCAGCCGACGGTCGGTGATGACCGTCTTCTTATCCCGCCGCAGCGGGATCCCTCCGAACCGTCCTACCAGTTGCTTCCTGTCGACGCGTTCGACGCGTGCCTCGAAGCACTTGCGTAGCCCGTGCGGCGTCTCGATGGTGGCCGCGTACTTGCGGGCCATTTTCGACACCGACGAGCGGTGCTTGTTGGCGAGCGTCATCAGCATCGAGGTCTCCATGACCCATTGCAGCCGGGCGAGTCGAAAGACGTCGCCGGCCATCAGGTAGTACTGGACGATGCCGCGGTACTCCGACCCGTAGGTGCTGATTATGACGTGGTCGTCCTGGTTCAGCAGTTCGGGCCGACGCGCGGGTTTGCCGCGCTTCATGTACTGGGCCTGCTTGGCAGATACCACCGAACGAGGGACGCGCAATCTGATGACCCCATTGACGGAGCGCCGTCCGCCGGTGATCTTGCGGTCGTTGTGGTGCACGGTGATGTCGTAGCCGAGGAACCTCGCCGCCCCGGTGCGGGCATGCGTGATGAGCGTCTTCTCCGGCGACAATTCCAACTTGAGTTCGTCACGCAGGAATTGCGCCAGACGCTCCTTGATTTCCTCGGCTTCTGCCTTCAGTCCGGCGAACCCGAGCAGGGTATCGTCGGCGTAGCGCACATATCGCAGCCTCCGGTAGCCGGGATCCTGAGTATCCTGGCTGGGAATACTGCGGAGTTGCTTGCGCAGATCCCGCACTTCGGTGCGGTCGCCGCGCTTGCGGGCGCGCCGCATAGCGTTCCACACCTCAAAGAAGGCGCGGCTCGGCTTCCTGATCCTGCCCCGAGTGTATTCCGGGATCAGAACCTTCTCGACAAACTCGTCCAACTTGTGCAGGTAGATATTGGACAAGATCGGTGAAACAACTCCGCCTTGCGGGCTTCCGCTGTGCGTCGCGTTCCAGATCCAGTCCTCCATGTATCCGGCCTTGAGCATGTTGTGCACCAGGCGCAGGAATCGGTTGTCGTGGATTCTCTCGCCCAGAATCCGGAGCATGACCGAATGGTCAAGCCGGTCGAAACACTGGGCGATGTCTCCCTCGATCAGCCAGACTGTCCCCGTCCAGGTGTTGGCCACATCACGTAATACGGTGTGGCAGCCCCGGTGGGGACGGAAACCGTGAGAGGAGTTAGAGAAGGTCGGCTCGTAATACGCCTCAAGCAACAGACGGATCACCTCGCCGACGAGCTTGTCACTCCAGGGAGGCAGGCCAAGCGGACGCAGCTTCGTGCTGCCCCGCCCCTTCGGGATGTAGACCCTGCGAGCTGGGCTCCATCGGTAGCGCTCGTGGCGCAGCGCGTCGATGACGTGCTCGATCTTGCCCAGCGACATGCCGTCCACGGTCTCCCCGTTGACCCCAGGTGTCATTGATCCCTTGTTGGAATAAAGACGCCCGTAGGCCAGCAGGTACAACTCCGGATTGGAGAGCTGTCGATATAGTTCGTCGCATGGCAGGCCACGCCTGCCGCGTTCACGGAGGACACTCAGAACTGTTTCGGCGCTCTGCATTACGCATACCTCCCGAGTCTTGAGTGTCCGATCACCTGGCCCCCTTCGCCCGATGTGGACGGCTTTCCCGTCCTCCTTGGCCGGTCGTGACTCCGGCGACTACTACGGGGCCTCCGTCACCATAGGAAGATCTCTTCCCTTAGGCGATCCCATGTTCGTCTTTGTCGCACGTCCTAGCGTGGTTTAGGTGCCCCACTCATCCCCTTGAATGCCCTCGTTGGGCATCGCCCCGCACTCCGGAGGTTGCGTCGACCATGGCATAAAGCCGTCGCAGGGTGCGGCGTCGGTGTCAGGCATCTTTCCGACGGATTCGACCTTCAATCTTCTGGGGATTAGGGTTCAGGCAATCCAGCTTTCACCGTTCCACGCGGGTCCCTCGACACCCCGTCCCTAATGCCTGAGCCCGGTCGTCGATTTCCTGGCATGCTACGGTCCCATCACCGTTTCCGGATTAGGTAAGCCATTGGACCCAAGAATCTCCCTCCAAATTCATCCCGATTGAATCGGGGATACGACAAGGCGCCTCATGGCGCACTGCCAGCGGTC
>NZ_JBEZJY010000132.1:0-2171 GCF_040651415.1 Streptomyces sp. NPDC048484
CCGTGAAGTCGGCCCGGAGCGCGGTTCCGGCCTTTCGGCCGGTCCGTTTCTCCGGACCGCTTCCCGCACCCGCCGTGCGCCTCTCAACGCAACGGGCGCTCCACAAGTCCCTCGGATTCCTTGAGGATTTGTCTCATCCCGTGATCGGCCATGGAGAGGGAATGACTGATCCCCGGTAGCGGTAGCGTGTGGTGCCTACCTTCGCCGGGTTGAACAGTTCCCGTTCCTCGCTGGCCGGCCACCAGCCTCCGGCGCAGAAACGGCGGCGGAGGTCCTTCCAGTTCATATGGGGGTGCTTTCGCCGCAGCCACCAGATGACCCGGCCCCAGGTATACGAGCTCAGGTACTGGAAGGCCGTGCTCGACACTCCCGGACGGAAGTAGGCGCACCAGCCCCGCAACATCCGGTTGAGACAGATGAGCAGGGTGTCGAACGGCAGGTCGGTGCCTGTCTTGCGGCACTGTGCCTTGACCTTCGCCGTCACGGCCGCGAGGGCCTTTCGGGCGGGGTAGGTGTAGACGTAGTGCTTGTGGGCGCCTCGCTTGCGGTGGCGCTGGATGCGCCAGCCGAGAAAATCGAGGCCCTCGTCGATGTGGGTGATCAGGGTCTTCTCCGGCGACAGGCGCAAGCCCATCGTTGAGAGGACCCCGACGATCTCTTCCTTGAGCGCCTCCGCGTCGGACTTCGTGCCCGACACGACCAGACACCAGTCGTCTGCGTAGCGGATGAGCCTGTAGTTCGGCAGTCCACGACGTCGGCGCTTTTGCCGGTCGTTGAAGGTGCTCGCTGGACCTCCTGGGCCCCGGGCCACGTGCTCGTCCAGGACGGAGAGAGCCACGTTGCTGAGCAACGGGGAGAGGATCGACCCCTGCGGGGTCCCGGTGTCGTTCTCCCGAAGTACACGGTCCTCACCGAGGATTCCGGACTTCAAGAACGCCTTCACCAGGGTCAGGACGCGTTTGTCCCCGACGCGAGTACGCACCCGGTCCATCAGGGCCGTGTGTGAGATCTCGTCGAAGCAGGCTTTGATGTCGCCCTCCACGATCCACTCGTAGGAGTGGGAGGTGAAGTGGCGGACCTCGGCCACCGCGTCGTGAGCCCGGTGATTCGGACGGAACCCGTAGGAGCACGGGAGGAACTCCGCCTCGAAGATCGGCTCCAGCACCAGCTTCAGGGACGCCTGCACCACCCGATCGGTCACGGTCGCGATCCCAAGACGGCGTAACTTCCCGCCCGCCTTGGGGATCATCCGTTCCCGGACCGGGAGCGGGCAGAAGCTACGGTCCTTGATCGAGGCCCGCAGCCTGTCGAGGAAGACCTCGACGCCCCGCACGGTCTCCACGTAGTAGGCGGTCTCGCCGTCCACTCCGGCCGTGCGGGCTCCCTTGTTGCCCCGCACCCGAACCCACGCGACCAGCAAGAACGCGGGATCGGAGACGAGGTTGAACAGGTCATCGAACCTGCGATGAGAATCCTCGCGGGCCCAACGGTGCAGCTTGGTCTGGATCTCCAGTACCCGGCGTTCGGCCTTCATCAGGACGTACTCCAGATCGTCGGTATTCACCGGCGAAAACCTCCTGGTCTTCCAGTCCTTCCACTGCTGACTTGCTGTCCCCCTTCGCCATGTACGCGCCTCTCGCGCGCTCGGACTACTACGAGGACTCCGCCACGACCTGGCGTCGTCAGCCGACGACGGACCTGCCCTCCGTCCAACTGGCTGCCGGACGGGCAGGGCGACACCTGATCGCTTCCCACGTTCACCACCACCCGATCGTCGAGTGAGCCGCCCAGCTGTGCCCCGACAGCTTCGCCATGCCTACGCCGCAGACCTTCAACATGGCCTCCCCACCAGCACTCTTAACCGGCTTCGGAGTCGCCACCAGAGCCTCGGTGGCGTGCACTGCGTTCCGGCCCATATCCACCAGATTGGAGCCGGTGGAAGTATTACGGGGCTTCAAACACTGGTTCCTCTCGTACGGCTTCTCGTCTCGCTTGCCGGACCCGCACCGTCTGGCAGTGCCAATACGTCCCGGCTTTGTCAGGGCTGCTTGCCGCCCTCCCTCGCGTCTCCGCGATCAGGCTGCCCTCAGCTGCACCGGCCTGCTGCGACAGGCCAGCGGCGGGGTCCTTTCACCCCCGCTCGGGGTAGTGGCGCCTCGTGGCGCACCAGC
>NZ_JBEZJY010000133.1:0-2130 GCF_040651415.1 Streptomyces sp. NPDC048484
GACACATTGTGTTATAATTAGAACGCTGCGTGCTTTTTTTCTTTAAATAAACCCGAATTGCTAGTTAATTTCATTGGAAAATAAATAAGTCGTGCTATCCTAATCTAAAACCACTAAGCATTAGAAAGCGCACGACTTATATGACTTATAATAGCACACTTCCAAAAGTTTTTGTTTATTTACTGACAACCATTGAGACGCTTTATCAAACGAGGGTTTCCCTTGAGGTTCAAAACCGAAAGAACGTCCATCTCGCAACATCAGATTGCTTAGTTATCGCTTGTTACCTATGGGGCGTACTGCATTTTAGTGAAACACTTAAAGCTAAGCACCAATTGGCTCAAAGTTTATTTCCTAATTTCCTAGAATATTCTCGCTTTGTCCGCCGTTGTAATGCCCTCTTACCGAGTATCCAAGTCATTCGCCAAGCACTCGTCTTTAAAGAGGTTGAAGGAATGAGTGTATCCATTATTGACAGCTTCCCCATTCCTTTGTGTCAGCCTATTCGTAACTTCAGAAGCAAAGTTCTTGGAGATTATGCAAATGTTGGCTACAATGCTACAAAGGGACAGTACTTCTATGGATGTAAATGTCATGCTTTAGTCAGTGAATCAGGCTATGTCATCGACTACACAATTACTCCTGCTTCAATGGCTGATCGTTCAATGACCGAGGAAGTGTTGAGTCAATTTGGGACACCAACAGTCCTTGGAGATATGGGATATCTAGGTCAGTCACTGCATGAAAGGCTGGAATTAGAAGGAATTGATCTAATTACACCTGTCAGGAAGAACATGAAGCAAAAGAAAATCCTTTTCCCTAATTTTTCAAAACATAGAAAAGTGATTGAGCGAGTTTTCTCTTTTTTGACAAATCTAGGAGCTGAGCGTTGTAAAAGTCATTCGCCTCAAGGTTTTCAATTGAAATTAGAGATGATACTTTTAGCGTATTCTTTACTGTTAAAATCAGCTAAATCACTGGAACCAGAGACTTTAAGATATTCTATCGGGTATCAAGTCATGGCTAAATAATCAACTAGCAATTCGGGTCGTAATTAACATAATTGTATATGAACCCTTTGCATTTTCATTTAACGGCTTAAAGGTTTTTCGCCTTAATAATAATAACCTTTGTTAAAAATTTGATTTTTTCTTTTAAGGGCCTAGAATTTATTATTTCTTTGGTTCTGTTGCAAAGTTTTCCAAAAAATCTATTTTAGTGTAAAATTGAGAAAAAAGACAGAGAGGACAGAGTAATGAATCATTTTAAAGGCAAACAATTCCAAAAAGACGTCATTATTGTCGCTGTTGGTTACTACCTGCGTTACAATCTAAGCTATCGTGAAGTTCAGGAATTGTTATATGATCGTGGAATAAATGTTTGTCATACTACGATTTATCGTTGGGTGAAAGAGTACAGCAAAGTCCTCTATTATCTTTGGAAGAAGAAAAATAGACAATCCTTCTATTCATGGAAAATGGACGAAACCTATATCAAAATTAAGGGACGTGGGCATTATCTTTATCGTGCAATTGATGCGGACGGCTTAACCTTAGATATCTGGTTACGAAAGAAACGGGATACGCAAGCAGCCTATGCTTTCTTAAAACGACTCCATAAACAGTTTGGTGAGCCGAAAGCAATTGTGACTGATAAAGCACTTTCTCTTGGCTCCGCCTTTAGAAAGTTACAGAGTGTGGGTTTATATACTATGACAGAGCACCGAACTGTGAAGTATCTTAACAATTTAATAGAACAAGACCATCGACCTATTAAACGACGGAATAAATTTTATCAAAGTCTCCGTACAGCCTCTACCACGATTAAGGGCATGGAAACCATTCGAGGAATATATAAAAAGAACCGAAGAAATGGAACGCTCTTCGGCTTTTCGGTGTCTACTGAAATCAAGGTATTAATGGGAATACCAGCCTAAGATATTTGGAGTTCAGAGAGGGCGAGTTTGATTTTCAAACTTCGCAACAGAACCAAATAGGGTTAATCTCATCAAGAAAAGGAGTTAGAAACAGTTGCGAAAATATATGATCTACCTCAGCAGTTTATTGGTCATATTTATCCTGAGTTATGCGACGATTACTTGGCTGATTATGCCCGTTCTCACTCGCTATC
>NZ_JBEZJY010000134.1:0-2073 GCF_040651415.1 Streptomyces sp. NPDC048484
GGCGGGGCGGTTGTTGTCGTTTGTGGGGGACGGGTCTGGGGTGGATCCGGTGGATGTGGGGTTGTCGTTGGTGTCGTCGCGGGCGGTGTTTGAGCATCGTGTGGTGGTTTTGGGGGGTGGGCGGGAGGAGTTGCTGGCGGGTTTGGAGTTGGCGGCTGATGGGGGTCGTTCGGCTGGTGTGGTGGTGGGTTCGGGTCGTGGTGGTGGGCGGCCGGTGTTTGTGTTTCCTGGTCAGGGGTCGCAGTGGCTGGGGATGGCTGCGGAGTTGTTGGATTGTTCTGAGGTTTTCGCGGGGCGGTTGGGTGAGTGTGCGCGGGCGTTGGCTCCGTGGGTGGAGTGGGATGTGCTGGCGGTGTTGCGGGGTGAGGAGGGTGCGGCGTCGTTGGAGCGGGTGGATGTGGTGCAGCCGGCGTTGTGGGCGGTGATGGTGGCGCTGGCGGAGGTGTGGCGGTCTTTTGGGGTGGAGCCTGCGGCGGTGGTGGGGCATTCGCAGGGGGAGATTGCGGCGGCGTGTGTGGCGGGGGCTTTGTCGTTGGAGGACGGGGCGCGGGTGGTGGCGGTGCGCAGCCGGATTATTGCGGAGGATCTGGCGGGTCAGGGCGGGATGTTGTCGGTGGCGTTGCCGGCGGCTGGGGTGGAGGAGTTGCTGGGTCGGTGGGAGGGGCGGTTGCAGCTGGCGGTGGTGAACAGTCCGGGGTCGGTGGTGGTGTGTGGGTCTGGGGATGAGTTGGAGGAGTTGCGGGTTGTGCTGGAGGGGGACGGGGTTCGGGCGCGGCGGATTCCGGTGGATTATGCATCGCATTCGGTGTTTGTGGAGGGTATTCGGGAGCGGCTGCTGGCGGAGCTGGATGGTGTTGTTCCGGTGGCGGGGAAGGTTGATTTCTATTCGACGGTGACTGGTGGGCTGGTGGATACGGCTGGTCTGGATGCGGGGTATTGGTATGCGAATCTTCGGCAGACGGTGCGTTTTGAGGAGACGACGCGGGCGTTGCTGGGGGATGGGTTCGGGTTGTTTGTTGAGGTGAGTCCGCATCCTGGTTTGTTGGTGGGGTTGGCGGAGACGTTTGAGTCGGTGGGTTCGTCGGCGGTTGCGGTGGGGACGTTGCGGCGGGGTGAGGGGGGTTTGCGGCAGCTGGCGGGTTCGTTGGCCGAGGCGTGGGTGAATGGTGCGCCGGTGGACTGGTCGGGGTTCTATGCGGGGCGCGGGGCGCGGCGGGTGGAGTTGCCGACGTATGCCTTCCAGCACGAGCACTACTGGCTGGACGGTTCGTCGTCGGTGGCGGATGTGGCGTCGGCGGGGCTGGATGCGGCGGGTCATCCGTTGCTGAGCGCGGTGGTGTCCTCCCCGGAGTCCGGGGGTGTGGTCCTGACCGGGCGGGTCGGTCTCAACTCGCATCCGTGGCTGGCCGATCACGCAGTGGATGGCGTCGTGCTGTTCCCGGGGACGGCGTTTGTGGAGCTGGCGGTGCGGGCCGGGGACGAGGTCGGCTGCGGCCGGCTGGCAGAACTGACGCTGCAGGCGCCGCTGATCCTGCCGGAGCGGGGGGCGGTGCGGCTGCAGGTCGTGGTCGATGCTCCTGATGCTGGGGGCGGCCGGCCGGTGCGGGTCTACTCCCGCCGTGAGGACGCGGTGGATGGGTTGTGGGTGTTGCATGCGAGTGGGCTGTTGGAGGGGCAGGTGGCTCAGGCGTCGTTTGATCTGGTGGAGTGGCCGCCGGCAGGTGCGGTGGCCGTGAGCACCGAGGGCGCCTACGAGCTGCTGGCGGGTGTGGGTCTTGAGTACGGGCCGGTGTTTCAGGGGTTGCGGGCGGTGTGGCGGCGGGGTGAGGAAGTCTTCGCGGAGGTCGCGCTGCCGCAGGTGGCAGGAGAGGTGGCGGGCAGTTTTGGGTTGCATCCGGCGTTGTTGGATGCGGCGTTGCATGGGGTGGCGTTCTCGTCGGTGGCGGGTGAGCGGGCGGAGTTGCCGTTTTCCTGGGGTGGGGTGAGTCTGTTCGCGTCGGGGGCGTCGGTGTTGCGGGTGCGGTTGATGCCGTTGGGTGTGGGTGTGGTGTCGGTGGAGGCGGCGGACGGTGC
>NZ_JBEZJY010000135.1:0-2051 GCF_040651415.1 Streptomyces sp. NPDC048484
GGTAGGGTCGGGGGCTGGCGCGGCGGCGCATGACGCTCCGTTTCCAGCCCCCGCCACTTCAATCCGTGCATGCGGTTCTCCCGCACACGGCTTTCCGACACCGTTCACCGCCGGGCATGCGCCGCCACCCAACGCACGTTCCCACCAAGGCGGAAGACCCCGAGCCGGGCAGTCCACTCATGCGTGTAGCGAGTGGCCCAATTCCGGCCTCGCAGGCCGTGTTTCCGGCTGGCGAAGATGGCTAGCCGTTCATGGACGTAGCTGTCGGTCGCAGCGAACTTCTGCCCGGAATGCCCGTTGCGGAAGTACCCGGCCCAGCCCCGCAGCACGGGATTGAGGTCGGCCACCACAGCCGTCACCGGCCTCTCGGTCCGGGATCGGGAGGTGGCCGCGCGGATCTTCTCCCGCAGCACCCCCAACGCCCGTGCCGAGGGCCAGCGTTGCAGGTAGAACCTGCCGCGCCACTTCCATGATTCCACCTTGCGGTGATGGAAGCCGAGGAAATCGAAGCCCTGTCCGCCCCGGGTGAGGCAGACGATGCCGGACTTTTCGGGGTGCAGAACCATCCCGAGCCCACCCAACACCTGCGCCGCCAACTCCCGCGCCTGTTCGGCACGTTCGCGGGTCGGCGCCAGGACCACGAAGTCATCGCAGTAGCGCACCAGCACTCCCAGCCGCTGCCCCCGCTCCTGCCACGCCTCATCAAGGACGTGCAGGGCGATATTGGCGAGCAACGGAGAGATCGGTGAGCCCTGCGGGGTTCCCGCCCCGGCCGGGGAGGTCACCCCGCCCTCCAGCACGCCCATCCGCAGCCATGCCCGGATCAGCTTCAGCATCGGACGGTCCACCACGCGCCTCGCCACCTGAGCGACGAGCGCGTCATGATCAATCGTCCCGAAGCAGTCCCGGATGTCGGCCTCGAACACCCACTCCCGGCCCTGGTTCGCCGCGACGCGCACGCCCTCGCACGCATCGATCGCGGACCTCTTGGGCCGGAATCCGTAGCTCGCCTCGGTGAACTGGGCCTCGAAGACCGGTTCGAGAACCAGTTTCGCGGCCGTCATCACCACCCGGTCCGCCACGGTGGGGATCGACAGCGGCCTCGACTCTCCCGGCCGCCCCGGCTTGGGGATCTTCACCCGTCGCAGCACTGACGGACGATACGTATACGTCCGCAGCCGCTCCGACAGGTCCTGGAGGAACACTTCCACCCCGGCGGCGGCCACCGCGTCGACAGTCACACCGTCCACGCCAGGCGCGCCCCGGTTCGTGCACACGACCGACCATGCCCGCCACAAGACGTCCATGCGGTGGACGTGGCCGTACAGGACATGAAACCGTCGCTCGGGTTGTTGCTCGGCCACACGGTAGAGCGTCCACTGCAAGGCTCGAACCTTGTCCAGAGGCTGGCCGCCCTGTCGTGCGGGGCCTTCCTCCCGGCGGATGGATCTAGCCGTTGCGGCACTCATCCGGGCACCTCCTTGTTCGTGTCACGCATCGATGAAGCAGGGGCCCTTCGCTCCCGGCGGGTTATGTTGTCCCGCCGATCGTCACTACTACGGCCCCCTCCGACTTCCTCTCGACAGCCCGCCATTTCCCGGTTCCACCGGTTATAGGCAAGCCACACTCCCGGACCACATCCGGGGCCGAGGAGGATCTCTCCAGTTCCCAGGACACCCTTCCGACCGTTCCACGCCCCCTACGCCGGGAGGTTCTTGAGCGCCCGCTCCAGGTTCCCGGACGCCTTCCATGGCCTTCGCCAAAAGAGCACAGGCTCGGCTCCTCCTTGGCCTGCCCCGCGGGGCAGGGAATCTTTCACGACGCTGCAGGCTTCGCTTCATGCTGCGGACCGGTCGGTCGCACGCCCCCGAAGGACGCTTGTCACTCCACTTCGACGCCGCCCTCTCGAACGACGCCGGGAGTCAGCTACCGGGGACCCTGGCGTCTCCCCGGACCGGACTTGCACCGGCTGGCTGCCCTGAGCTTGACGCTCGGTTACATCTCCTCAGCCTCCTTTCGAACCGGGACAATGCCCGAGCTGCTGGACGTAC
>NZ_JBEZJY010000136.1:0-1973 GCF_040651415.1 Streptomyces sp. NPDC048484
GGACTTGTCCCTGGTCTTGTGTCCTGAACATGAATAGGAGTTGGTTGTAGGGCAGCTTCTGGAAATGGTGCTGTGGGGGAGATGAAGGTTTTGTGGCCCTTCGGAGCCGCCCTGCGGGGGGAGGCTCCAAACTGCCTCATGCTGCGTTAGCTGACGACTGTCGTGGTGAGCGATGAGGAAAAGGCGTCGTGAGAGGCGTCAAGTGGGGACCGGAAAGACGAACGCAAGTGAATCGCTGCTGACGTGTCGAAAGACAACCAGACGACATCAAAACCGGGGTGTGACCAGAATCCCGGGATGAGCCTGGCGGGTGCCCGCCTATTGGCCAGGTGGTGTCCGGCATGTAGGCGACGTGAGTCCGGTCTGCGGCTTCCGCACGGAACAGGAGAAGGCAGGCTCCGACACTGCCCACCAGTAGCGGTGGGCGAGAGGGAGTGCCCCAAGCAGCGGAAACTGTGAGGGGTCGAGTACCGACGCGGGGCGTGCTGGCGGACCGGCTCGTAGTAGTGGCGAAGCCCCTGTAATGGGAGTGGAGCGAAGGGGCCGGGTCGTTCGTGACTGTGTTGATCGCATCAACCGGACGGTGTCCGGGAGGAGTCCGATGGGCCAGTTGAAGTCACAGGCCAAGCCGTTTGATATTTCGAAGTGGGAAGTCAAGGAGGCGTGGGAGGAAGTCAGGGCGAACAGAGGCGCCCCAGGGGTGGATGGACAGAGTCTCGCCGACTTCGAGAAAGACCTGAAGAGCAACCTTTATAAGGTCTGGAATCGTATGTCGTCGGGCTCATACTTTCCGCCTCCGGTGCGCGCAGTTCCTATTCCGAAGCCGAATGGTGGTGGCACGAGGATGCTCGGCATTCCCGCTGTCGCCGACCGGGTGGCGCAAACCGTGGTGGCCCGGCACCTGATGCGACGGGTGGAGCATGTTTTCCATCCGGACAGCTTCGGATACCGACCAGGACGGTCTGCCTTGGATGCGGTGGAGAAATGCCGGGAGCGTTGCTGGAAGAGGGACTGGGTGGTGGAGTTCGACATCGCCAAGTTCTTCGACAGCGTGCCCTGGGACCTGCTGGTCAAGGCGGTGGAAAGGCACACTGACGCCGTTTGGGTGAAGTTGTATGTGCGGCGGTGGCTCGCTGCCCCGCTCGCCATGCCCGACGGCTCCCTGCTGGAGCGGGAGTGCGGGACATCCCAAGGGGCCCCGGTATCTCCCGTTTTGGCGAACCTGTTCCTGCACTACGCGTTTGACACCTGGATGGCCCGGGAGTTCCCGGCCGTCTGGTTCGAACGGTATGCGGATGACGCGGTCGTGCACTGCGTCTCCGAGCGTGAGGCCCGACAGGTGCTGGCCGCGCTCTCGGACAGGATGGCCGAGGTCGGACTGCAACTGCACCCGGCCAAGACCAGGATCGTGTACTGCCGGGACGGAAAACGCCGAGGCTCCTACGAGCACACGTCGTTCACGTTCCTAGGATTCACGTTCCGCGCCAGGCGAAGCCGGAACCGGCACGGAACACAGTTCCTGTCGTTCAATCCGGCGGTCAGCAAGGACGCCCTGAAGAAGATGGGGCGGGAGGTGCGTTCCTGGCACCTGCACACCCGCTCGGATCTGTCCTTCAACGAGCTCGCCCGCAGGATCAATCCTGTGGTGGCCGGCTGGCTCAACTACTACGGCCGTTTCCGGCCCTGGGAGTTGCGCTCCCTCGTGATGCGCATCAATGCCTACTTGGTGCGTTGGATCCGCCAGAAGTACAAACGGCTCGCGGGCAAGCGGAAGGCCATCGCGAAGATGCGGGAGATCGCTCAGCGATACCCCCGCATGTTCGCGCACTGGCGCGTGACGGCGGACGCCGTGCTGGCCTGATGATCAGAGCGACAAGAGCGGAGTGACGAGAGATTGTCACGCTCCGTTCTGTGAGAGCCGAGGGGTGAGATTCCCCTCGGCTACTCGGCAGCGTGGACTCCACCACCGCCCG
>NZ_JBEZJY010000138.1:0-1734 GCF_040651415.1 Streptomyces sp. NPDC048484
CCCTAATCCTTTGTGAAGGCGGTTTCAGGAAGTCCCGGATGGGGCTCCTGAGCTGTCGGAGTGACGGACGCCTATGTACTTCCTGGCCCTGTGAGGCCTTCAGAAAGAGCGGTGCCGTCACGCTGGTGGGTTTTGCGGTGGTCAGGTGGGCACTGGGCGGATACCTGGAAACGCCCTGGTCCGTGAGGCCTTCTGAGAGAGCGGTGTGTCCCGGTGTCTTCGGGCCGCCGCGGAACCCACCACTGAATCTGGTTCGTTGTCGTGGTGGTGCGAGCCCGCTCCAGGTCAACCCCTTGTCGAATCTCCGCGAGCCGTCGAGCTCTCGCGCAGACCGGGGTCCCTGGGGTGCGCTGGTGTCGCGAACGGCTACAGAGATGGTGGACCGCCGAGTCCTGGGATTAGGGCGCCGCGTGACCCGCATGTGCTCGTGACCTGCACGAAAGCACGAAGCAAGGAGAACGGTTTGACTGTGTACTGCGGCATCGACTGGGCCGAGAACCATCACGACGTGGCCCTGGTCGACGATGACGGGCAGCTGCTGGCAAAGCGCCGGATCGGCGACGACGCGGCTGGCTACCGGCTGCTGATGGACCTGCTCGCCGAGTACGGCGACACTGCCGAGGACCCGGTCCCCGTAGCCATCGAGACCAGCCACGGCCTGCTTGTCGCGGCCCTGCGGACCGGAACCCGCCCGGTCTACGCGATCAACCCCCTCGCCGCGGCCCGCTACCGGGACCGCCACGGCGTCTCGCGCAAGAAGTCCGACCCCGGGGACGCCTTGGTGCTGGCACACATCCTGCGCACCGACATGGCGATGCACCGGCCCCTGCCCGCCGACTCCGACCAGGCCAAAGCGGTCACCGTGCTGGCCCGCGCCCAGCAGGACGCGGCCTGGAGCCGGCAGCAGATCTCTAACCAGGTCCGCTCGCTGCTGCGTGAGTACTACCCCGCCGCCCTGGCCGCCTTCCAGCACAAGCAAGGCGGTCTGACCCGCCCCGACGCCCGCACCGTCCTGGCCATGGCGCCGACCCCGACCCGGGCGGCCCGGCTGTCGCTGGCCCAACTGCGCTCCGCACTCAAACGCTCCGGCCGCCAGCGCGGCCTCGACGCCGAAGCGACGCGCCTGCGCGACATCCTCCGGACCCCCTGGGCCCATCAGCCCCCGGCTGTCGAAGACGCCTTCGGACTGCAACTGTCCGCACTGCTCAGGCAGTTGGAAGCGGCCTGCCAGGCCGGTGACGACCTGGCCGAGGCGGTCGAAGCCGCCTTTCGCGAACACCCCGACGCGGAGATATACCTGAGCTTCCCCGGCCTGGGAGTCCAGCTCGCCGCCCGTATCCTGGCGGAGATCGGCGACGACTCGGGCCGCTTCACCGACGCCCGCGGGCTGAAGGCCTACGCCGGCTCCGCCCCGATCACCCGCGCCTCGGGCAAGAAGAGCTTCGTGGGACGCCGCTTCGTCAAGAACAACCGGCTCGTCTCCGCCGGATTCCTGTGGACCTTCTCCTCTCTGCGGGCCTCGCCGGGAGCCGACGCCCACTACCGCCGCCGACGCGAAGCCGGGGACTGGCACGCCGGCGCCCAACGCAACCTGCTCAACCGCTTCCTCGGACAGCTCTACCACTGCCTGCAGAACCGGCTCCACTTCGACGAACACCGTGCCTTCACCTCCCCTCGCACGTCACCACTGACGGCCGCGGCTTGACTTCTTAGGACCCAGAGATGTCTCTCAGA
>NZ_JBEZJY010000139.1:0-1656 GCF_040651415.1 Streptomyces sp. NPDC048484
GCGTTCTTGGACGGGCTGGCCGTTCACCGCCGGGCGCAGGGGCTGGCCGGGCAGTCACTGGCCTGGGGACTGTGGGAACAGACCAGCGGCATGACGGAAGAGCTCAGTGACACCGATCGGCGGCGGATCGACCGCGTCGGCGTTACCGCCCTTACCGCCGAAACTGCGCTCGCGTTGTTCGACAGCGCGGTCGAGGGTGGCGGGGCGGCGCTGGTACCGATGCGCTTCGACCCCAGCGCGACACCGACCACCGAGATCCCTGACCTGCTGCGCCGTCTTGTCCGTGGTTCGTCCCGTCGCATCGCAGGCCTCGGTCCGAACACGGTTGCGTCGCTCGGACATCGCCTGGCCGGACTGTCGCTGGCGGAGCAGGACGAACTGCTGCTGGACGTCGTACGTGCCCAGGTCGCGGAGATTCTGGGGCACGCCAGCGCCGACGCGATTGAACCGGACCGCGCCTTCAACGAGCTGGGCTTCGACTCGCTCACCGCTGTGGAGTTCCGTAACCAGTTGAACGAGGTCACCGGACTACGCTTGCCGCCCACGCTCGTCTTCGACTATCCGACCTCGAAGACCCTCGCCAGTCATCTCGGAGAGGAATTGGCACCCGATCACCATGCCAATGGTGATGACGGTGCAGAGGAACAGAGAATCCGGCGGATTCTTCAGGACATCCCGTTCAGCCGACTTCGTGACGCCGGCCTGATGCAAACCCTCCTCGAACTTTCAGGCGCCCAGGGTGAGGGAGCAGAACCTGCCGGGGCCGAAGTCGAGGGAGAGATCGACGAGATGGACACCGAGAGCTTGATCAGCATGGCACTCGGCGGCTCGGGCTATGACGACGCGATTCGGGAAGTGTGAGATTGCGATGACAAATTCGGAATCGAAGCTGGTTGGTGCACTTCGGGAGTCGCTCAAGGAGACCGAGCGGCTACGAGCGCAAAATCGAAAGCTCTCCGCTGCCGCGCGGGATCCCATTGCGATTGTGGCGATGAGTTGTCGTTTTCCGGGTGGGGTGGATTCGCCGGATGGTTTGTGGGGGTTGGTTGTTGAGGAGCGGGATGCGGTTGCGGGTTTCCCGGTGGATCGTGGGTGGGATCTGGATGGTCTTTATGATCCTGATGGGGTGCGGCCGGACACGAGTTATGTGAATCAGGGTGGGTTTTTGTATGGGGCGGGTGATTTCGATGCGGGGTTCTTCGGGATCAGTCCGAATGAGGCGTTGGGGATGGATCCGCAGCAGCGGTTGTTGCTGGAGGCGTCGTGGGAGGTGTTGGAGCGGGCGGGTGTTGATCCGGCGTCGTTGCGGGGGACTGCGACGGGTGTGTTTGCCGGGATGATGTATCACGATTATGCGTTCAACAGCAGTACGGGGGCTATTGCGTCGGGCCGGGTGTCGTATGTGCTGGGCCTTGAGGGTCCGTCGGTGACGCTGGATACGGCGTGTTCGTCGTCGTTGGTGGCGTTGCATCTGGCGGTGCAGTCGTTGCGGTCGGGTGAGTGTTCTCTGGCGCTGGCCGGAGGCGTGGCCGTGATGGCGTCTCCCGAGACCTTTGTTGAATTCAGTCAGCAGCGTGGGTTGTCGGCTGATGGTCGGTGTAAGGCGTTTTCGGATGATGCGGATGGTACGGGGTGGGGTGAGGGTGTGGGGATGCT
>NZ_JBEZJY010000140.1:0-1613 GCF_040651415.1 Streptomyces sp. NPDC048484
TCGCTGGAACAACTCCCACAACTCGTCCGGCACCAACCGCTCAACAATCCCCACCATGACGGAGATTCTACCGAGTCATCCAAATGAGATGACTTCTAAGTGCGTCTGAACTGGTCTGTGTCAGGAAGTCGAGACGTCTGCTTGCAGAATTCTCATCGAAGGTGGCAGTTTTCTGGTCAGGCTCCGCGGCAGCGCTTGAGTTGGCCCCACTGAGCGTCGTTGTTGGCCCGCTCGGCAGCGTCCGGCTCTCTCACCTGTGCTGATAGAACGTCGCGGAGAGCGAGGGGGAGGCGGCCAGTCAGCCGGGTGTAGTCGTTGCAGACTCGATCCCAGCGCTGCTCGCGCACCGAGGCGAACATGGACGAGAAGGCGTAGAGCCACCAGGGGTCCAGGCCGGTCGCCGCCGTCTCGGCGCAGTACGTGTCAGCCGGGATGTCCACGTAGGCGACAGGCGTCTCCCACGCCTCCGCCATGACCGAGGCGATGCCTGCCAGGTCCGCCACCTCGGGTCCGGTGATGTCATGATGACGCCCGGTCGGCTCACCCACCGCGAGCGCGGCGAGGGCGCGCGCCACGTCGTCGCGCGCCACTAAGGAGATCCGGCCGTCCGCGGCCGGGAGCCGCAGCAGCCCCGTCGCACGTGCCTCGGTGAGCCAGGATTGGAAGAACTCGATGTACAGCGAAGCCCTGGCGAACGAGTACGGGACGCCGGAGGCCAGGAGCAGGTCCTCGGTGAGCCGGTTGACCACGGCATAGCAGAACGGGGACGCCATGTCGGCGTCGACGCTGCTCAGCGCCGCGACATGGCCGACACGCTCGGCTGCCGCGGCGGCGACAACGTTGCGGTGGTGCAGCAGCATCCGTGCATCGGGCCCGTCACTGGAGACGAAGACCAGAGTGTCCACATCCTTCAGCGCCGCACGCAGCGCGGGCGGATCAGCGTAGTCGGCGACGGCAACCTCCACCTGCGCCGGCAATGCCTCGGTAGGCAGTTTCCGCCTGGTCATCGCTACGACGTCCACGCTGTCCCGGCCCGCGAGCAACTGCACCACCCGCCCGCCCAGGCCGCCCGCTGCCCCCGTCACTGCGATGCGCATCGTTGCCCCCGCCGCCTTGTCAGTGGACGAGCGTCACAATATCTGGCGCCGCCCCCGCTCTGTGCGAAGCCCTATCGGCACAGGTGAGAGAGCCGGACACTGCCGAGTGGGAGTTCGGTCAGCATCGAGATCCGAGACGTCCGGCGGAGCCCACCCCCGCAGGACGCTACCCCCCATCCATGACACGACCGTCACGGATGCCGTGAGACAAGCCACACGGATTGGGACGCGAGTCACCCCAGTGAGTGACCTCGCCCTCGACAACAACCATCGAACGTGAGATTGGATGGCCGCCCCGCTCAGATCAGTGAGACTCGTCCATGCTCAGCGAGATGGGACATCTGACCTGGGCAGTCTCACGGCCGGTGTCGAATCCGACGTCGATCCGACAGGGGCCGTGAGATTCCGACACGGGATTTGAGATGGGTGTAGCTCCTTTCAAGGGACGGCCCTACCTGCATGAACTGCGGCTTGGCGCGCGACCGGGTGATCGAACCGGGTCCCCAGGAGGGCAAC
>NZ_JBEZJY010000141.1:0-1605 GCF_040651415.1 Streptomyces sp. NPDC048484
TTCAGCGAGAAGACACGATCACGCAAAGGCCGCCCAGCTGTCAGGCGAACGACGAACCCCACCAAGAAATGATCTTGGTGGGGTTAATAGTCAAGCTGAGCCCGTGCCACCGAAGGCTGACCAACGGCAGTTCGTGACACCGAAGTCCGGGCGCCACGGCATGTGGTGCCGGTCACCGCATTCCCAGCGGGTGCTATGAGTGACGGTCGTACGATCCGGTCGTTACACAGACCATGAAGATCACCTCTCGTATCCTCGCCGTGGCCGCCGTCTGCGGCGCCCTGCTGGCGGCCACCGCGCCAGCGCACGCCACCGACGTTCTCAACCTGGTCAACGCCAAGCGCATCCCGGTCTCCGTCCTCTCGGAAGGCAACACCAGCGCGGACAACATCCAGATCACCCCCAGCATCCAGCAGGACTTGGACCTCATCGACGGCGGCGGCGAGTAGCCACGACTGCAGACTCCGGTGGCACGACAAGGGCGGCCGTGCCGGCCTACGGTTCGGGAGCCGCGCCCGCGTGATGGACAGCCGTCACGCAGTGACGCGTACCGCAACGACCCTCCGGATACGTCACGGCCCGCTGCCGGCATCTTCGCGGCGCTGTCTCCACGCCCTCGTGCGGCACTTCGGCGAGCAGTACACCGAATCAGTGCGCTTGCGCACCGACACCGTCAGCCCGCACGCCGGACACCGACCCTGCCCCCACACCATCCCGCCCCGGACCAGCTCCCGATTCAGGGAAGCCACGACCCGCCGGTAGATCTCCTCATGACGCTGCACCCGCCGCCACTGACGACTCCGGCACGTCGTATCGCAGTACCGCCGGCGAGGGCCCGCGTCCTTGGGCAGCAACGCCCGGCACTGCACACACCGCCGCACACGCTTCCTCGACACCCCACCAGCGTCCCGCCCACACAGCCATGGCGGAAGAACACCCGCCCGGACAGCCGCCACCGCGGCAACCACGGACAACCACCCGACTGACCCCGCACGCAGTCGACCGGCAGGGTGAAGGCATCCCAGATGACGTGGATCCTGCCGGAGCCGATGCTCACCACCACGGTGCGCAGCCCCGCCCTGCCACCGCGATCGGCCGCGGAACCCAAGTGGGACGGCTTCCGGGCCGGTCTCTGCGTCGACGGCAGCCAGGTCATGCTGCGCTCACGGCGCGGCACTCCCATGGCACCCGCGTTCCCCGAGGTGGTGGCCGACGCCGCGCAGCTGCCGGACGCCACCGCCCTGGACGGCGAACTCATCGTATGGAACGCCGACGGGCGTCTCGCCTTCGAGCAGCTGCAGAACCGGCTGCACCGCCGCGGTGCCGCAGCCGCCCGGGCCGCCGCACAGTGGCCGACTCATTTCGTCGCGTTCGACGTACTGCGCCTCGTGGGCACCGACACCACGGACTGGCCCTACCGGCGGCGCCGGGCCGCCCTCGAGGAACTGTTCAACGCGCACCGGCTGACGGCGCCGTGGGGCGGCGGGCGGGAAGCGCACGTATGCGGCGGTGGCGGCGGATGTCGGGGTGACCGGCGAGACGCTGCGCAGTTGGGTGCGCCAGGCCGATGAGCAGGCGGGCCGCGGCAACCGCGACGAGCCTGTC
>NZ_JBEZJY010000142.1:0-1588 GCF_040651415.1 Streptomyces sp. NPDC048484
GCGGTGGCTGGTGGACGGCCGGCTGGAGTTTTTGGGCCGTGTCGATGATCAGGTGAAGGTGCGGGGCTTCCGTATCGAGCCGGGTGAGGTGGAGGGGGTGCTGGCCGCGCATCCCGGGGTGCGGGTGGCGGTGGTGGTGGCGTGGGGTGATGACACGGACCGTCGGCTGGTGGCGTATCTGGTGCCGGCCGATCCGGCGGAAGGTATTCCGCCGGTCGCCGAACTGCGTACGTTCGCGGGAGAGCGGTTGCCGGAGTTCATGGTTCCGGCGGTGTTCGTCGAGCTGGCGGCGTTGCCGTTGACGGCGAACGGCAAGGTCGACCGGGCGGCGCTGCCCTCACCGGACGGTGCCCGTCCCGAACTCGGCGAATACGTCGCTCCGAGTGGGGTGGCGGAGGATCTGCTGGCCGGGATCTGGGCGCAGGTGCTGGGTGTGGACCGGGTCGGGACCGTGGACAATTTCTTCGAGCTCGGCGGGGACTCGCTGCTGGCCACCCAGGTGGCGACCCGGATCCGGCGGATGTTCGGGGTAGACATTCCCTTGACGGTGTTGTTTGACGAGCCGACGGTGCGCGGGCTAGCAGCATTGATCGAGGATCTTGGCGGCCTTGGGCGGGATGCTGGGGCGCCCCCGATGACGTCTGTCCCGCGCGATCAGGCGTTGCCGTTGTCGTTCGCGCAGCAGCGGTTGTGGTTCCTCGATCAGCTGGAGCCGGGATCAACTGAGTACAACGTGCCATCACCCTTGCGCTGGTCCGGAGAGTTGGACATCATCGCTCTGAACGCCGCTTTGGCTGCGCTGGTGGCGCGGCACGAGGTGTTGCGGACCCGGTTGGTGGCGGACGCGGACGGTGTGGCCCGGCAGGTGATCGACCCGCCCTCGCCCTTCCCGCTCCCGCTGGTCGACATCTCCGGCGCCGACGACCCGCCGACTGTAGTGCAGGAACTGGTGGCGGCGGACGCGATGACGGCGTTCGATCTGTCAGCCGGGCCGTTGATTCGCGGCTCACTGATTCGGCTGGCTGCCGACGACCATGTGCTTGCGTTGACCATGCACCATGTGGTCTCGGACGAGTGGTCGGGCCGTGTGTTGCGTCGTGATCTGTCGGCGTTGTACGAGGCGTTCTGTGTGGGTGGGCCGGATCCGTTGCCGGTGTTGGCCGTGCAGTATGCCGATTTCGCGGTGTGGCAGCGGCAGTGGTTCAGTGGTGATGTTCTTGACGGGCAGTTGGCGTACTGGCGTGAGCGGTTGGCCGGCGTTCCCGTTCTGGAGCTGCAGACCGACCGGCCCCGCCCGCCGGTACGCGCGCCGGAGGGCGCCGTCGCGGAGTTTCACATTTCGGCGTCCACGTCCGAACGGCTGCGCGCGATCGCCCGTGACCACAGCGCGTCGATGTATATGACGTTGTTGGCTGCTTATGCGGTGGTGTTGGGTCGGCACAGTGGTCAGGAGGATGTGGCTGTCGGGACGCCGGTCGCGAACCGGAACCGGGCGGAGACGGAGGATTTGATCGGGTTCTTCGTCAACACGTTGGTGATGCGGACGGATCTGTCCGGTGATCCGTCTTTCGTTCAGTTGCTGGGTCGT
>NZ_JBEZJY010000143.1:0-1587 GCF_040651415.1 Streptomyces sp. NPDC048484
TGGTGGTCGTGAACCTCGACCCTCACCACACCCAGGAAGCCACGGTCTCGTTGGACATGCCACGACTCGGCCTGGACCGGCACGCGTCGGTGCCGGTGCGCGACGAGCTCTCCGGCGAGACCTATCACTGGGGCAGGACCACCTACGTGCGCCTCACACCCGGCCACCACCCCGCGCACGTAGTGACCGTCCTGCGACCGTCCCCACCGCCCACCGGAGGGTCACCCACATGATCGTCAACGAACCCGTCCCGGACACCTTCGAAGACACCCCCGCCAAGGACCGGGACCCCGAATGGTTCAAACGCGCCGTCTTCTACGAAGTCCTCGTCCGCTCCTTCCAGGACAGCAACGGCGACGGCATCGGCGACCTCAAAGGCCTCACCGCCAAACTCGACTACCTCCAATGGCTCGGCGTCGACTGCCTGTGGCTGCCCCCCTTCTTCCAGTCCCCCCTGCGCGACGGCGGCTACGACGTCTCCGACTACACCGCCGTCCTCCCCGAATTCGGCGACCTCGCCGACTTCGTCGAATTCGTCGACGCCACCCACCAACGCGGCATGCGCGTCATCATCGACTTCGTCATGAACCACACCAGCGACCAGCACCCCTGGTTCCAGGCCTCACGCAACGACCCCGACGGCCCCTACGGCAACTACTACATGTGGGCCGACAACGACCGCCAATACGCCGACGCCCGCATCATCTTCGTCGACACCGAAGCCTCCAACTGGACCTTCGACCCCCTGCGCAAGCAGTACTACTTCCACCGCTTCTTCTCCCACCAACCCGACCTCAACTTCGAAAACCCCGCCGTCGTCGAAGAAATCATCTCCGCCCTGCGCTTCTGGCTCGACCTCGGCATCGACGGCTTCCGCCTCGACGCCGTCCCCTACCTCTTCGCCGAAGAAAACACCGACTGCGAAAACCTCCCCGCCACCCACCAGGTCCTCAAACGCGTCCGCGCCGAAATCGACGCCCACTACCCCGACACCGTCCTCCTCGCCGAAGCCAACCAATGGCCCGAAGACGTCGTCGACTACTTCGGCGACTACACCGCCGGCGGCGACGAATGCCACATGGCCTTCCACTTCCCCGTCATGCCACGCATCTTCATGGCCGTCCGCCGCGAATCCCGCTACCCCGTCTCCGAAATCCTCGCGAAAACCCCCGCCATCCCCACCGGCTGCCAATGGGGCATCTTCCTGCGCAACCACGACGAGCTCACCCTCGAAATGGTCACCGACGAAGAACGCGACTACATGTATGCCGAATACGCCAAAGACCCCCGCATGCGCGCCAACATCGGCATCCGCCGACGCCTCGCCACCCTCCTCGACAACGACCGCAACCAGATCGAACTCTTCACCGCACTCCTGCTCTCCCTGCCCGGCAGCCCGATCCTCTACTACGGCGACGAGATCGGCATGGGCGACAACATCTGGCTCGGCGACCGCGACGCCGTCCGCACCCCCATGCAATGGACCCCCGACCGCAACGCCGGCTTCTCCTCCTGCGACCCCGGACGCCTCTACCTCCCCACGATCATGGACCCCGTCCACGGCTACCAGGTCACCAACGTCGAAGC
>NZ_JBEZJY010000144.1:0-1560 GCF_040651415.1 Streptomyces sp. NPDC048484
GCCCTTCAGTTGGAGATCGACTCTGCTGCGGTAGTTCGGTGATCTGCCGGCACGGGTAACTGCCGGGCATGCAGGCGCCGTTGTTGGACGTCCCGGTGCAGGTCACCGAGGAGGAGCGGGCTGCTGGCTTCGCCGAGCAGCTGGAAGAGCTGTTGCTTGATGTGGGGTTCGTCTTCCCGCGGGTCGAGCTGCGGCACCGGGCCGCCGCGTGCATCCGGGGACTGTTGGCCCCGCTTTCGCGCAAGAATGGCTGGCAGCTGGCCGAGTATGCAGGCGACCGGGATCCTGGCGGTCAGCAGCATCTGCTGGACCGGGGCCGCTGGGATCCGGATGTGCTGCGGGACTTCACTCGCCGCTACGCCATTGCCGGGCTCAAGGACGGCGGGCGGGGCCCGGGGCCGGGCGGGTCCGGGGTGCTGGTGATTGACGAGACCGGGTTCGCGAAGAAGGGCCGGGCCTCGGCCGGGGTGGCCCCGCAGTACTCCGGCGCGCTGGGCGGGGTCTTCCCCTGCCAGGTCGGGGTGATGGCGGCCTGGGTCACCACGGCCGGCCAGGCATTGATCGACAGGGAGTTGTACCTGCCCAAGGCGTGGACCGAGGACCGCACCCGGTGCCGGGCCGCCCACGTCCCCGAACGGGTCGCCTTTACGGTCAAGCCCCGCCAGGCCGAGGCGATGATCTCCCGGATCGTGCCCGACCTGCCCAAGGACCAGGTGTGGGTGGCCGCCGACGAAGTCTACGGACGCGACGGCGCCTTCCGCACGTTCCTGGAGGAGCACGCGCTGCCGTACGTGGTGGCGGTGCAGGCCAACCAGACCGTGCTGCCGCGTCCGGGCTGGCGCCACCTGGGCCGCCTGGTCGAGCGCTGCGCGAGGGAGGAAGACTGGGTCGAGGTGCCTGCTGCGGACCCCGCGGCCCGCTCCTTCCAATGGTGGGCGCGCCGCATCCCCGACCCCGACATGGAAACGGGCGCCGACGATCAAGCGCGCTGGCTGCTGGCCCGACGTCATCCCGATGATCCCGCGCAGCGCGAGTACCACCTGGGCTGGGGTCCGGCCGCCACCGGCGTGGAGGAGCTGATCGCGGTCACATCGGCGCGCTGGGGCGTGGAGGTCGCGATCAGACTGGCGAAGCAGGCCGCAGGGATGGCGGACTACGAGGTCCGTTCCTTCCACGGCTGGTACCGGCACATCAGCCTGGCCCAGCTGGCGGCCGCATTCCTGGCGGTGCAGGCCGCCGAGGCCGCTCGGGAGGACGCCGGAGGGCCACCGGCGGAGAGAGGGGGATCTGCCACCGGAGCGGAGGGTGTTCCCGCTCCCCGTGAGCCCCTATGAGGTCCGCCGCCTGGTGGTCCTGATGGCCCCTCGGCCCGCTGCACGGGAGCAGATCCGTCATGGTCTCGCCTGGTCACTGTGGCGACGCCTGCACCAAGCCATCGCGTACGAGTATCACCGCCGCCGACCCCGCAGCCCTCGAGGTCACACCCGCACCACGACATCCGGCCCACCACCACCGAACCGTCGAACTACCGCAGCGGAACCGATCTCCAACTGAAGGGCT
>NZ_JBEZJY010000145.1:0-1490 GCF_040651415.1 Streptomyces sp. NPDC048484
TGTCCGCGCAGGTAAGTGCGCGGTTCTGCCCGGTCTCAAAGGCGTATTACGACCGGAAGCGCAGCGAAGGCAAAGGGCACAAGCAGGCAGTCCTCGCGCTCGCCCGTCGGCGAACCAACGTCCTGTGGGTCATGATCCGGGACAAGACGCCCTACCAAGGTGCAATTCCCCTTGCCGCAGCCGCTTGACATCGAGATTGGGAAGTTTCTTTACGCTGTGCCGGGACTGCTCCCGGTCTTACCGGCGCTCCGCAGGCCGATACCGCCAGTCCGGCGGCCGTCTTCACATTTTTTGCGGCATTGACATCCCGGTCGTGGACCGCGCCGCAGGCCGCGCACGTCCACTCCCGGATGTTGAGGGGCTTGGGCCCGTCCTTGACGCCGCAGGCGGAGCAGGTCTGGCTGGTCGGCTCGAACCGGCCGATCCTGACCAGGGTCCGCCCGTACCGCTCCGCCTTGTACTGGAGCATGTTCACGAACGACGACCATCCGGCGTCGTGCACGGACTTGGCCAGCCTGGTGCGCGCCAGCCCCGCCACCGCCAGGTCCTCCACGGCGATCCCTTGGTTCTCGGAGATCAGCCTGGTGGAGAGCTGGTGGTGGAACTCGTGACGGGCGTCGGTGACCTGGGCGTGGGCGCGGGCAACCTTGAGCCGGGCCTTGTTCCGGTTCCTGGACCCCTTCTGCTTGCGGGACAGTTCCCGCTGGGTCTTCTTCAGTTCTTCTCCGCGCGGCGCAGAAACCTCGGGGAGTCGATCTTCGTGCCGTCGGACAGGACCGCGAAGTGCCTCAGGCCCAGGTCGATGCCGATGGTGCGGTCGGTGCCGGGCATCCGCTCGGCATCCGTCTGCGGGTCGGTGTCGATGACGAAGGAGGCGAAGAACCTGCCGGCCGCGTCCTTGATGACGGTGACGGAGGAGGGCGTGGTGGGCAGGGTGCGCGACCACTTCACCTTCACCGCCCCGATCTTCGGCAGGTTCAGCCGGCCACTGTCGGTGATCTTCCAGCGGGCGTTGGCCGTGAACCGGACCGACTGACGGGTGTCCTTGCGGGACTTGAAGCGGGGCGCACCGATCCTGGGACCCTTGCGGGTGCCCTGGAGAGAGGCGAAAAAGTTGCGGTACGCGCTCTCGGCGTCGCGCAGGGACTGCTGCAGGACCACCGCGGAAACCTCACCCAGCCAGGAGCGTGCAGTGGTCTGCTTCGCCTGGGTGATCAGACGAGTGGACAGCTCGGCGGCCGTCGGGAACGCCGCGCCCGCCGTGCGGGCGTCCTCACGGGCCCGCACCGCATCGTTGAACACGACACGGGCGCACCCGAACGCCCGCGCCAACGCCCTCTGCTAGCCGAGGTCCGGGTACAACCGGAAGACGTACCTGAGCTGCATGCCGATCACACTAGGGCCTGTGTGACGTCGTGATCAGTCAGTTGCCTTCAGCAGGTCGTTGATCCAGATCATGGAGGCGCGGAGGTGGAGGCCTGCGAGGTAGC
>NZ_JBEZJY010000146.1:0-1431 GCF_040651415.1 Streptomyces sp. NPDC048484
GAGGACTGCCTGCTTGTGCCCTTTGCCTTCGCTGCGCTTCCGGTCGTAATACGCCTTTGAGACCGGGCAGAACCGCGCACTTACCTGCGCGGACAGGAACATGGAGCGTTGGAGGCCGCGGTGGTAGCGCCTGGGTCTGCGCAGGTTGCCGCTGACGCTGCCGGAGTCCCAGGGCACGGGGGCGAGGCCGGCGAAGCCGGCCAGGCGGTCGGGGCTGCCGAAAGCGCTAAGGTCTCCGCCGGTCGCGGCGATGAACTCCGCCCCGAGAGTGGGGCCCATGCCGGGCAGGCTGAGGATCACCTCGGCGTCCTGGTGCCGGCGAAACCGGGCCTCGATCCGAGCGTCCAGTTCGGCGACTTCCTCATGGTGGGCCATCACCGCGCTCGCCTGTCGAGCGACGATCTCGGCCGCCAGCTGTTCGCCGGGTAACGCGGTCAGCTGGGCCCGGGCGGCTTCCGCAGCCCTGTGAGCGAGCGCGGCGGCATCTCTGACCTTGCGGTTTCGTAGCCAGGTCTCCAGTCGCTTGGCACCCATGTGCCGGATCGCTGCTGGGGTCTGATAGCCGGTCAGCAGCGTGATGGGGCCCTTCTTGGTCAGGTCCAGGGCCCGCTCCAGCGCGGGGAAGAACTCCAGGAGCTGGGCCCGCAGGCGGTTGATCTGCCGGGTGCGGTCGTAGACAAGGTCCAGGCGCCGGGCGGTGAGGAGACGCAGGTCGATGGCTATCTCGTCGCCCGGTCGCAGCATGCTCACGTCGCGTCGGACGCGGGCCTGGTCGGCGATGATGAAGGCGTCGCGGGCGTCGGTCTTGCCCTCGCCGCGGTAGGTGGCTGCCGCTTGGTGGACTGCCCGGCCGGTGAGGTAGGCGATCGGCTGGTCGTGGTTGAGCAGCAGGCCGATCAGGAGCGCGGCGATGCCGTGGTTGATGTCGACGGCCCACAGCACGTCGTCGGATATCTCCAGGACGTCGCCGAGGAGCTGGAGCAGCTCGGTCTCGTCGTTCTGGACGCGGCGGGAGAGCAGCCGTTCGCCCTCTGCGTTGATCACTACCGCGTGGTGATGCTTCTTGCCGATGTCCACACCGGCCCAGATCCCGGGCACGGTCACCTCCGCCAGCTCGTCGTCACTGTGGCCCCGCAGACGACCTCGCCGACGTTGTCTTACAACAGCGATCGAGTCGCGTTTCCCAATTGGTGGTCGAGTCGTCGCGGGGCTCCGGGCGGCCAAGTTTCCAAAGCCATACGAGCTGCAACAGGAAGCGAGCCATACCCGGAGTCCCTGGGGCCACCGATCCTACGAATGACCGGCTGATCCCCATGTGGAAAACGTAAGACAGGAAGTCACGGATTCCCGGCCGAAGCCCGCGCCGCGTAGCGGCACAGCAACGGAACGGAAGGCCAGAATCCTCGTGCTTCAGCACGAGGTACAAGTCAA
>NZ_JBEZJY010000147.1:0-1370 GCF_040651415.1 Streptomyces sp. NPDC048484
CCAAGCGCCTGCCCGAGATCGCGAGGAACCTCGACGCCGACGACCAGCGCGACTTCGAGCGCGTGGCCACCGCCATCGTGGACACCTCGGACCTCTCTTCGCCCACCTCGAACCAGCCCATCACACCGTGAGGTCCCGCTACACCCGCACCTTGACGTAGTTCACGCCGTGAACTAGTTTCGTTCACGGCATGAACTAGTGAGGGGTGGCAGTGATGAGCACACAGAGGACCGGCACGATCGCAGTCTTCGGCGCGACGGGGCAACAGGGCGGGGCGGTGGTCGACGCGCTGCTGGACCACAAGGCGCGGGTGCGGGCTCTGGTCCGCAACCCGCAGTCCGACCGGGCTCAGGCGCTGGCCGCCCGCGGCGTCGAGCTGGCGGCCATCCGGGCCGACGAACCGGCGTCGCTGGCCGCCGCGCTGGCGACGGTCGAGGGGTTCTACTTCATGACCCCGGAGGCGAACAGCCTCGAAGAGGTCGAGGCGGAGATCCGCATCGGTACCGCGCTCGTCGACGCGGCGGCCGAGAGGGGCGTCCCGCACGTCGTGTTCAACTCGGTCTTCGGAGCGGACCGGGAGTCGGGTGTGCCGCACCACGACTCGAAGCACTGGATCGAGGAGCACCTGAGGAAGTCCGGCCTGAGGGCCACGATGGTTCGCGCGACCGCCTTCATGGAGAACTTCGCGAGCGTGATGGCACCGAGCCTGGAGCATGGGGAGATCGTGCTGAGGCTGCCGCTGCCGGAGGACGTCGCCCTGAAGGTGATCTCGGTCAGGGACATCGGCCGGGTCGCCGCCGCGCTCCTGCTCGACATCGCGGAGGCGCCCGGCGGAGTCGTCGAGCTCGTCGGCGACGAGCTGACGGGCCCCCAGATCGCCGCGGCGTTCGGCGCGCGCGCCGGGCTCCCGGCACGGTACGAGACCCTCCCGTTGAGCGTGCTTCCCAACGACCTCGACAAGGCGATGTTCCGCCAGTTCGCGAAGGCGGAGGAAAACCCCTCGGACCTCGCGGTGGTGCGCTCGATCGAGCCGGCCACCCTGGACCTGGTCGAGTGGATCCGAGCTACCGGCTGGACCGCGCCCGCAAACGTGACTGGTTCCTGAGCCTCCGGCCGCGATGAACACCCCGCGATCATGCCCACGGTCTCGGCGCCCTGGGCACGGCAACGCATCCGCCAACGGTTGAAGTAGTCACGAAGCTCCCGGGGCGTGCCCGAGGCCGACACCGGCACACTGGCTGTCGAGAGGCCGCCGGTCGACGGCGAGGTAAAGATCCACGTCCAGGAGGCCCCGGGCCGCCAACCAAAAGACCTCACCGACTACGCCCGCGAGGCCGCCGCGCCGGCGTCTGGACCCGTATAGCGGATGG
>NZ_JBEZJY010000148.1:0-1358 GCF_040651415.1 Streptomyces sp. NPDC048484
GGGGTGAGTCTGTTCGCGTCGGGGGCGTCGGTGTTGCGGGTGCGGTTGATGCCGTTGGGTGTGGGTGTGGTGTCGGTGGAGGCGGCGGACGGTGCGGGGCGGCCGGTGTTGTCGGTGGATTCGCTGGCGTTGCGTGAGGTGCCGGCCGGGGAGGGTCTGTCCGCTGGTGGTGGTGGGGTTGAGTCGATGTTCCGGGTGGAGTGGGTTCCGCTGCCGGGTGGGTCGGCGGCGGACGTGTCTGGCGGGTCGTCGGTGGATGGGTCGTGGGTGGAGTGGGGTGCGCTGGTGGTGGGGGAGCCGGTGCCGCCGGTCGTGGTGCTGCCGGTGAATTTCGACGGTGGCGTGGTCGGTGATATCCCGTCTGCCGGTTCTGCCGGTTCTGCCGGTTCTGGTGGTTCTGGTGGTTCGGTGGGGGGTGTGGCGTGTGGTGTGTTGGGGGTGTTGCGGTCGTGGTTGGGTGAGGAGCGGTTTGCGGGGTCGCGGTTGGTGGTGGTGACGCGGGGTGCGGTGGGGTTGCCGGGTGAGGGGGTGCGGGATCTGGCGGGGTCGGCGGTGTGGGGTCTGGTGCGGTCGGCTCAGTCGGAGGATCCGGGGCGGGTTGTGCTGGCGGATGTCGGTGGCGGGGGTGATGGCGACGGTCTGGCTGCGGTGGGGGTGGTGCTGGCGGCGGGGGAGTCGCAGGTGGTGGTGCGTGGCGGGGTGGCTTATGGGGCGCGGCTGACCCGGGTCGCGGCTCAGCCGGAGCGGGGCGGGGAGAGTGCCGGTGGGCCGTCGGTGGGGGGTTTTGCCGGGTTGGCTGGTGTGGGCACGGTGTTGGTGACGGGTGGTACGGGTGGTTTGGGTGCGGTGGTGGCGCGGCATCTGGTGGAGCGGCATGGGGTGCGGCATCTGGTGCTGACGAGCCGGCGGGGGCCGGCGGCGCCGGGGGCGTCGGGGCTGGTGGCGGAGCTGGCCGCGCTGGGTGCGCGGGCGCGGGTGGTGGCGTGTGATGTGGCTGACCGGCGGGCGGTGGCGGGTCTGCTGGCGGGCATCGATCCACAGCATCCGCTGGGTGGGGTGGTGCATGCGGCGGGGGTGCTGGATGACGGGATGATCGGGTCGCTGACCGAGGAGCGGATGGCGGCGGTGGTGGGGCCGAAGGCGGATGCGGCGTGGTATCTGCATGAGCTGACGGCGGGGATGGACCTGGCGGCGTTTGTGCTGTTCTCCTCGGCGGCGGGGGTGATGGGTGCTCCGGGGCAGGGTAATTATGCGGCGGCGAACGCGTTCTTGGACGGGCTGGCCGTTCACCGCCGGGCGCAGGGGCTGGCCGGGCAGTCACTGGCCTGGGGACTGTGGGAACAGACCAGCGGCATGAC
>NZ_JBEZJY010000149.1:0-1179 GCF_040651415.1 Streptomyces sp. NPDC048484
AGTCGAATAACCTGGGAAGGTTAATCAAAGAGGGTAATAATCCCGTAGACGAAATAGCGCTTATACCTAGCAGTATCCTGAGTAGGGCTGGACACGCGAAATCCAGTTTGAATCCGGGAGGACCATCTCCCAACCCTAAATACTCCTTAGTGACCGATAGTGAACCAGTACCGTGAGGGAAAGGTGAAAAGAACCCCGAGAGGGGAGTGAAATAGCACCTGAAACCGTGTGCCTACAAGAAGTTCGAGCCCGTTAATGGGTGAGAGCGTGCCTTTTGTAGAATGAACCGGCGAGTTACGTTATGATGCGAGGTTAAGTTGAAGAGACGGAGCCGTAGGGAAACCGAGTCTGAATAGGGCGACTTAGTATCATGATGTAGACCCGAAACCTAGTGACCTATCCATGAGCAGGGTGAAGGTGTGGTAAGACGCACTGGAGGCCCGAACCAGGACACGTTGAAAAGTGTTTGGATGACTTGTGGATAGCGGAGAAATTCCAAACGAACTGGGAGATAGCTGGTTCTCTCCGAAATAGCTTTAGGGCTAGCGTCGAAATGTAAGTGTATTGGAGGTAGAGCACTGTTTGGGTGAGGGGTCCGTCTAGGATTACCAATCTCAGATAAACTCCGAATGCTAATACACATGTTCGGCAGTCAGACTGCGAGTGCTAAGATCCGTAGTCGAAAGGGAAACAGCCCAGACCAACAGCTAAGGTCCCAAAATATATGTTAAGTGGAAAAGGATGTGGGGTTGCACAGACAACTAGGATGTTAGCTCAGAAGCAGCTATCATTCAAAGAGTGCGTAATAGCTCACTAGTCGAGTGACCCTGCGCCGAAAATGTACCGGGGCTAAACATATTACCGAAGCTTTGGATTGATATTTTATCAATGGTAGGAGAGCGTTCTTAACCGCGATGAAGGTATACCGTGAGGAGTGCTGGAGCGTTAAGAAGTGAGAATGCCGGTATGAGTAGCGCAAGATAAGTGAGAATCTTATCCACCGTAAGACTAAGGTTTCCAGGGGAAGGCTCGTCCGCCCTGGGTTAGTCGGGACCTAAGGCGAGGCCGAAAGGCGTAGTCGATGGACAACTGGTTGATATTCCAGTACTAGATATGATCGTGATGGAGGGACGCAGTAGGCTAAGAGATGCCAGTTAATGGATTCTGGTCTAAGCAGTG
>NZ_JBEZJY010000150.1:0-1126 GCF_040651415.1 Streptomyces sp. NPDC048484
TCGTTATCGAACCGTGATCGACCCATCGCAGCCCAGGATCTGTCGACCGGGTTCGGTTTCGTCCCTGCCCGGTGCGACGGCGCGGTGTGCGGGCACCGTGAATGTCGGATACTCGCGAGCGGTGGGGTACGTGGGTGTTGTGCCGCCAGGAGGTGCGCGGGCGTATGGCGATTCCTTGGCGCGTCCTGCCCGGGCGGATCCCCACCTGGTTGCGCGACCATGACCCGGGACTGGTGGCGACTCGCCGCGCCGCGCGCACCGCGCTGGTGATGCCCGCTCTGTTCGCCCTGTGCAGTCAGGTGCTGCATCCCTCGACGATGGCGACCTTCGCGGCGTTCGGTTCGTTCCCGATGCTCCTGCTGGTGGAGTTCACCGGCCCCTATAGGCCCGCGGCAGGCAACGTTTGCCCGTTGAGGAGCGGCGTCCGGTGCGTGCTATGGCTGGAGGTCGCGCTGGTACCAGGTGCCTGACTTGCCGCCGAGATCGGCCGGGGTGGCAGGGCCAACCGAGACGAACCCGGCCTTGGCCAAGACTTTCTGGGACGCGGCGTTGTCGTGGGAGGTGGCCGCCCGCAGTGTGCGCAGGCCGTGCACCGCTGTCGCCGTCCGGCACAGCTCCCGGACGGCTGCGGTCGCCACGCCGCGGCCGGCGACCCGCTCCGCGACCCGGTAGCCGAGTCTGGCGGTGCCGTCCTCCAAGTCGTACAGGTTGAACCTGCCGAGTACCGAGCCGTCCTCGGTGACGAGCAGGTAGAAGGCGCAGATGCCGGCCTCCTGCTCGGCCAGCGCGACGCTGTACCAGTCGGTGAACTGGTCGAAGAAGTCGTCGCCGCGGTCGGAGATCGAGGCAGCGAAGTAGGTGCGGTTCGCCAGCTCGAAGGCCAGGACCGCCGGGGCGTGGCCGGCATGCAAGCGCTTCAGCTCGGGCATCGCCCGACCCTACCCAGATCGTGCACTGAGGCCACCTGAGTTTCCGCCGGTGGCAGACAGCCCCAAGACCAGAGCACTTAACGGTCTACGGCTGGAGTACTGGCCCTTCAGTTGGAGATCGACTCTGCTGCGGTAGTTCGGTGATCTGCCGGCACGGGTAACTGCCGGGCATGCAGGCGCCGTTGTTGGACGTCCCG
>NZ_JBEZJY010000151.1:0-1124 GCF_040651415.1 Streptomyces sp. NPDC048484
TGAGCTGGGGGTGGCCGCAGAGACCAGCGAGAAGCGACTGTTTACTAAAAACACAGGTCCGTGCGAAGCCGTAAGGCGATGTATACGGACTGACGCCTGCCCGGTGCTGGAACGTTAAGGGGACCGGTTAGTGCACTTTCGGGTGTGCGAGGCTGAGAACTTAAGCGCCAGTAAACGGCGGTGGTAACTATAACCATCCTAAGGTAGCGAAATTCCTTGTCGGGTAAGTTCCGACCTGCACGAATGGCGTAACGACTTCTCGACTGTCTCAACCATAGGCCCGGTGAAATTGCACTACGAGTAAAGATGCTCGTTTCGCGCAGCAGGACGGAAAGACCCCGGGACCTTTACTATAGTTTGATATTGGTGTTCGGTTCGGCTTGTGTAGGATAGCTGGGAGACTGTGAAGTCATGGCGCCAGCCATGGTGGAGTCGTCGTTGAAATACCAGTCTGGTCGTGCTGGATGTCTAACCTGGGTCCGTGATCCGGATCAGGGACAGTGTCTGATGGGTAGTTTAACTGGGGCGGTTGCCTCCTAAAGAGTAACGGAGGCGCCCAAAGGTTCCCTCAGCCTGGTTGGCAATCAGGTGTTGAGTGTAAGTGCACAAGGGAGCTTGACTGTGAGACCGACGGGTCGAGCAGGGACGAAAGTCGGGACTAGTGATCCGGCAGTGGCTTGTGGAAGCGCTGTCGCTCAACGGATAAAAGGTACCCCGGGGATAACAGGCTGATCTTCCCCAAGAGTCCATATCGACGGGATGGTTTGGCACCTCGATGTCGGCTCGTCGCATCCTGGGGCTGGAGTCGGTCCCAAGGGTTGGGCTGTTCGCCCATTAAAGCGGTACGCGAGCTGGGTTTAGAACGTCGTGAGACAGTTCGGTCCCTATCCGCTGTGCGCGTAGGAATATTGAGAAGGGCTGTCCCTAGTACGAGAGGACCGGGACGGACGAACCTCTGGTGTGCCAGTTGTCCTGCCAAGGGCATGGCTGGTTGGCTACGTTCGGGAGGGATAACCGCTGAAAGCATCTAAGCGGGAAGCCTGCTTCGAGATGAGTATTCCCACCAACTAGATTGGTTAAGGCTCCCAGTAGACGACTGGGTTGATAGGCCGGATGTGGAAGCC
>NZ_JBEZJY010000152.1:0-1122 GCF_040651415.1 Streptomyces sp. NPDC048484
GCGGCACACCGAAGGCACCCGCGCGAAACTGAAACGCCTGGTCAACCGCGGCCTCCTCACCGAACCCGAGCCCGGCCTGTTCACCCTGCCCCGACCGGCTCCGCCCGCACCGGACACCACCTCAACCTGAAAACCGCCGAACCATCACAGAACGCCCTCTGAGCCACAGGACCCCGACGTACGGGTGATCCGGCTCGCCGCGTCCTCGCCCCGTCCATCGGACCCAGTGGGGGAGACGAAGCGGGTGTACCACCATCGGTGGCCGGTACGGATGCACAAGGTGAGGCAGTGGTACCCCAGCCGTCAGGAACACCGGGTGATCTGGCGCGGCCCCTACATCAAAGGCCCCGCCGACGCGCCCCTGATGATGGGCGAGAAGACCTACCTCGTGGATTCGTGACGCGGCGGGTCAGATTGGGGCGCGGCCGCGGTCGGCGATCCCTGGTCGGCGGGCTGAAGCCCGTCGACGTCGACCGAAGAGGTGATCTGCACATCGGCGAGCGCACGTTCGTTTCTCCGGTACGACTGTTCCCCTCACACGAGTGACTGGCAGTGCAGTCACCGCATGGCGCGGCCGGCCGCTATCAACAGCAGATGATCAAGTCTGCTCTGCGGAGTGTCATCGCCGCCGCTCTCGTTGCCCCGTACTACCTGGCACAGGCAGTCTGGCCTGCGGTGGATACATGCACGAGACGACCGGCAGCAGCCTTCCAGCTATCAGAACTCCGGCTGTGAGGGCCGGTGGTAGAGCCGTTGGTGCCAAGTACGTGCTCCGCTCCCCGGGAAGGCCGCCGGCCCCGGTCGGGGCCCGCGCCTTGGCGCTACCGGGCGAGAAGGGCGCTTACCGTCTTGCCGCCGGCCGTCCGGCGGGTCACCGCGGTGGCGCGGGCGAGGCGGTTGACCATGGGCCAGCCGAAGCCGCCGGTGCCGCCGTTCAGGTCGGGGGTACGCATGCGCGGCGCCTGCGGGCTGCGGTCGTGCACGGCCACCGCGATGCTGTCCGGGTGCGCGGTCAGGTCCAGGCTGAAGGTGCCGCCGCCGTGGCGCAGGGCGTTGGTGACGAGTTCCGAGACGACCAGGACCACGGTGTCGGCAGCCTCGGCTGCGATCGGACGGTCGAGA
>NZ_JBEZJY010000153.1:0-1113 GCF_040651415.1 Streptomyces sp. NPDC048484
GACTTCACGAGGTCTGAGCAGTCTCACTGACATTGCGTGAAGGCACGGTGTGGAGGTCACCGTTTCCCGCTTGAGTCGTTATCCGATCATGAACAGGATGCATTCCATCGTCAGGGCCGTCGCCGCAGCCGGTGGGGCTGCGGTGCTACTCACCGCGTTGACCAGCCTCGCCCGGGCCGCGGACGGGCAGTTCTCGTACAGCAGGTCCGACACCGGGGCGGCAAGCACGCTTTCCACCCCGTCCGATGACGTGTGCCTGCCTCTGGGCGGCGGAGCAGCTCACGCGGCCAACGACACGGACGCCACCGCTTTCGTGTACGCCGACGGCGGGTGCAAGCAACTGCTCGCCGTCGTCGGTGTCGGAAGCACCTGGGACCAAACGGGGCCGCCGCCGGCGCCGGCCCGTAGCGTGCGCTTCGGATCCGGCTGATTCGAAGCCGACCGTTCTGTGAGAAGGCAAGCGTGACCCGAGCAGCACGAGTTGTCCGATGTCGGGGCTGTGGCCCGAACGGCCGGGCCGCCGGTCGCCGCGGTCACTGGAGCCGAGCGCGGGGTGGGGCGGGCCACCGACGGCCGTCTCGCCCGGGACGGCTACCGGCTGAAGGTGCCCGGAACACAGGCGTTCCGGGCAGCGTCCGTGGGCGGCACCGCGAAGCGTCTGGGGGAGTTGCGGGTCTTGGGCCTCTCAGGCCGCGGACGCTGGGTTCGCTGTTTCGGCGGCGCGGTGGTGTTCGGCGTTGATGCGCTGGGCTTCTTCGAGCTGGTCTTCGAGGATGACAATGCGGCAGGCGGCCTCGATGGGGGTGCCTTGGTCGACGAGCTCGCGCGCCCGGGCGGCGATGCGCAGTTGGTAGCGGGAGTAGCGGCGGTGGCCGCCCCCGGAGCGGAGCGGGGTGATGAGGCGGGCCTCGCCGATGGCGCGGAGGAAGCCCTGGGTGGTGCCGAGCACTTCGGCGGCCCGGCCCATGGTGTAGGCGGGGTAGTCGTCGTCATCGAGACGTCCGAACGAGTCGTCTGCTGTCATCGCACCTCTCTGTGGAACGCGTGGAGGGGCCCCGGCGCTGTTCGCGCCAGGGCCCCGAAGGAACTGCTACACCATCTGCCGGCCCTGAT
>NZ_JBEZJY010000154.1:0-1090 GCF_040651415.1 Streptomyces sp. NPDC048484
TCCTGCCCCTGCCCACCGACCACGCCCTCACCCTCCTCGACACCGCCACCACACTCGACGACCCCACCCTCATCCCCATACGACTCGACCTCAAGAGCTTGGGAGGGCACGGTGCCGATGACGTTCCGGAGCTGTATCGCGCACTGACCCGTCGCTTCCTCCGGAGGACCGCAGAAGCGGCATCCTCGACCGCGGGATCGTTGAAAGACCGTCTTGTCATGCTCTCCGAGCGCGAGCGTGAAGCCCTGCTCCTCGAACTGGTCCGCGTACAGGCCGCCCTCATTCTGGGGCACGCCGGCCCTGAGGAAATCGAACCGCAGCGCGCCTTCCGCGACTTGGGCTTCGACTCGCTCGCGGCCGTGCGATTCCGTAACGGAATGAACGAGGCCACCGGCATGCGGCTGACGCCCACCCTCGTCTTCGATCACCCAAGTCCCGTTGCCCTGGCTGCCTACCTGCTCGATGAGCTGATCGGCGTCGACAAGGGGGGTATCGAGGTCGTAGCGGTCGGTGCGTCGGCAGTTGACGATCCGATCGCGATCGTGTCGATGAGCTGTCGCTACCCAGGTGGCGTCGAATCGCCGGAGGACCTGTGGCGGCTGCTGGCCGAGGACAGGAATGTGATCTCGGAATTCCCGACGAACCGAGGCTGGGAGCTCGGGCGGCTCTATGACCCGGATGGCGTACGGGAAGACACGAGCTACGTCCGCGAGGGTGGATTCCTGCACGACGCGGGCGACTTCGACGCCGCGTTCTTCGGGATCAGTCCGAATGAGGCGTTGGGGATGGACCCGCAGCAGCGTCTGCTGCTCGAGGTCACCTGGGAGGCTCTGGAACGGGCTGGTATCTCCCCGGCCTCGCTGCGGGGCACCTCGACCGGTGTCTTCGCAGGGATGATGCACCACGACTACACCTACAACAGCAGTACAGGTGCCGTCGCGTCCGGTCGAGTGTCGTATGTGCTGGGCCTTGAGGGTCCGTCGGTGACGTTGGACACGGCGTGTTCGTCGTCGTTGGTGGCGTTGCATCTGGCGGTGCAGGCATTGCGGTCGGGTGAGTGCTCCCTTGCGCTGGCCGGAGGGGTGACGGT
>NZ_JBEZJY010000155.1:0-1074 GCF_040651415.1 Streptomyces sp. NPDC048484
GTTATAATTAGAACGCAAATTGCAAGTCCAAGTTAGCCAGCCAAGCTCATCTCATATGAACTCTTATAGTTGAACATTTTTCTTGGATAATGGTTCATCCAATACTCGATAGCGGCGACTTCTTCAGGGGTCGTCTTTGTTGTGCCTTTTGGTAGATGCCTACGAATCATTCGGTTATGGTTTTCATTCGTCCCTCGCTCAAAGCTCGCGTAGGCGTGTGCATAGTAAACTGGACAGCTTACGACCTCAGAGAGCCTTGCAAATTCATGGCCATTGTCAGGGGTAATGGATTTGAAGTCATAACTTTTTTGAAGTTCCACCAGCTCATCATTGACCGCCTGTGCTGTTTTCCCATCAATCAAGCGAATGATCTCCGTGCGGTATTTTCGCTCTGTGAGCGTCAAAAGCACCTTGTTCTTAGCTCTCGTAAGAATGACCGTGTCAATCTCGTAATGCCCCACTTCTAAGCGATTGTTAATGAACTCAGGCCGTTCTTCAATAGACTTACCAAAAGGATGCTTTGGCGCACGAGGTTTGATTTTCTTTGCCGCCTTATACTGCGGATAGAAAAGATGATGACGCTTGGCTTCTAACCAGCCCCAGTTGACCCAATTGTAGAGGCTGCTCAGAGAAACTCCTTTTAGAGCCTGATGAATGACTTCCAAAGAGTCCTTGTCTTCTTTAAGACGTGTACTCACATAACAATCAATCTCAGTCGTGAGTTTACTCGGACGAACACTGTGAGCCCTCAATCCTTCATAATTTTCTTGAGCCTTTTTAGCAGAGTATTTTACCTTCCGTTTGAGCTGGATTTCCCCTCGCTTCATCTCTCTGTCAATCGTCCCATGAGCTTTATTCAATAAGCGCGCAATCTCACGGTTGCTCAGTCCTTCTTTATTGTGCCAACGTTCAATGTTTAAACGGTCTTGATTGGTCAGGTGTTTCCCTTTGCTCTGGCTTGTGATAGAATAGTCTTGCATCTGAATTTCCTTTTTATACTATTTGGTCGAACTTCTAGTATAAGAGATTCAGATGTTTTTTGCTTGACTCAAGGTGGCTAACTTCATTTTACAA